>CALVIT010000008.1 GCA_944331845.1 uncultured Clostridia bacterium
TTATTCGCTATTTTATTTATAAACAAATAAAAAAAATACAAAAATTTACTTCTACATAATATAGATAATAAATTATTGTATCTTTATTGAATTTAATCAATTTTATGCTAGACTTTTTTTGTTGTTTACTATTCTATCATTATAATACTAGGCTTGTTCCCCATTACCATAACTTGATAACCAATCTTCAGGAGCAGTTGTCCATACTTCGCTTGCTGCCCCATTTGCATATTGAATTGCTTCAACAACTATGCTAATTGCATAAGTTTTATTTGCATCAGTGTTTGTCAAAGATGTAGGTACAGTTATAGCAGTTACGAAATCATGAGATTCTCCCGCTGTGACTATGCCTTGATAATAGTAATACTCATCATCACCTTTTGTCCAATTTGCAGCAGTTGTTGCTTCAACATTAACACTAGCACTACCAGAGTTAGTTAATGTTAATTTCGCACGAACTACTGAATCAGATGTAGACGCAGGTTGTTTTATAGCGATTGCTTGGTCATACACAGTACCAGGCATTGCTGCGCCACTAAATGTCAAAGTCTCTGCACTTGCTCCGCCTTGTGTAATGCTAATATTTACAGGGTCGCCAAGTGTGATGGTCCCTTCTACGCTTGCGCTTCCAGTGAAGAATGCACCAGTCAAACCAAGTACAATAGATGCTACTAACAATAATGATAGAGCGATGATAGCAAATGTTGACCCACTCATACCACGAGATTTAGTCATCGCCTGGCTATTTGCACTTTGTAGATTAGTACTATCAGAATTTGTAGAACTTACTACAGTTTTTGTCGTCTTTTTTTTGTTGTCCATTTATTTCTCCTTTTTTTGCTACAAAAAGCAATTTGCTTTTTTGTCATATATATTTTTATCAATTTGATAAAAATTATACATTATATTTTATAAATAGTTAACAAAAAAAGATTAACTAATTGTTAACCTTTTGTTATATAAATATGACATACTAAAATTGAATATAGTAAAACTTAAAAATTTATAAAATAGCAACTAAATATTTAATATTAAATATTAAATTAGTTTTCATCTTTGTAGATAGTAATTAAATGTGAGTTTCTATAATTTTTGGTATAGAGTTCAATACCCTTCATCATATTATCATATTCTTGATTGACTAAGTCAATAATACCACAATACCCATCAACACCTAGAATAATATGTTCATACACATCTATTCCCAATATCTTCAACATATATTTAATTTTGACAGTAGATACGACATCTTCTTCTGAAGGTAAACACGAACCATACGGGTGATTGTGTGCAAGTGCTATTGCCTTCGGGGATTTTCTTTGTATAGAAGACAATATTTCACCCATACTTGATTGTATTTGTACTGCATTGCCCTTTGTCAACGGTTCATAAGCGAAAGCATCGCCTTTCTCATCAATGTATATTATATATAAAGTCTCATTAACCGCATTCTTCAAAATAGGCTCGACATAATTTTTTAATTGTCTAGTCGAAGAAACATTTGTTAAAGGTGCGTTTTGTGCTTTGTTATACATCTCAAAAAGTTCAGGAAATAACTTTATAAATGCGCAAATATTATTTGATACGCCATTGACAGATACTAAATCTTTTGAATCAGCATCAAAAACTTTTTGAATTGTACCGAACTCATTGAGCAATAAATGTGCAGTCTCATTTGTATTTTTTCGCGGTTGTACATAGTATAACAACACTTCTAGCAATTCGTGCTCTAGCATTTGCTTAGATTTGTTATTCATTAACTTCTCTTTCATTCGTTGTCTATGTCCGCTGTGAATCGACTCTTTCACTATGTCCTTCCTTTGTGTGCGACACAATGTGTCTAAAATTAATTAATTATACAAAAATTTCATTTCAAAAACAAGCATTTAACTATGCTATGAAGATTAAAATATAAAAAATTTCTATTAGATATTTTTCATATTCTAAGCATTATTTTTTATTCTTAAATATGCGGCTAAATTAATTAAATTTGTTATACTAACTATATTACTTAAACCTTAAATTAAATGAAATTAATAAATTTATTAAATATTGAACTACAAAAAGACATATTAACAATATGTTTATCATAAAGGCAGATATAAGTTTACAACCTATAAGCATTATATTTATAATTAAGTAACTTTGTATATTTAATGTAATTATAATATCATTTAACTTTCTACAATATAAAATTTGTTAAAATAGTTTTATCTTAACATTATAGTAATTTCTTATTATTTTTTCATAATTTCTAGAATTTGCTTTGGAACATATTTAGACACATCCCTGTTATTAACAAATAATTCATATACCATACTTGAACTGACCACTCCTAGATTACCTGCTCTTAAATAAATAGTATCTAGCCCTGAAATTTCTTCATTAATAGATGCTAAATTCTCCTCATAATCATAATCGACCGCATTTCTAATCCCCCTAATAAGATAATTAGCACCAAGACTTTTTGCAAAATCACAAGTTAAATTATTATAAAGCACCGCAGTACAATTAGTTAAATTATTTTGTTTCAAAACATTTTGTATGCCTAATAACATTGTATCCTTATCATATCGACATTTTTTGTTTTGATTTACTCCTACCCCAATAATGACCTTATCAAATATTTGACTTGCCTTCTTAACTATACATAAATGACCATTTGTGAAAGGGTCAAAACTCCCCGCATAAAAACCTATATTCATTTATTCACCTACTTCTAAGATTAAATTTTCTTTAGCAATCAATGTGTTCTCAAATACGCTTTTTGCTTCTTTCTCATATTCATTAAGATTTTCATCTGGCCAAAAGTGCGTGAGCAATAATTTTTGTACATTAGCTTCTTTTGCAATGCACCCTGCCTGATAAGCGGTCAAATGATTACAAATACTAGGGAAATTATGTTTTTTTAATAAACTACTTTCGCAAATTAATAAGTCGCAATTTTTAGCAAAATTCGCTAATTTATCCTTATCAATATACGAGACATCCCCAGAATATACAATACTTGAATCGCATTTATTTACTTTAATAGCCAAGTTTTGAACATCTTTTGAATGTTGTATCTCACAAAAAGTAATAGTAGCACCACCAATTACAACTTTCATACCATCATATATGGTATTAAAATCAGCATAACTATTGTGCTCTCTTATAATGTTAGTATAAATTTCATAAGGATACCTAGGCAAGTAAACTTGTATCTTGTCTTTGATTATACCTAGATTATGTAATGCAAAAGAAGAATACAAATAATTATACAAATCATTATAGTGGTCGTGATGCAAATGAGATACAAAGATATGTAAATTATTTAAATCTTTTTGCATATCAAAAAACCTATGAGACCCACTTCCACAATCTAATAATAGATTCATCTCATCATCATAGACACGATAAGATGGGCAAGCAGAATCATAATGCGAATATGGACTCAAAGAACCTAAAACTTTAATTAACATATTATCACCTACAGTTAATTATAAATAATATAATTTCAAAAGTCAAATTAATTTTATCAACATACTATTTTTAATATTTGGCTACAAAATTTTATTTTTTGTTATAATCTTTATATTTTGCTACAACACTCTAATATTTAACACAACACTTTAATCTTTCGCATTAATTTACTTTCATACAATGAATAAATTATCTTTGTTATAAATGCTAGACATAATATTATAATTGTAGTATACTATGTTATAAATATTGTTGTAAATTGTTATAAACAATTATAAATTTATAATAATTCTAATCATAGTTAGCAATATAATTAAATGCTCCTGTAGCTCAATGGATAGAGCATTGGTCTTCGGAACCAAGTGTTGCACGTTCGAGTCGTGTCAGGAGTACCACTTAAATATTGTTTTAGCATTATTTATAGTACAAGTTTAATAACCGTTATATTAAATAAAGTGCCACCTTAACATTGTTTTAGTATTTTATATATGCTTTATTAGTCGTTATATTGTGTAGTTTATTAGTTATAATATTTAATAATATGTTAACTGTTATATAACTTTATATTATACATATTATATAATTAAATAGTGAATAAATAGTATATAATTAATCTTAACTACTATGTACTGAGTATAATTATTCTTAACTACTATGTACTGAGTATAATTATTCTTAACTACTATGTACTGAGTATAATAAAAAACTGTTTTAGTATTATTTTAGTATTTGATTATATACTATTTTTAGATTTAGTAACACAACACAACAAATTGTTTTTGGATTTAGTAACACAACACAACAAATTGAATTGTCACATTTTTTATGCCTTAATTCATCAAAAAAGATTTCTATATTTATCAACCCTAGTCGACATATTATAGAAATCTTTTTTATCATATTTAATTATGCAACGATATTTAGTACTACCGCATCAAATGTACCATCGCCATATACAAATGTAAAACAAAATTCATTGTAATACTCATTTAATGCTTTGTCTATAAAAGCATCGTAAACTTTTATCTCAACATTATTGTTAACTTGCTTTATCTCTAAATATACAACAGGTTCTGCATCATTTGATTGATATACAATACCATTTCCGCCATCAACATATTCTAATCCATCTTCTATAATTGAATAAATTGTACCATCACGCATTTGGATATTGTAATCAACAATGTCTGCAACCTTCTTATTTGTAATTACTACAGTATTTGTTTCTCCAACGCTGACATTATCTTTAATATAATTAATTTTTGAATCAAATTCACTATCAGCAATAGCATCATAATTTAATTCTACATCAAATTTAACTGCCACATTCATTAACGAAGTTTCAACTTCTTCCTTGTTAAAGATATTTAAAGTTGCACTACCTTGCATACTATTTAATTTATAATTAGAATCAAAATCTAATGCTATATTAAATGCAGTACCACTTGATTGAATTGTAGAAATAAAACTAAATATTGGCACGCCAACCATAGTCTCAATATTTGTGATTAATTCTTGAACAGTCATAGCAGGTTCTGTACCATCTTGAGACCCAAATAATGTTTGCTTAACCAAATTTTTGATTTGTGCCATATCTACATTAGAAGTATCAGATGTGCCATTATTACTGAGAGCATTTATAAGCGCATCGATTCTATAAACACTTACAACAGGATAGACAACATCATATAAAGTTTTACCTTCTTCAGCGGTAAACTGAATTGTAACACCATTCATCGCAAGCAATGGGTTAATAATGTTAACAATTTTGCTAGTACTTAAACCAAGTGTATCTTGTAATTCATTTACAAAGTTTTTGACAAAATTTGGTTTACCTATAGCAGTCTCTAATGTTGTAATAAACCCGCCAACAGTTTGATTGTCAACAAATAGTTGGTCAATAATTGCTTTAACTTCTTGTTGTGTCTTACCTAACAAACGAGCGATAAAATCACCTAGAGAAGATGTCATATTCAAAGCAATGACCCCACTAATTCCATTGATAAGTTCGTCAGCACTTAAATTAACATTATAGTTGTAGCCTACCTCACTCTCTTCTACTTGGCCTTCCATAACTTGTGTTGCCTTAGTCAAAACAGACTTCACAACAGTTTTTAGGTCAGCAACTTCGATACCCATTTGAGTTACGCCAGCATTATTTAATAAGTCGTACAAAGTACCTAATGCTTTAAAATCATTACTTATTGTATACTCGTCTTCGCTAAGTGTGTCGAAGTCTACAAAAGTATTAGGCGCATTATCAGCAACATTCTTTTGATATTCTTTAGTAATAATTGCTAAATTGCCATTAACATACGCCACATTTATATTGCTATAAATGTTATAATAAATGACATCAGAGTTGTTTTGTATTTGATTGTTAAAAACAATAACATCTAATGCAAAAAGAGCATCATAACCCTTATCATTATTCCTCAACTTAAGTTGCCCTTTAATTTTACTTACAACTTCTTCCCCAGACTTAACTTCTACTTCATTTAAGTTGATTGTTAAATACTCTGCATTGACGATAGACTGCACAGCATTTTGTCCTATATCGCTATAAGCGACATATTGCGGTTTGTTTTTTGAGCAAGCACTAAATGTAAATGCCGTTACTACAGCAAATATAATACAAACCACTGAAAATAAACTTTTGTTCATATAACCCTCCTAATTAAACTGATTAAATTACAATTTAATTATCTTGTAATTCAATTTTACTATATCAAAATATGAATAAAAATGCAAGCATTTTATAAGAATTTTATGTATAAATTATATAAATGTGCAAACCTTACAAAAATTTTTGCAATGATATATATTTACTATGCACAGAAGTTTATTTTTTATTCTTTAACTTGCAAATAAAAGAATAACTTAATGTAGTAATAACACATACTTTTATCTTAACATTTTAATTAAGATAAAATCTATTTTGTGTGAATATCTTAGCCACAATTAAGTTTTTACTATGTATCTTACATAATTTATAAATACCTACATTACGCGTTCATTAATCAAAGATGATTTAATACAAAAAATGCTCCCAAATATATTGGGGGCATCTTTTAGTTTTGAGTAGCAACTAAACTATCTCTATATTGTTGTATCCTTTGTTGAATTTGCTTTTTGTGTTCTTTAAAATATTGTTTGTGTTCTTCAAAACTCTTCTCATACATTTCGATTCTGCTTTCAAGTTTCTTTTTAGCATCAGCAATTATACTATCACTTTGTTCTTTAATAGTATTTTTTGCTTCTTCTATCTCAGCGTTAACATCATCGACAATTTTATTAATAGAATCTTCTAGTGATTTAATAATATTATTGACTGTATCTTTAAGTTGTTGTGAAAGTTGTGAAGAATTAATTTGAGTCTCTAAGTCTCCTACTTTTAAATCCAATGTGAATTCAAAATCAAATTCGCCTATTGCTTCAAATACAGGTTTTAAAATAGCATTTATTTTATTTTCTAATTCTTGTAATTTATTTTTTGCCATATTTGAATATTCATTATAATATTGGCAAGCCACACCTTCTAATTCTTGCATCTTATTTTTGATTATATCAAGCAATTCTTGCTCACTCATTTGTAACAATTCTTCTTGAGTGTATTCTTCAGAGAATGAAAGAATAGTTTGAGACAAAATGTACAAATTTACATCTGTACCTAACTCTTGTGCTTGTTGTTTTAATTCATCCATTCTACTACAAACAGCCGCCGCAATAACACCATTCTCATCAAAATATTTATTTATAGTGCTAACTAACTGATTCTGTAGTTTATCAATCTTGCCGTTATCATTATAGGTTACAATTATTTCAACCTTCTGTCCATTTGAATTATAATCGGTATCAATATACCCCGCCTCACAACTTAATTTAACAAATAACTGTGCTGCTTCATTAATAGTCTTGCCTTCTAGGTTAGTCTTAGAGAAAATTGTCTCCGCATCTTCATTGTCATACTTGACTTCAATAACTCTATCCTTGTTATTAATAACCATAGTACATGAAGGGTTAGTCATAAATTGAACAGTGCCTGCAGGTTTTTGACTATTGTTATTAAACATAATAAATACCGCAATGAACGCAGCAACCACAACTGCCACCGCTACCCCTGCAAATACTATCATATTTATTCTTTTTTTTGTAGTTTCGTTACTTGCATTGTTTGCCATAACAACCTCCTTATCAATCAATTATACTATATAATTTTTATTTTTGTTTGAAATTATTGTATTTTAAAAAATTTTTGTAACTATTAAACAAAATATCTAAACATACCTATGATTATAAATTATTTGTTAGTATCTTAAATTATATACAATTAATAATAATTAAGTAATAATAATTAAGTAATAATAATTAAGATAAAATCTTCTAATAAATTATTATAAAATGTTTTACTCATATTATTACCTAATGTAAATATAAGATATAAAAAATAAGTTTATAAACTTATTTAATTATCGAATAAACGATTATTCAACAATAATTAATTAATATTTACAAAGTTAAATATAGTCAAATAAATGAGTACAAAGATAGTATGCAATAACCAAATCGTTACAAAGTAAGTATATAGTTAAATAAATGTTTACAAAGTAAGCAAAAAAAAATACAATCACAACATTGCTAACATAACAATGATTAATCTATTATTTAATATAATGTATAACTATATAATGTATAGTTGACAATTTAAACAAAAAAACGACTCAAAACAAGTCGCTTTCTAGTGTATATAACCCCAAAATACACCCAAACTAAGAAATTAAATAATTACAGTTCCACCAAAATACCCTTGGTCATCATAAGTTATTTTTATAGCACTTATAGATGTCTCACTATCAACGTCAACATAATAAGTAGAACCATTGTGTATTGCATCACTAGGTAACCCTTCAGTGATAGAACAATACATAGGAACAGTTATTTCTAATTTACCTGTTCCTGATAAACTAAAAGCATCATTAATAATTGACTCGCGTACCTGTGTTGTACTATTTATTTGAAAATTAGTAAAAGTTAGAACAGAAGAATACCAATTATTATTATTTTCTGAAGGATAAAACTTTATAATACAAAAAGGTGTAACTGTGTCAGGGCACTTTTCAAAAGTAATATCCACATTAGATACTGCTGCTTGTGAATTTATAGCATTAGTGTTAGAAATTATAGCGAAACTTCCTAAACAAATAAATAGTGCTAATACTGCATACATAATCATTGTCAATTTTGAAGATAATTTCTTAATTGTCATATTATACCTCATATTATTTTTTGCTTATTTGATTATATTATACATATATTTAAAGTTTTAGTCAACTAAATTTTAACTATTCAAAGCATTTTTATGTAATTACTTTTTTTGTTATAAATCTTCTTTATAATAAATCTTTTTTGTAATAAATTTTATTTGTAATAAATTTTATTTGTAATAAATCTTTTTTGTTAGTACTTTTTATGCAATAAATCTTTTTATTATTTTACTACAAGGATAAATTATACATATGTGCATTTTTTGATATTAACACTCGCACAGTTTATTTTAGTTCTATAATATTTGTGAGAATCAACAAAAAGAACATAAATTATCTTTAATATTGCATAAGAATAACTTATCTTAGAATTAACACACACAACTAATATTAACACACACACAACTAATTCATAATATGTAAACTTATAACTTACATAAATTAATATCAAATAACTAATATTAATATCACATATACAAATAAAATATTAACATTACATATACAAAACCAATATTACACCACACATAACCCATTTTTATATTACATACAAAACTAATATTATTACATACGCATAACTCATTAAAATATTTAATAAATTAAATATACAACAAATTATTATCTAAGAATTTGTCTAGTTTACAATATAATTGCCTATTTTAGATACATAATTGAAGGATTATAATATCGAATGCTATGCCTACAAAAGGGGGCTATAATATTCGTGGCGGGGCTATTAAATTTACTAAAAAAATTTCTTTTTGGGTGGGAATGAAAAATTTTATTCTTTACTATGACTTAGTCGACCCCCATTATTGACAAAGAGCCTAAAAAAAGAACATATCTTAAATTTAATCAATATGTCCTTTTTTTTATCAAATAAGTTTAAATGTTCAATTTATTATTTCTTTGACTTATTAGCCATTATCATTAATAACTCACTAAGTGATTTGTTAATTTGCTTATTAATGTCTTTTTGTTCCTTCTCAGTCAAACCATTCTCGCCCTTATTAACTTCTGTTGCTTGTTTCTTCAACTTTTTGATGATTTCTTTTATCTCTTCAAGGTCCCTATCAACAGTTGGTTTCTCTTGAAGTTCTGACAGTGTTTGAGTTATCTTGTTCTTCAAGTCTGCTTGCTTTTGTTCAAGTTTTGCATTCTCACTGTCAATTTGCCCCGAAATCTTATCTAAATCTTCATCTGCCTTCTTTGTCTTTGTAGAAGGTTTCTTTGTTGTAGACTTTTTGGCAGTAGTAGATTTTTTAGGAGTTGTTGATTTTTTTGCAGTTGTTTTAGGTTTTGAAGATGTAGAAGATTTTTTAGTTGTTGTCTTTGGTTTATTGTTAGTAGAATTTTTACTACCTTTCTTTCTACCTCTTTTGCTTGCAGGCTTTGCTTCACCCTCAACATTTGTAGTAGCACCTTCAGTTGTATCGGTTGAAGACTTTCTTGTCGCCTTTCTAGTAGCTGGTTTCTTTGTAGTAGAAGTTGTCGCTTTAGGTTCTTGTCCTTCTTCAGTTTGAACCTTTCTAGGTCTACCACGCTTTCTCTTAGGTTGTTCTACAACTTCTTCTTTTTGTTCTGTAGGTTGCTCTACAGGAACAACTATTTGATTGTCTGTTGTAGTAAGTGGTTTCTCTTCAACATTAGAGATATTGTTATCTTCGACATTCTCTTCTCTGTTCTCAACTTCTTCTGGTTTATTATCTTCGTTTACTGCTTCGGTTTTAACATTATCAAGCAAATTGCCGTTCTCATCGTAATAGTCAGCGAAATCATAATAATTGCCGTCTTTATCGTATACCTTAGGGAACTCTTTGAGTTTCCCATTCTCATCGTAGTACTTCTCAAAGTCGACAACATTACCATCTTTGTCGTAATATACAACATCATCATAATTGTCATTAGATTGTTCGTTTGGTTCTTCTTTTGCTTTACTATCTTCGACATTAGCATTTTCATTATTTTCGCTAGTCTCACTAACTACCGCTTGTTCTACTTGTTGTGGCTCTTCTTCTTTAGGTTGTTCTCCACTTTCAGCAGTCTCAGTTGTTTCGGTTGTTAATGGATTACCATATTTATCATAGTAATCAGCGAAATCATAATAATTGCCGTCTTTGTCATATACCTTAGGGAATTCCTTGAAGTACCCATTCTCATCATAATATTGACTGAAGTCTACTACATTACCATCTTTGTCATAATATACGACTTCATCATTGTCTTCATTATTACCTTCAGATTGTGTTGCTTCCGCTTTTTGTTCTTCAGTTTGTGGCTCTTTGACATCTTGTTCTGTAGGCTCGCTAGTCTCACTAACTACCGCTTGTTCTACTTGTTGTGGTTCTTCTTTTGGTTGTTCTCCACTTTCAGCAGTCTCAGTTGCTTCGGTTGTCAATGGATTACCATATTTATCATAGTAATCAGCGAAATCATAATAATTGCCGTCTTTGTCGTATACCTTAGGGAATTCTTTAAAGTAGCCATTCTCATCATAGTATTGACTGAAGTCTACTACATTACCATCTTTGTCATAATATACAACTTCGCCATTATCAGCATTCTCATTATTTGCTTGAGTTTCTTTTTGTTGTAATTCAGCAAGTTGTTTCTTTAATTCAATGTTCTCATCGTACATCTTAGCAATATTTCTCTTATCACGAGAAGTTAATTTCGCTATCTTATCATTCAATGCGTCGATAGAACTTTGCATTGTGTCAATTTGTTGTTGCTTAATGTCTAATGTAAGCGCTAGGTTCTCTTTTGCTTGAATTTCGCTAGCGAGTTTGTCTCTTGTCTCGTCTAATTCAGCACGAGTAACTTTAAGTCCATCAGCATCATCTTGGTCAATCTTATTTCTTAAAATTGTATAAACTTTCTCATTGTATGTCTGGAATTCTGCGTCCATTTGTTCAGAGACTTGAGCCTTATCTTTCTCAATCTCATCTTGTCTCTTTTTAATTTCGTTCTCCAAAAATTCCATTTGTTGAGCATACTTAACGTGCAAGTCCTCAAGATTCTTCTCAATCTCATTTTGTTTTGATTTCTCTTGGTCTTGTTGCTTTTTGATATAGTTTGTCTCAATTCTATTAGCGGATGATTCAAGTTGTGATTGTAGACGCGCCAAATTCTCTTTGATTGCTTGCAATTTCTTTTGATTGTCTTTCTCAACAGCGACATATTGTTGATTATAGTTATCTTTTTGACTTTCAAGTTTAGTAATCTCGTCTCTAAGTCTATTTCTATTATTCAAATAATCTTGAGAAGTAGTCATCGCCCTTTCGACAAGCAATGAACCATCAATACCTAATGAAGTAAAGTCAAAATTCTCTCTCTCACTTTCATTTTGCTTAGCCTTCTCTCTAGCGATTTTGTCAAGCAAGGCTCTTTTTTCGAGATACTCTCTCAAGACAGGGATACCGTCTCTAATTTCTTTATCAGTGAATAACAATTCATAGTCAACATAATCAGGGATAGAAGCAGAAGCCTTATCAAGATTTCTAATGAATGACAGATAATATTCATATAAGTCTATACTGTTGACATTGAATCTAGCGTTAAGGAAATATATGTACAACTGACAAAGAATATAGAATAATGCAGGGATAATTAATCCACGCACCAAAGTTAAAGGTGTCAAAACGCTACTGCTACCTACTGCAAAAAGGCTCAAAATTAAGCATAGTACAGTACAAATTCTAACTACATAATTAAGCATAACAATAGTTGACTTGTAGTTAGAAGTCTTAATAGGTTGTTCAACGCAGTGATAAAGTGTCATTTCACTACTAGGCAAACCTTCACGGTTAAGCATATAAAATTGCCATCTATCACGAAGTTGATAAGGAATTTTTTTCATAAGTCTATTAAATTCGACCAAATTAGACTCATTAATATAAGGTTTCTTCAAAAAATACTTATTAATTTTTTTGAAAGATTTGATAGCGCGCACTTCATAAGTGAATCTCAATCTAATGAGAGTCATAACAATGAGCAAGACAAAAATGCCCAAGAACACCCACATTAAGATGTCAAATTGAAGAGCATCAGCAATCGTAGCAAAAAAGTTCTCTATAGAATCAAAAACTGCCAAAAGCGATGTATTCATATTAATCTCCTTTATACATAATAGCATTTGTATTCTAAAGACAATTATACAACCAAACTACCCAAAATTTGAATTATTTGCGAAAATTGTCAAATATAGTTAAATTATAATAATTAGCAATAAAATTGTCAAACAAAAAAGCATTATTTTTTGTAATTTTTGAAGTTTTTTATATTTTTTTTGTAAATCAAAAAAGATAGTGTCGAAATTAAGCAACATACCTGCTAATTTTCGACACTATATGTCATTTTATTTTTGTAACTAATGCGATTTTACCACAAAAAGATTATTTTAATGTAATTAAATGTATAATATAATGTTGTTATATATGTATATTTTAATACTTTGACATTAATATTTATCAATTAAAGTATATGAATTCATCCATAGAGAAAGAATATAAGCAAGGTACGACTTCTTTCTTAAAACTTATTTCCGCCGCCATTTTGTATAGATTTAACTGCATATAATAAGTGTCTTTGAGTTTGTTAGCATTTCTAGTCTTATTGGTTTTGTAGTCAATTAGAATAATTTTGTCATTAAATTCTATCATTAAATCTACTATACCTTGTACTAATATCTCATCAGTATTTTGACTATCCACAAATACCTTGTTATATGGAATGTACATCATAAATTTTTGTTCTTTGTATATTTTAACTGCTTTATCACAAATCATTTCATTTATTTTGTTTTTTGCATTAATAATTTTATTTACATCTAATGCTTCCCACTGCGTTTGTGTAAGATTACTTTTTACCCTATCCAAAAATAAATCATCAGGAATATTTATCTCGTAGTACTGCATTGCACTATGGTACGCTATACCTAATTCCGTGCTTTCAAGTAAAGTATTCTCGTATAATGGTTTAGTTAAAAATTCATCTTTCTTAAATTCCTTATCTTGTTGAAATTCACTTAATATAGCACTTACTGAATTCTTTATAGTTAGTTTAGTACTATCATAATGCTTATATGGTTTGTTAAGTTCATCTACAAATTTATTCGCATAGTCTTCATCACACTTAAGGTTATTATTTTGAACCTTCGGCAGTACTATTCTCTGTAGATTTTTTACTTTATCAATCTTATAATACATAACATTTCCCCTATTCTTTATCTAAAATAAACTCAAAGAAACTTCTACAATTAAGTATAGTGTAATTATCATTAAGGTTGCCTTTCAACTTACTTTCAGTACCTATTAATGCTAGATACTCTTTAGGTCTAGTCAACGCAACATACAAAATACGCATTTCTTCTAAGATTTCTTCGACTTGCTTTTGAATAAATATCGCACCATTACTGATAGTAGGATATTTAACTCTTTTGTCTAAATCAGCATCTAGGCAACCCACTTTAAGTTCTTTAGAATACACAAAGTCGCTTCTTTTGCTTAAGTTAAATGAATCACCGCATCCACCAACAATAGTGATAGGATACTCAAGCCCTTTGCTATCGTGGATAGTTGTTATCTTAACACAATTTTCGCTTGAAACAGTTGAGAAATCAACTTCAAAGGCTTTTTTGTAATTCTCAATAAATTGTAAAAACTCATCTAAATTCTCATCAAATGATTTATTCTCAAGTTTTGACAAAAATAAGTTAATTTGCTCTACTAAATCAGCCCCATCTTCAAGTGAAAGAAAATAATTATATAAGTTATTATCTTTCATTATATGATTTAATAGACTAGACACATTAAAATTCCTTGCAATTATTTTGTATTCTTTGATTTTGTCAAAAAATTTCTTTAATTTATCCACAATAATTTCGTTTTGAGTCTCTTCTTTATAGAACTTATCAACAGATTGATAGAAGTAATCTTCAACATATTTTTGTCGCACTTTATATAACTCTTCTTCGCTCAAACCACCAATTAATTTGAGACTTGCTGATAATGGTAAGTCTTGCTTAATATTTGATACACATTTCAGTACATTAATGAGCATTTGTATATGCGGTAATTCAATAAGATTCAACTTAAATTTTGCACTCACAGGAATTGAATATTCATTGAATGCATTTATATACATTTGAAAACTATTTCTATTCCTAAGCAAAATTACAAAATCAGAGAATTTTACAGGTCGTTTTTGTTTAGTTTCCATATCTGTTATTTTTATTTTTTTGTCAAAAAAATTCATAATATACTGTACAGCGATATGACCTTCAGTAGTCTTAGTGTACTGTACCTTGTTATTTTGATTCTCAATAACACTGTATACTTGTCCCTTTTTTGTAGTTTTATAGACTCCACTAAAGTTATGTGCGACCTTACTAATACTACACTTAAGTATAGCGTTATCTAAATAATTGCCTGAACTTTTTTTACTAAGCACAAATATTTTGACTCTATCAATGTAATTAACCTTTTTTGCCCTACCTATTTTGCCACGCATTTTGAATCTTAAGCACTTAAGATTTTCAAACCTATTGTCTTTCTTGTAGTCAATATTTGTAACTTCTTTAGTCATAATTCTAACAAATACACTATTAACAAATTGTAAAATTAATTTATGACTACGGAAATTTTGATTAAATGATAATGCTAATTTTGATTTGTCGAGTTTAAATTCTTCGATTAACCTAACAAAAATTTTTAAATCACATTGTCTAAAGTTATAAATGCTTTGCTTTGGGTCGCCGACAAAGAAAGTGTTATCTTCCCCGCAAATATAACTAAGCAGAGCACTTTGTTTCTCGTTAGTGTCCTGAAATTCATCTACACAAATAAATTTGTATTTAGACCTGACATCATTTTGTACATTGACATTTTGCAAAATCTCTATTGCCCTATCTTCTAAGTCAGTGAAATCAAATACATTTCTTGTCTGTTTTAATTCATTGTAATTGTCAATAAAACTTTCTGTCATTCTACAAAGAAATACAACGCTTTTGAACGAGTTATCAAAATGTGCTTTTGTTTCATCCAAATTGCCATAACAAAATATTTGTAGATATGTAGAAATGTCTTCTTCAAATAAGTCTAAATCTTTTTTGATATCACGCTGAAGTTCTAATTCTTCAATCTCACGATTCTTTCTACTCTTTGGAAAATCAACAAATGTAGGATAATATTTCAATTTTTCCATTTCTTCATAATCAAATTTATTAAATTGATTGCAAAATTTAACAACTAATTCACAATTAGGTTTTAACAACTCATAGTCATACTTATTTATAATATCAAGATAATTTTTGAATATAGGTTTGTAATGACATATTAAATCTTTGAATCTATTTAACAAAAATGACACACAATCTAAGTAGCACTGCTTGCTATCAACTGCTTTATTAATAAAATCTTTGTAGTCAACTACTGTAAATAGAAATTCTGCAAAACTCAAAATCAATTTACTGACATTGTCAAGTTTTTTAGTGTCTTTAAGAAACTGTGTAAAGTCTTTGAATTCATCCATATCTGCATATTTAATTAATGTTGACTCTAGCGCACTCGCCTTTAGATACCCACTCTCTACTTCATCTATTACATTAAAGTTTGGGTCAATATTAAGTACATAAAAGTATTTTTTTATTAATTTTTGGCAGAAACTATCAAGACTGCTAATGTCCGCTACATTTAATTCATTAATTTGTTTCTCAATGTATTTTTTTTGCTCGACATTATCGCTTAACATTTTTTGTAAACTATTTACTAATCTTTGTTTCATCTCAGTAGATGCACTTTTTGTGAAAGTCAATGCCAATATTTCGCTGACTTGTGCTAAGCCATTTTGAATTATAGACACAAGTCGAGTTACCATCGTACTTGTCTTACCACTGCCCGCATTAGCAGAGATTATAATCGCCTTATCTACTGTGTCGACCGCTCTTTGTTGCTCTTCTGTCATTTGTTGTCCTTTATATTTTTTATTTTCCTACAATTTTTATTTCCCATACATAACACGCCCTTGTAACTACAATACTTGCACGCATTATCATATGGCGACTTGTTAATATTTCCTAGCGCTATTTCTCTTGTGCCTTGTGCAAAGATTGCTAATGCGTAGTCAATAAATTCTTGAACTTTCTCACTCCTATACGCACCAGCACGACGCCCATCTAACTTAAATTCCTTACCAAAAGAACACCTTACAGGTATAATATCGCTACTAGGTTTATCTTCACTCAATGAAGTATCTTGTGCTAAGATTAATTCTTTTGTATCTACTGTTACGCCATTCAAGCAGTATGTCTTCAAATAATCTTTATCGCTGTATGGAGAAGTAAAGTCATCTTTGATTTTAAAATAATACGCACCTACAGGGCATAACTTCTCTAATTTTTGTAATGCTCCCAAATATACGAATAATTGAATTCTTCTTCCACTCAACAAATCAATTTTGTTAAAACTTTCATTCCCAGTCTTATAGTCAATTATCCTAACATAATTATTGTAAGTATCGACCCTATCTATCTTACCACTAATCAAAGTATCAAATTCACCATTTGAAATCTTTAGACTAATATTTTTCTCTACATTGACAATTCTAAATAAACTCAATTTATTCTGCTCATTAATAGCACGCAACATAAGTTTAGCAGAGTTAATCAAATTCTTGATAATAGCCTTTTGTTTAGAGTCAAGAATTTTGCCCTTTTTACCACTCTCATTGTACTCAAATTCATTGAGAGATTTTTTGCAAATAGTATCAAATATACTCTCATCTTCAACGAAACTAATTTTGTTCTTTATCAAATATCTTCCAAATAACTCTGCCACCTTGTGCATAAAATTACCAACATCAATAGCCTTAATAGTGTTATCAGGGTTTTCCTTTAATTTAAGACCATACTGAACAAAATTTTTGTATGGGCAGTCAAAGTACACTTGTAGTTGTGATACACTGCTTGTCTTTAATTGTCTAGGTATTTGTGGTAGTTCTTCTTCACAATGAAGAATTATATTTAATTTCTTCGCTATACCATTAATTCTATACTCTATTTGCTTGTTGTTATACTCTTTAAGATTATACAATTCTCTTATATAAGTCTCCGCACAACTTGAAGTGTTAATATCTTTTGCCAACATTGTAGGGTCATCTAACAATGTTAATGGTTGATAAGATAAGAAAGGTATTTCTTTGTTGTCTACAATAAATAACCTTTTTATATTGTTAAGTAAAGTAGCAGGTCTTTGTTCAACAAAGAACATACTAATAGGATAAGATAACCATAGGTTGTCGGTACAAGCCAAATTATTTATGATATTACAAAAATTCTCAACATTGACAGCACGAATAGTAGGGTCTATCTGTGCTATGTCTCTCATTTTGTCGAGTTCCGCATCTAGGATAAGACCACAATCTTGATTATAAGTAGGGAAAGCCCCTTCAATACATCCAATAGCATATACATTTTTGTAGTCATAAATCATAGCAGTACCCGCCTGTCCAATGTATACACAATCTACAGTCAAAGGCGGAGTCTTAACCTGAACACTATTAAGTCCTGCTTTAAGTACTAAATAGAAATCTTTAATATTTACTACATTGAAACCCAAAATGCTACTAAGTTGGTCGAAGAGTGTCTGCCATTTTTTGTAGACTTGCTCAAAAAGTTTTGACTTTTGTATCTGCTGTATGCTAGATAAATTATCACATTCACTCAATATTTTGTTCTCAATATCGTAGTCAACCAAAAATTGCTTTATAATATTGATATAATCATTATAAATTTTGCATTTTTGCAAATCACTTTTGAGTTTTTTAAAGATTTGACAAAAATTATCATATATTTTGTTGAAGTCTTCATACAACTCATCTTGCGGTTTGTTATCACTGAAGAAATTTCTCTCGTTAATTCCCCATTTGCGAATATAGAGTTCAAAATTGTAGATTTCATCATCTACATAACCAAAATATCCACTTTTAATGATTGATAACACTTTCTCTACCTTAAATTCGTACATAATGTTAATCATTTGTAACAAAAATTTAGTAGGTGCTAACTCAAGCAATGTCTGTTCTGTATCTATAAAGTAAGAAATGCCGTAAGAATCAAATATTTTTTGAATTGTTGTTTGATACTTAGGTAAATCGCATACCAATATTGCATTGTCTTTGTACCTGTCGCCTTTCCTTAAGATATCAACGCATACCGCAGTTATCTCTTCTTTGATATTCTTTAGATTATAGCATCTAACATTCTTGTTAGTAAATTTTTTTGTGCTACCGACACTCTTAATTTGCGTGCTAATGCTGTCAAATCTTTGAATAGTATTCTCTTCGTATTTATTCCCATTAGCCTTAATTAGAGAATAAATCTTATCAAAATTATCGTCATAGATTATGCTATCATCTTGATAATTATCTATCATAAATGTTATTGAATGAGATTTTTTGATTAATTTATCACAAACATTTAGTATTTGTTTAGTAATTTTAGGAGAATATATATAGAAATCAATATTATTATTGTCATCATCATATTGTAGTTCTTTACCCAATATATCCATCTTATTAGCACTATCAATGTATCTATTCTTGATAGTATCTTCATAGATATCATAAATCTTTTGAATGTCCTGTAATTTTAATTTTGACACATCTTGTAGACTACCTAACGCTTCATTGAGTGCATTCGGTGATACAACACTACTTTTTAGCAACATAATAGTGTTGAAAACATTCTCACAAAACCCATTATATGAACACGACTTTGACAAAACGCTCAAATCGCCCGCTATGTCTTGCGCTATCTTTTGAATAAGCATAACGCCTGCAGACTTTGATAAATATTGAATATTCTTATAAATAACATACTTATCTGCTAACCTATCAAAAGTTGTAACATCCATAAAGAATGATGCCCCACAACGAGTGCTTTCAAACATTGCTTTCTCCGCACTTAGACCAAATTTCTCTGGAACAACAAGCACCTGCATTCTCTGGTTTTGTTTGCTTTGCATTTGTTTAAATACTTCAACAAATCCATCTTTTCTTCTATAAAACCTTAAAACTCTAATATCCATACACATAATATAGCACATTTTGCCCCACTTATCAACTAAAAAATAACCCCACTTTCATAGCGGAGTTATATAATAAGGTTTATTGTTGTTTGTTGTAATTTAATAAATGTTTTTAAAAATTGTTTGTAAGAAATAAGTTAGAATAATCACAGCATTTCAAAAAAATTTAGTGCTGTTCTTAAAAAATTGTTGTCTAAAGTATATTTATTTAATGCATTATTCACAAATGGAATAAAATACTTCTTTGTTTCTTCTCGCTTTCGTTCTTTCGCACTTTCACTATAATTAGTAGTCATTGTGGATATATTGTGCATTCTATCAGCAATTTTAACTAATGTTGCATCCCTGTCATTCAATATATTATTTAAATATTCTAACATATTGCTATCAATTTTGTAGTCTATACCCTTCTTTTTGGTAAGCAAAGCTACACTATTTGCTATTTTATCATCGGTTAAATTTTTAATAGTTTCATAACTGCAATCTTTAACATCTTCCATACAGTCATGTAATAATGCAGTTGCGATTGTACTCTCTTGAGTTATCCCATTTGTTAGTAATATATTAGCAGTATTAATAGGATGATAGTAGTAGTCCTCACCTGTTACACGACTAAAACCATTTTTTGTATTCATAGTAGATACTACATAGTTGTATGCATTGTTAACTTTATCACTATTTAACTTATATATTTGATTTTTAAATTCTTTTTCATCAGCAATTAAATTGTAATTAGGTAATTCATTAGTAGTTTGCTTATGAAATGTAGTGTATAATAACATAACAACTGTAATAATACTTATGATTAAAGGTAGAAGTTGGAAGAAAATTGTTGCCACACTTGAACTTGTGATAATAGAATACAAATTAGTTATAGCAAATACCGCTACTATCACATACAAGATTGTATACAATAGTGCATTTCTAACAAAGTATTTTGCCCTTATTCTAAATAGTTCACTCTTGTTGACATTCTCTTTGCTATGTTTATGAATATTAGTTAAATGGTAAAAATATTCTTGCAAAAATAATAAAATTAATGTAATAGCCCAAAATAACACTATAGTAGCATTAAGTCCATAAATAGCGCTTAAGTAAATGTACCCGAACAAAACACCAGTGGCTAAATTCTCACAAAAAGTTGACAAATGAGAAGTCAATCTTTTGTTTGCAAATAACAATTCACTTATACCTAGTCCCAATAAAGCGATGATTAACCCTACCCAATGTATGAAAGATAGATACATCCCGCCTATAAACGCAACACCGCCTATTACAAACAAAATAAATCTACACATTAGAACTATTTGAGTTTTCAATGGGTCCTTTTTGACAAACTCAAATTTATTTTTGTTATATAACTTATATAAGTAATAACTCACTAGGTACGACACCGCAAAAATTAAACTTGATGTTATGGCAAAAACAAAAGTAGGATTATCAAATTGTACTCTTTCTTGATAAACAACAAACCCTGCTAATACCAAAAAGGCAAATGCCAATTTTAAAAACAGCCTATAAACAATAAGCATAAGTTTAGAACTTTTTTGTTTTATGTTAGAAGACTTGTCCATAATAACTCCCTTATTCAAATAATTTATTAAATATAATAATTAAAATACATTATAATTATAATAATGATTACAAATTTAACTTTATAATTTCTATTAAATTAATATTTAATTAATAACATAGACATATTATCATAATGAATATTTATATGTAATTTCTTTTAGTTAACTAATTTTAGTTTATTGTTAAATGTTATATACTTAAATTAATTTCATTAATATACTTTGGTACATTGATTAAATCAATCTTTTGTTATTTGTTAAATTTTAATATTTTTTCTCATTTCCTTTAGAAGCGTTTTATCTTCCTGACTTACTCTATAACTATCGCAACACTTGCTGATGGTTTTCAACAAAACAAATTCGTTTACATTTTGTAATGAAAGAAATTTTATTGTCAAATCTCTTTGTTTAATGAAAGCATCACACAAAAACCAAGATATACACATATTAACATAATATTCTTTCTCATTTTTTAGTGAATTAATGCACTCAAAAATTTTGTTTGTATACTCTACGCTATCAAGCATTTTGAACCATATCAAAACGCCTATTCTTCTTGCAAAAGTCCTAGAGTCCTTAATTAATTCTTTTGATAATTCAAAGTACTTGTCATATTCACTGCTTTTAAACTTAAAATCTATACTATCGCAACTAGCCCAACAATCTATGTAAGGTATATATTTATAAAGATATTTTTTGAATAAATCAAAATCTTTAATCTTTGATAGAACCTTAGAATAAATAATTGTATATTCGTAATAGTCGAATGTTTCACTATCTAAATATTCTATGTAGTTATTTTTGTATACGCTTTTTGCTATATTTCTTAATATATCAGTTTTCACAACATACATAGGCATCTTTGTATTAATAATTTTTCTCGACCACTCTTCTTTAGATTTGTTGCTGTTATTAACAAGAATTTCTTGCATCTCTACTCTATTCATAATTTTTCCTAATCTATAATAATTATATCCCCATAGAATAATTCATCCATATAGTTACTATCTTCTATATCTAAAGCGTTAGAAATATAATATAGTCCCCTTATTTGACTTTGTAGATAGTACTCTTGATTTCCGTTGTTATCATATTCACAGAATTGAAAATAAAAATCTTTGTCGTATTTAGTTGTTACCTTAATTGTGTACAAAACTTCGCCTATTTTGTTATGCCCATTGTCTTGAGCATCCAATATATTAGACTGAAGATGAACATCATAATACCTATCTACAAATTCATTTAGCACCTTGTTATCATCATACTGAACCCATATAGTGCTATCAGTTATTGCTAAATATGTTAATTCTTTAGAATCAAATAACCTTATGCCCGCACTACAACCACTGCACACAACTATTGTCAAAATACAAATTAACGCAATATATTTTTTTAACATTTTTGTCCTCTAAATATAATTTGTTAAATAATTATTATTTTATACAAAAAGGCGAACATAATAATTTATGTTCGCCAATATTTATATTGAGATAGATTTGCAACAATTATCTACATTAAAAAATGTCAATTTCAAATATAAATCTATATTAAGAAAACCTTAATACTACTAATATAGTTGCAATTTAATCTTTAGAATTTAATTTGACTACTAATAAAATCTTTCAATTCTTCAATTTTTAATGTTTGTTGCTCCATCGTATCTCTATCACGAATTGTAACTGTTCCATTATTGATTGTCTCATCATCCACTGTAACACAATAAGGTGTACCTATCTCATCTTGTCTTCTATATCTCTTACCTATGCTCCCTGTCTCATCGTAGGTTGTGAAGAATTCTTTAGACAACATATTATAAATTTCTTCTGCTTTTTGCGAGTGCATTTTCTTAATAAGTGGCAATACTGCGACTTTATAAGGTGCAAGTGCTTTGTTAATCTTCAATACAACTCTAGTTTGACCATCATCCAAAGTCTCTTCGCTATAAGCATCCATAAGCACAGCCAAAGTAAGTCTTGTCAACCCAACCGCAGGTTCTATACAATAAGGTACATACTTCTCATTTGTTACAGGGTCTGTGTACTCAAGGTTAACCCCGCTGTATTTCATATGTTGATTCAAATCATAATCAGTTCTATCAGCAAGTCCCCACAATTCCCCCCAACCAAAAGGAAATTCATATTCAAAATCAGTTGTAGCCTTACTATAGAAGCAAAGTTCTTCTTTTGAGTGGTCTCTCAATCTTAAATTCTCATCTTTAAGCCCCAAAGACAAAAGGAACTTGTGTATGAAATCTTTCCAATAAGCGAACCACTCCAAATCAGTGCCAGGCTTACAGAAGAATTCCAACTCCATTTGTTCAAATTCTCTTGTTCTAAAAATAAAATTACCAGGGGTTATTTCATTTCTAAATGACTTACCTACTTGACCTATACCAAAAGGAACTCTTCTTCTCATTGACCTAACAATATTCTTGAAGTTTACAAACATACCTTGAGCAGTCTCTGGTCTTAAATAAACTTCGCTAGTCTTGTCTTCCAAAACGCCTTGGAATGTTTTGAACATAATGTTGAATTGTCTAATTTGTGAGAAATCACTCTTACCACAAATAGGACAAGCGATTTTGTGCTCGAAAACAAAATTTTCTAACTCTTCATCAGTTTTGCCATTAGGGTCAAAATCAATGTCTTTGTGCTTTTTGAGATAATTCTCGATTAAGTGGTCTGCTCTGTGTCTAGACTTACAACTTTTGCAGTCCATCAACGGGTCAGTAGCACTCTTAATGTGTCCACTCGCTTCCCATACCTTAGGATTCATCAATATTGCACTCTCAATAGGCACATTATAAGGATTCTCTTGAATGAATTTTTTAAACCAAGCATCTTTCACATTATTTTTTAACAAAACGCCAAGCGGACCATAATCCCAAGAGTTAGCAAGTCCGCCATATATTTCACTTCCTTGAAAGACAAAACCATTATCTTTGCAATATGCGACCATTTTATCCATTGTTATATCTTTGTTCATTTAATCACCTTTTTATTCCATCCAAGCGACGCCAACAGCAGGCCCCACATGACTCGTAACTACAGGGCAAATTAACCCTTCGAGTATGTTACGATTTGGAAATCTTTCTTTTATTTTTTGTAATAATGCTTCAAAGTGTTTAGACCCAGCAGCACAACAAGCATAAATCTTCTTTGCAGTCTCTGGTATTCTAGCCACCAAAATAGGTATAGATTTTGATACACCTATTACCTTACGAACACAAGTTAGTGTGTTTTCCCTAAATGACAAAATAGGTTTAATCTTTAGAATCTCGCCGATTCTAGCACTTAGTCTACTTAATCTCCCGCCTCTCTTTAGATATTCTAATGTATCTGGGCAGAAACATATTTCAACTTTTTTGATATTCTCGTTTACATTTTGTACAACTTGCTCTCTAGACAAGCCATTCTCAATATCTTTGATTGCTTCTTCAACTATCGCTAAGCCCATTTGACTACAACTTTGAGTGTCAATAACGCTAATTTTGTCGCTAGCGCCATCCACCAAACTTAAAGCAGTAGTTGCCCCATTCACAGTACCTGATAATACAGAACCAATGCAGAATACAATCGCTTCATTACCTTCGCTAACCACCTTGTGGTAAACATCAGCGAAATCTTGAACTGATGGTTGAGTAGTTTTAGGAAATTTTTCGCTACTTAATAACATATCATAGAACTCGTGATAAGTGTCAGGAGTGCTCTCCACATACTCCACATCTCCCAAACTAATCTTCAATGATACAATAGAAATATCGTATTTCTCAATCATATCTTTAGGAATAGACAAAGTTGAATCACAAATAATTTTAATCATAAAAACCTCTTTATAAGTTAAGGACATCTATATAAATTAACTCACACTAACTAATATAAATGCGACCTTAAGACTTTCTATATTATATTATATATTACAAAAAAAAACAATCATATTAATCGACTTTTTTGATTCGTGAACTATAAAATTAATTATTTAATTAAAAATATGTCATTTTATAAAAAATTGTGTCGAATTTATAAAAAATTGTGTCGAATTTATAAAAAATCAAATAATTATGAATAAAAAATTAATAAGCACACAAAATATACCCGAGGAGGTTAATATGAAATTTAGATCAGGCGAAACCGCTCCACAATCAGGTCAATACAAAATGATTGATGAGAACGGCGAAGTTATCAACACAGTAGACCTTCAAAAAGGTCAAACTTTCCCACCTACACCAAGTAGTTCTTGTCATTTTGAACAAGCATAACACAAAAACACACTTATAGTAGTTCTTGTAAATCACATTTATATTTACAAGATTACATTTAAGTGTGTTTTTTATAACTAAATTAAATTATTTAGTCAAATCATCATTTTTAGGGACATAAGGTTTTGCTTCATTAAAATAACCAATCTCAGTGTAAGGTCTAACATAGCACTTATCTAAAATATGTAAAGTTGATTGATATTCTTTTTTCTCATCTTCAACTTCAACCTCACTCTCTTTAACATCTTCAAAGTTCTTTGATACAGCATTCCACAAAATCTCATCATAATAACCATTTTGTTCTTTGAAGTTCTTATAACTTCTAATAGTCAAAGGAGTAACTCCATAATGAGACTTTGCATCAAAAACATTGATTATATCTCCATAAACTTCGCTCTCAATCATATTTTTAGGTTTGTCCATAGGTTGCACAACAATGCCAATTACAACACCATAACCTGCTTGAGCCGCTTCCAAAGCACTATACCCTTTACTCTTAGCCTTGCCTAAATCATATAACCCGCAAGCATAATACGCATCTTTACCATCGTCACCAATTCGGCACGCAAACCCTACCGCTTGCATATTTCTCTTCTTTAAATCACGAAAAAGTGCATCTCTAACTTCTTTGTAAACAACATTGAAGTTGTCTTTTTGTTCATTTAATTTTGTGATAAAATCATTTCTACTGCCACTTACATTAAAAATTTCACTGTTACAATCAACTCCCATTGCTTGTTTAATTTTCAATATTTCATATCTACCTTGAATAGCAATGCAGTCCTTATTTAATTGTTTAACTTCGTTAATGTTCATAATATCCCTCTCCTATATGCCTAAATTGTATCACATAACACCTTATTTGTCAATACCTAAAATAAAAAAAAGGGGCATAGAAAAATTAAATGCAACAAAAATCACTATAAAAAAAGTGATTTTCCTTTATAATATATTTACCAAAAAAACAAAAAAGGAAATATCACTATGCCTAGTATACCAAATAATTCTCGTAATTTCAACTATTTATCTAAAGATGAGTACATATAAGAATTAAATGCACCAAAAGTAATTACAAAATGCGTTTTTTTTTGTGGGTTTTATTCAATATAGCAAAAGGGAAAAAGGACATAAAACTACTATGATTATCACATAAATAATTAATATACTTTAACCATCAAGCCCAAATACTGTTATATAACTATATAATTTACAATAACAAATTACATTTTTATTAGTACTAACTGATTATTTGAATTATTTAGCGAATCATAATATAAAAAAGCAGTGAAATATATAAATAAATCTCACTGCTTTTTACTTTAAATGTATGAAATAATTGAATAATTTAATATTTGACTAATCAATAAATTATTAAAATTCTCACCCTTCAAAAGTCAAAAAATATTGAATAAAAACTAACATTGTCTATTTAATTTACCCGTACACTATTTATAAATAAATTCATCTATATAAGTATTATGCTACAACCCACATAGCAAATTTTGCAAATTATTTGTACATTACTATTTTACTTTAACTAAACAATTATACCACCATTAATATTTGGTGAAATAATTGTATAATTGATTGTAGTATCCACAAATTCATTTATAGTTACTTTTCTTCCACTCTGTGTAATATTCTCACCACTACAACTTACACTGCCTAAATAACTCATTACAAACTGCACTGTGTATTTCTCTTGCGTATAGTCTATATATCCTAATTCTAGTGTTACTCCTTTTTGTACATATAGTTGATATATTATTTCACTACCCCTATATATGTACACAAAATAATTTTGTTTACTATAATTTGTACAATTCAATTTTAAGGTTAGATTCTTTGTTTCGTATACAAAATAGTATGATTTATTGCCCGTTGTCCCTTGATTGATTGTAGGAGTAGTCGCTGTAGTCGCTCCGCCTTCCGTACTGCTCCAACCTAAATACTCATATCGACTATCTACAGTCGGTAAATTAATACTAAAACTTGAAGTGCTAATTGTGTATGTTAATGCGTTAGTATTGCCTTCACTCCACTTCGTAGACACTCCATCTAGCACTATGTAATAGTCTATATTATATGTTACTTCTTCCCATTGTGCATATAGTGTTGTAAATGGTGTACTATACAAACTGCTATCTTGATTAACATTTCCTTCACTATCTATATATTGTTGACTTGTTGTGTTATCTTCTTTGTAATATCCTAAAAAATTATATCCTTCTTTTGTTGGCGGTGTTATTTTAGTAACTGTAGGCTTATCCCCCATAATTTTTAAATTAATTTGTTCCCCACTAGAATTATCACCCAAATCTATTGTAAAACTTACCATCGCACAAAATATCACTTCCTCAGTTCCTTCTGCGGCTGTATACACATCTCCAGGGTAATACTTTGTTTCATCCCCCTCTACATACCAGTATTCAAATGTGTATGCTTTTTCATTTTCATTAAAATTAAGTACATTCTCAAAAGGCTCAAGTGTAATCTGTCCATTTTCCAAGTATATAACGGCTGAAGATTGCCGACCATTAAAAGTGTAATGAGCAGAAATATTAATTGGCTCTTCGGGGTCGGGGTCAATGCCACCAATTCCAATCGAATAATTATCTACATTAGTGTTTGCTTCAATGTTAGAATTAGTATTACAATACTGTAAATTTATAATAAAAGGTAAAATTAATAAACAAATCAAAAGCAAAATAAAGTATTTAGTTATGTTATATTGACTATAATTATTTTTATCTCTTATAGTTTGAATTCTCTTATTCATATTTTTATTCCCCAAATTACATTTATTTTGAACAAAATCAGCATTTTTTTCAAATATTGAATTTATATTACAATCTTTTTCACTTGTTTCATAATTATAATCAATGTTACATTCTTTTGACTCAATATCATTATATGAAAGCAAACTTTTATCTTTATTTTTGTAACTTAATCTATAGTTTTTTATATTATTTTGTTGTGTAGATAGTATTCTATTTATTTATACTCTTAAATCTATATTTTTTTTTTTTTTTATATATAATTTTTTTAATCTTTTTTTTTTTAATCCTCCTCTTTCACTAATTTTTTCTTATTCTTAAACATAATATCTCGCACTCCTTATTTTTTAATCATTGTCAGTATACCACAATTTTTAGTTTTTAGTCAAATAATTTTATCTAATTTATGTAATTATTCATAATTCATACATTATATTTAAGTCGTTTTAATATTTTTCATAGATTTTTTTAAAATTAATTTTTCATTTTAATTAAATAATGCATATAATGCATATTTTACAAAATATTATACTTTTTATTAGAAATTTATTAGAAATTCATTACAATATATTTTTAATTATCTATTACATAAAATAAAAAACTCATATGATATTAAATCTGTCATATGAGTTCATAAATTATTAAAATTAAAATTTATAAATACTTTAATCTTAAAAGTATTTAATTTTACAATAAGTCATTGTAACTAAATAATTTTTTATTTTTTTAGATAACATATATTTATAAGTCAATAATTTATTTTAATACAACTTTAATGAAATTTTTTTTGCCCTTCTTCACAAGCAATTCATTATTATTGAAATCTTTATTAGTTAACAATAAATCTACATCTTTAATTTTTTCGCCATTTACACTTACGGCGTTTTGTTCTATCATTCTGCGTGCTTCTGACTTAGATACAAAAAATCCTACTTCTACCATTAGGTCAACGAATTTGATACCTTCGATAACTTTATCCTTACTGAATTCTACTGAAGGGGCATCTTCAAAATTATCTTGTGCGTACATCTCTATAGACACCTTGAGTGCTTGGTCTGCTTCAACTTGTCCGTGTATAAATTTTGTTATCTCATAAGCCATTCTTTGCTTTGCTACTCTAATGTCCCCATTCATTAATTCTTTTATATCTTCAAGTGGAACATTTGTTAATAACTTTAACATTTTCTCAACATCTTTATCTTGAATATTGTAGAAATATTGATAGAATTCAAATGGAGACATTTTCTCTTTGAGCACCCACACAGCGCCTTTCTCGGTTTTGCCCATTTTCTTACCTTCGCTATTAGTAAGCAATGGCACAGTCAATGCTTGGAACGCTTCTTCATCTTTGCCTTCAAGATTGTTAATTTTCCTACCATAGTCAGCACCAGCAAGGATATTTGCCCACTGGTCGCTACCACCTATCTCTAACACGCAACCATAATTTCTATTTAGATAAAAAAAGTCGTATGCCTGCATAAGTTGATAACCCATTTCAAAGAAAGTTAAACCGCCTTCATTTAGTCGAGTTTTACAAGCATCACTTGCGAGCATTTTGTTAACATTGAAATGAACAGCGACTTCTCGCATAAAATCAATGTAACTAAACTTGCTAAACCAATCATAGTTATTAACAATGATAACAGGGTTATCCCCATCAGTTCTTAAGAATTGTCCTATTATTCTCTTAACGCTATTAAGGTTATGATTGATAAATTCTTGAGTAACCATTTTACGCATATCAGTTTTGCCTGTAGGGTCGCCAACCATAGCAGTAGCCCCACCTATAAGGACAATGACTCTGTGTCCGTAGTCCTGCATCTTCCTTAAAACAATCAAAGGGAAACAATGTCCTATATGCAAACTATCAGCGGTTGGGTCAATACCCATATATATTGTGCGTGGTTCTCCATCAAGTATCTCTTTAACTTTTTGTTCATCAGTCATTTGGTAGATGTATCCTCTTGACTTCAACTCTTCAAATAAACTCTTCATTCTCATCCTCACAAAAATGTAATTAAATATTCATATAATTTAATCAAAATTATGGTCAACATTATATCATAAATTATTCATTATGTCTACAAAAAACTGTAGTATTACTACAATTTTCGCTAAAAATTTCAATATATGAATATTTAACTATATATTATAATTCTTTAATAATATTCTCTAACAAATTTTTAAAATCATTTTTTATAATGTTTGAATTCTCTAGAACTTCGCTATGTGTAGGTTCAATAGTCGCAAGTCCCGCCGCCTTATTGCTAATATTTGATATTGCTAATACTTTCATTCCTGCGTGTTTGCCTGCTATTGCTTCTATAGCGGTGCTCATACCGCAAGTATCGACACCTAGTGCTTTGAGCGCTCTTATTTCAGCCGGCGTTTCATAAGTTGGACCGCTTGTTTGTGCAAAGACCGCCTCATTTAAGGTAATGTTAAGTCTTTTTGCTATAGACAATGCTAATTCTCTTAGCTCTTTGTCATACAAATCATTTAGCGACAAAAATCTCACGCCCATATCTACATAATGTGTACCTATTAATGGGTTGTAACCTGTGAAATTAATGTGGTCTTTGATACAAGCGAAAGTATTAACGGGCATATTATCACTAATACCGCCAACAGCATTAGTTAGAATAAGTGTTTTGATTCCTAGTCCTGCCATAACATATTCTGGAAATACTACTTGATACATAGGGTACCCTTCATAATAATGTACTCGCCCTTGCATAATGCAAACTTTCTTCCCTGCCACTTTACCGAATACAAATTGACCTTTATGTCCCTGAACTGTCGACTTAGGGAAATTAGGTATGTCGCTATATTTAATTATTACAGCATCTTCTACATTGTCAGCGAAATCTCCAAGCCCTGAACCCAGCACCAATGCGACATCAGGTATATAGTCGACAAATTTTTGTATATATTCTACTGCTTCATTAATTTCATTTCTCATAATTTATCCACCTTATTTATATAATTCTCAACAATAGACTTTAAGTCTTCAAAGTCTTTATAATAATGTATTTGATAATCTTTAAATCCACCAATAATCATATTGCTAACAGTTGTGCCTTCTTGTGCTACAAATAAAATATTTTTGTTATCATTAATAACAGTACCTAATTCTATGCCTAGTCCTATTGATTTTGTAGAAAGGTTAGCAATTATTAAATCACAATTTTTAACAAAATTCAAATCAAAATTTACCATAGCGATATCGACTTCTTTAAGATTAGCATTAGGATGACTTAAAGTATAATTATTCCTAAATTCATCAATATCTAGAAGCGTAACAATATTATAATTATCATTTAAACTCAACAAATACTCTTTGAGTTCGCTATAGATATTAAGATTATCTTTTTGAACTCCTGTGTACGCACCGGCAATAAATATATCTTTAATCATTGATATCCCCTTTTGTAAGCCAATTATACGCACTATCTCCTACGAATCTAAAGCCATCGATTATGCCTAGATTTTTTGAACTTTCAAATTTTTTGCTATACATTAATATAGGGGTATATTCTCTTGAGTGGTCTGTTGAAGGCGTTGTAGGGTCGTTGCCGTGGTCGCCTGTTATCATCAATAAGTCATTATCTCCCATTGCCTGCATAATCTTAGGTAAGAAACTATCTATATACTCTAACGCTTTAATGTATCCGTTTGTGTCGTTCCTATGCCCGTACAACATATCTGTATCAATTAGATTAGCAAAAATTAATCCATCAAAATCATTATTTATCAATTCTAATGTCTTGTCAAGACTCTCAACATTGTTGGTGGTCTTATAGGTTTCACTTATTCCATTAAAATTGAATATCTCTGCTATCTTACCTACTCCCACCACTTTGTAGCCTGCTTCAATGATTGCATCAAGCGTAGTTTTAGTTGGTGGATTGATAGCGAAATCTTTGCGCTCCTTTGTCCTATAAAACTCGCCTTTTTCGTTAGTGTCGAAAGGTCTAGCGATGATTCTTTGAATGTGGAAATCCTTGTTCATTCTCTCTCGAACTTTTTTGCACATATCATACAATTCTTCTACAGAATATACACTCTTATGTGTAGCAATCTGGAGAACACTATCTTGAGAACTATACAAAATAGGTTTCTTTGTCGCTATGTGTTCTTGTCCCAACTCCACAATGATTTGTGTACCGCTTGCAGAGTGATTGCAAATAGTTGGTCCAATCTCTTCTTGCACAGCGGACACTACATCTGCATCAATATTGTGTGGAAATGCTTGATATACTTTGTGTGTCTCAACTCCCATCATCTCCCAGTGACCAGTCAAAGTATCTTTGTTAATACTTCTCTCTTTGAGTTTACCATAATAACCTATAGTGTTATCACATTTATCGAGATTTAATCCGTCAATATTATTGATACCTAATCTTTCAAAGTTTGGCAATGAGAATTGTTGTAACTTTTTGAGATTAACATAGGTATTAGAACCAACATCCCCAAATTTATCAGCATCGGGCATTTCGCCAACGCCAAATCCATCTAAAACTAATATAATACTTTTCATAATTCACC
>CALVIT010000009.1 GCA_944331845.1 uncultured Clostridia bacterium
ATTGATGACATTGTAAAATACATTTCACCAACGGTTGATATTGTAAAACATATTAAACCTATTTACAATTTTAAGGCTAGTGAATAAAAAGTTTGTGTTTTATTATGAATATATAATTTATTTAAGAAAGATGCTAACAGCAAATTATAGAATCCTTCAAACCGAAAAAACTGCATCTTGTAAATAATGTTGTAATATTAATACATTGCTAAAAATATTTATTTAGCCTTAATTAAATAGTGAAATGTTTAATAGCATTAAAAAATAAATGCAACTAAAAAATATAAAAACATTGTGTAGGAAAGATGCGTACAGCAACAAATTAGGATAATACTTTCTCAAAACAAAGTTTAATGGCATCTTGTACACGATTAAGGAGAATATTATGATTAGATATATAAAAAAACTATTTAATAGAACAAAGACAATTAATGGAGCGAAAACATATAGGACAACTCAATCGTATTGCCTTGATTTGTTTGCGACAATTGGGGCTTTGAGGCATAGAGACCAAAACGAAATATTAAGTCGCTTCAAATTAGCATTTAATGAAGATTCATTACTTGCAGTTAAAATAGCATTTTATGCTAGAGATATTAGGAAAGGGTTGGGGGAGCGTAATGTTTTTAGACAAATTATAAGGTACATAGCATTTGAACGCCCTGACATTATAGAGAAGAATATAAATTTAATTGAAGAGTATGGTAGATACGATGATTTAATAAGTCTATTTGATACACCTTGTGAAAAATGCGCTTTGGAAGTTATCAAGAAGGTACTTATTAAAGACATATATAATCTTAACACAAATCAAGGTGTGAGTTTAATCGCTAAATGGCTACCTAGTATAAATACTTCAAATGCTAATGCTAGAATTAATGGGAAGAAAATCGCTCGCTACTTAAATATGAGTGACAAGTCTTATAGACAACTTCTTGTGCAACTACGAAAAAAGATTAAAATAATTGAGAATAACCTTAGAGAGAAAGACTATACCTTCGATTATTCTACTCAGCCATCTATGGCGATGTTAAAATATAGAAAAGCATTTCGAAGAAATGATAGTGATAGATATTTGAGTTATTTAGATAGTGTACAAAAAGGTGAACAAAAGATAAATACAAGCACACTTACACCTTTTGATTTAATGAGAAAAGTGTTAACTCAAAAATTAGATAAAGAAGATGAAAAATCCTTAAATGTAATGTGGAATAATTTACCTAATTATGTAGATAATAGCAACACGCTTGTAGTCGCTGATACATCTGGAAGTATGACTGCAAATAGATTTACACCTTTGTCTATAGCTCTTTCGCTTGCAATATATTTTGCTGAAAGGAATAAAGGTAAGTTTGCAAATATGTTTATTGAATTCTCACGAGAACCGACATTAATAAAAATTAAAGGCAATAATTTTGTTGAGAAAGCAAGGTGTGTTGCATCATATAGTCAAGTTGCTAATACGAATCTTGAAGCGGTTTTTGACCTTATTGTATCAACAGCAGTTAAATATCATTTAAAACAAGGAGAAATACCTGATAGATTACTCATTATTTCAGATATGGAATTCGATATGTGTATTGATAATTCGAAAGTTTCAAATTTTGAAAATGCAAAAAGCAAATATGCAAAGTTTGGTTATGAACTTCCGCAAGTTGTATTTTGGAATGTCAATAGTATAAGTCGTCAACAACCTGTCAAACAAAATGAGCAAGGTGTAATTCTTGTATCTGGCAGTTCTCCTAATACCTTTGATATGGTCATTCAAGGGGATACCGATCCTTATGAATTTATGTTAAAAGTTATTAATAGCGAAAGGTATAATGCTATAACAATATAAATAATTAAATAATAAGGCAAGTCAATAGATTTGTCTTATTTTATTTTTATGAGTATTATTTATCAAAATTTAATTAAAATGTACCGCTAAAATAAAGAGTATTTATCAACAGAATTGTTATGTATTGTGTATAATTAATATAATTTAATTTGTGAGATTATACAAAATATATTATTAATAATATAACAACGCTTATAATTTAAAACATTACTTATAATTTTGTTATGATAGGTTAGTTATATAAATCTTATTTATAGTATATAGCGAAGGTAGATGAATTATATTATATGATATTATTTTTAGTAATTGTTTACTAAAATTTTTATAAGAGATATCACTTATTTATAGCGATTTTTGTTGTAATTAAAATTTTCTTATACTGTAATTTTCAAAAAAAGTTTGACTTTTTGCAAATAAAGTGATATTATATTATCTATAATAAAAAGTATATTAACACTATAATACTATTACTTTAACTTACTTAAGACAAAATATACAAATGAATATGTGTTTATCTTAATGTTAGAGCAATGTGTGGTCAATATTTCTCATTTTGTACATATATTTTATTAGGGGTAGATTATGGTTAATACTAAAGTTAATAAGAGACTATATGTAAGGGAGTGGATTTTCCCTTTGATGTTTGTTTTGTTCGCTCTTACACTTGAGATGGTTAATTTCTTGAGTTTAGGGTTTGGAGTTTTACCAACATATTTGATATTCGATGTGTCGGTCATTTGTCTATTTTTGGGTATTCTATTCCTTTTTAGAGTGGGAAGTAAGGCGTGGATATGCGTTGCATCTTTCTTTCTTCTAATTCAAGTCATTCTCAATATTGCTAATGCTACACTCTATGAGATATTTGGGGAGATATTTAGTGTGTCTTTATTGAGTATTGGGGGCGAGGGAACAGACTCATTCGATTTTGAATTTTTGAACTATTTTAGCATTTTTATTAATTTGTTGATTTGGGCAATTTTCATTGCAAGTTCAATATATTTGAGTAAAAACACTGAAGGTGCGATTACGCTTACTCAAAAAAGCAAGTTCATTGTAGTTATGTCAGCATTTGTCGCTATGCAGGCGTGCGGTTTTAGTTTATTCAATGCTAAGGTCGCTAATATGAGGGTACAGGCAGACAGTGTAAGAACACTTGATGACCCCTACACTGATGAAGAATTGTGGGGGAATACTTTACTCAAAAATGAATCTTTTAAACAATTTGGTACTTATGGTTTCTACGCTAAGAACATAGAAGAATTTTTATTCGATGGCGGTAAGATGAGCGAAGAGAATCAAACAAAAGTTGCTAATGCCTTAAAAAGTGGAGAAAATTACTACGCTCAATCTAAATATAGCGGTATTGGCGAAGGCGATAATCTTATAGTATTAATGCTCGAGAGTTTTGATGCCTTTACTATCGACCCAATATATACACCATTCCTTTGGTCAATGAGAGCGGGAGAGTATGCGGGCGCTCAATATATGGATTCATTCTATGCAAGAAATAAGACTAACATAAGCGAAGAAATATCTTTGCTTGGACACATAGCGACAGGTAAGTTGTATAGCACTTACTATGATAATGTTGGATTGTCTGCGCCTTATTCTCTACCTAATCTTATGAGAAATGATGGGGCGACGGCGGTTAATTATTTCCACGGATACAAAAAGAGTTTTTATGACAGAGAGAATGTGAATGTCGCACTTGGTTTTGATAAGGTCTATGGTATAGAAGACTGCACAATAGAAGATAAGACTGACAAATTCGGCGATTGGATATTGGATAGTGAATATATCAAAAATATGGTTGATACATTTATACCTAATGGACAAAGATTCTATAGTCAATACACTACAATTTCTACCCACGGACCTTATGATTTTGACAACTATAGAATAAGTGATAATATGCAATATATCGAAGATAATTTTGATAAATACACTCAATATGTTAACACTTATACAACCTATAATATACCAACTGATAAAACTGAATTGAGAAAATTTAAGCAATACAAGGCTTTTGCTATGGATACGGACAAAATGGTTCAATATATATTTGAAACATTACAAGAGAGAGATTTATTAGATAAGACTACAATTGTAATATTTGCTGACCACAACGCCTTCTATTCTAATTTGTGTTATGACATCAAGGGAACGGACAAAATGGATTCATCAAATATTGAGAACAATCACATACCTTGTATTATATATAACGACAAATTAGTTAATGAAGATGGTTCGCCACTCAAACCTAATGAGAACTTCTGTAGTACTTACGATATCTATCCTACTATATGCGATTTGTTAGGTCTACCATACAATAGTGCAATAACTCAAGGTTACAGCATATATAGTGATGACATATCAAATACTGTATTCGTGTCTTCAGGGGCAGGAATGATTAATAAGGATATCTATACTTCTAATATTAAAGATTTTGTTGTTTTGAACGACCAAATCACTGATGAAGATATCAAAAAATTTGAGATAAATGTTTTGAAATATTATCAAAAACAAGAAATAGTAGAATTGATATATCAATATAATTATTTCAAAAATTATGCCTAATACGATTTAATCAATATTCAAATTTTAATGCAATCTAATTTATTGTAGATTGCATTATTTTTTGTAAAAATATAGTTAAATTTTGTTTGTTATAAACATTGACTAATTAGAAAATATATTGTATACTTAATCTATTCAATAAGGAGTATGTATGGAAATGATTTCAAAGTTAGCAGAACTTGTTGAGAACTGCGGGCAAATATCAAAATTGCTTCTATCTAGTGAGATGGCAATAAATGATGGAGAATTAGAAAAATCTCAAAAGTATATGGTTGAAGGTCAAAGACTTGTTAAGGTTATGCTTGATGATATCTTCGAAGAAGTTAAAGAATGTCTTAATATCGAGAATAATGAAGTATTAGACTATGATTTACCAACACCACTAGAAATGACTAAAGTACTTAATGATGCTATTTATAATTCAGGTGTCCTAATTAACTTAATATTAGACAATTCAAATGGAAGTGTTATTGATAGTGTCAAGACAAAGATTATCAAAGACCTAAATACTATTGATGAAATAGCACAGGCAATATTTTTTAATTAAAAGAGGTAAATTATGATTAAGATTGAGAGAATTAAAGTATACAACTTTGATAACGCAATGCGTGGAGCGAGAAACCCATTGAATAGTTGGGCAAAAAGTGATAGTTACACCGATGAAAACGGAACTTACATTATGGGACCAAATGATTTAGATTTGGCGAGAAGATTGTGTACTGCTGGGCAACCACATAGGAAATTTGTTAGACAAATTTTTGTTACAATGGATATAACAGCACCGCTCTATTGGTGGAAGGAATTTGATACATATAAGATTGGGGTTACTGCGAATTCAACTTCAACAATGCATAAAATTCATTCAAAGGAGATTGAACAAAGCGATTTTAGTTGCGACAAATTGAGTGAAGAGAGTTTGAAGGTATTCAATGATTTTGTAGGGTACATTGAGAATAAGAGATTAAAATACATTGAGACAAAAGACAAAAAAGATTGGGATGAGATAATTCAAATGTTACCAAGTTCATACAATCAAACAAGAACTTGTACAATGGATTATGAAAACCTTATTAATATGTATGAATATAGACATAATCACAAGTTGGAAGAATGGCGAGTCTTCTGTAAAGAAATGGAAAGACTACCATATTTTAAAGAAATGTTTGGACTTGATGAACAAAAACAAAAGCAAAATGAAGAAGCACAAAAGTAGAAATATTAATCAATTTTAAATAAATTTAATAGTAATCAAAGACTATAAACAAGGTATCAAATTATGATAAACAATTTATTTTAATGAGTAATGTTAAGTAGAAAGATAATAAATCAGTAATATTGTTTTAAATAGCAATTAAAATAAATAAAATCAACTGAATTCTTGTAAATATTTGTTAACTAAAATAAAAATTTAAGGTAGAGTCTATGTTAAATAGACTTTATTTTTATTTTTTAGGCATTATTAATTTTATGCAATGCGTCGAGTAGTAAAATTAAATGAAACAAATATTCATAAATATTTTAATATAATTACTTTAGCAAAAAATTATTGCATTTTTGAGCGTACTACAAAGATTATTGTATGTGCGAATGTATATAAAAATATTTGCATTGTGAGCGTTTCAAAAAATCTTATAAGTGATAATCTGCATAAATATTTTAATTGCAAGCGTAGCAAAAATTGAATGTTAAATATTGTAAAAAGAATTAAAATGTGTTATACTACTAAAAAGGAATTAATTATGAAATTAAATGAATTAAAGAATAAAGAAAATTTACCTAAATCAATTCAAGAATGGCTAATTAAGAATGATTTAGACAAAATGACTGATGGCGAATGGTTCTATCCGGGAGATGAGAAGGTTTGCGATGCTAGAATTGATGACAAAATATTTGAGTTAAATCACACAAAACCTAGTGAAGTAAATAAGATTGATTCAATCATTAATGATATTATAAGGAATGATGGCGGGTTGTGCGTAGTACTACCTTTTTATGCGGAGTTTGGTTATATAGAAGCGGGCGAAGGTTGTTTTATTGGTAATAACTGCACATTTATTGATGGCGGTGGCATATTTTTAGGCAATAATGTTATGATAGCACCTAAAGTAGTGCTTGCTACTGCAACACATCCTATTGATGCCGAATTGCGTGAAACTTATCTTACTAAATGTTCGCCTATAATTATTGAAGACAATGTATGGATAGGTGCTAATTCTACCATTTTAGGTGGTGTTACTATTGGGGCAAACTCAATCATTGGTGCGGGTAGTGTTGTAACTCACGATATACCTAGTAACTGCGTAGCCGTAGGCAACCCTTGTAAAGTCATAAAAACTTTAGCGGTTGACAAAGATTTAAAGGATTTGAAAGACTATTTGCAAAGGTAAATGTCAGTTTATTTATAAAGCAGATAAATGATATGTAAATTTTAGAATATTAATAATTGTGGTTAATATATATAATTATTTTTTGTTTTGTCAAATTGAATAGATAAACCTAATTAAAAATTATAATATATAGTCTACACATATAACAAAAAACGATAATAAAGTTGCTACGAAAGGAGTGATTATGGTACAATTTGAGAATGGCAAACTATATCTACCTGAAGGACTTAAAATCTTAGCTGAAGATTTTGACATAGGGGTAGATAAGAAAGAAGTAAAAGAAATTTATTTGCCAGATTCGGCACGAGCCTTAGCGTATAATGCAATTAGTAATTATGAAAATCTCGAAAACATATATCTAAATGATGGTTTAATGATTATTGGTAAAAATGCATTTGTAAATTGTCCAAAACTTAAAGAATTAAATTTTCCTAAGACAATAACGGAATTTGATTGGCCTTTTATAAATAGATGTGGTAGTTTAGAGAAGATAACAATTGAAGAATCAGAACTATTTAGCGACAAAGGCTGTAATTGTATCTATTATAAACCATATGATAGAGTTTTAATTGGATGTAAAAATACCATTATTCCAGAAGGAACAAAAGATATTTTTGGGACTTTTTGCAATGTGAAAGGACTTAATGAAGTCATCATACCTGAAGGCGTTGAAAAATTAAGGGGAGAGGCATTCAGTCATAGCGATGTAAAAAGAATTGTTATACCTAAATCACTTGATAATATTCGTAATTTTGCATTCTTTAGTTGTGAAGATTTGAAAGAGATTGTAGTACATAAAGACAACCCTAAATATATGAGCATTAATGGGAATTTGCTTGTTGATAAAGTTGATAATAAGGTTATATTTACTTCACTTGATGCTAAAATTCCAGAAGGTGTAGAAATCATCGGGGCCGGAGTATATGCTGGTTTTAGTAAACTTGAAAGCGTATATATACCTAGTACTGTCAAAACTATTGAAGATGAATTCTGTATAAGTTGTGATAACTTAAAACACATTATAATTGATACGAATAATCCTTATTTTAGCGATGGGAGCGATTATCTAGAGAATGAGATAAAGCAAAATGGGTTGCCTAGCACAAGTTGTAATGTAATTATTGATAAGAGCACTGATACATTGATTTTAGGAAGCAGTTATTCATTCATACCTAATGGTGTTAAAACTGTAGGGTATAGAGCATTTGCTTATAGTAAATATTTAAAGGATATTTATTTACCAGATTCATTAGAGAAAATTTCTAGGTCGGCATTTATGGGGTGCAAAAATTTAGAAAATATTGTTTTACCTAATGGGTTAAAGGAAATTCACTATTGGGCTTTTTATAATACTAACATAAAAGAAATTTTTATTCCTAAAAGTGTTACTGTAATATCCGAAAACGCTTTTGAAAACAAAAAATTAGAGCGAATCAAAGTTGACAAAGATAATCCAGTGTATACTGATATGAATGGTAAAAATGTGTTAGTTAATAAAGAATATATGAGTTTACTCAACTCTGCATATGATGCAACTATTCCTGAGGGAATAAAAGCATTAGGCGAATGTTCAATGGCTGGCAACATTAGAGAAAAAATTGTTACTCCAAAATCTTTAGGTATAATTGGTAAATTAGCATTCCAAAATAGTGATGTCAAAGAGTTAGTACTTAATGATGGACTATACAAAATTAATGATTATGCTTTTGAGAATTGTTCGCAATTAAATAGTATAAAAATACCACAAAGTGTTAAATACATTGGTAAAAATGCTTTCATTAATTGTAAAAATTTGAAAGATAAAACAATTTATTATAAAACCGTTATTTACGAAGAGAATTTTAATTTGGTTGACTATGCAACTATTAATTATAAATACGAGAGTGTGAAGTTGCCTAAGATTGTCGACTACATATTTTCTCGCAAGGGGCTTGTCTTTAGGGGCGAAAATGGTGAATGTATTTTCCCTAACAAAGATAGTCAAGTAGTAAAAATTAATTTTGACGATTTAATGACTAAACGCACTCCACAAAACGAGTTAGAGAATGTTAGATTAAAATATTTATACAAACTCTATGAATGGAATAAATGCGAAGAATGGGGCAAAGCAAATAAAGTCCCACATTTTGTCATAGTTAATGAAATGCCTGTTGAAGAAATAAAACTCTTTTATAAGGACAACAACAAAAAAAATTGGTTTAGTTTGATGAGTACATGCAAACCTAGCAGTAATCAAGAAAGAATTGCCTTATTTAGAATGGCACACGCATTGGGCGTTTTTAGTAAAGATGGCGCTGAGAGTGAAAGGGCAAAAAACTTTATTTTGAATGAAATATTAAGCGAATACTCTCTAAAAGACATTTATTCCGCTGTAGAAAATTTTAAGTGTGATGAAACGCCTTATAATCCTGTCTTCGCTGAATTCTTTATGAAGTATTATAACGGCCCTGACTTTTTGACATATACTAATGAAGAGACGGGTGAAGAAATAGATTTGCTTACCGCTTGTCATAATGATTTCAAAAGAGTACAAAAATTATTTCCTGAGAAGAAAGTTACAACAAGACAAGATAACGAAAGACTCACTCGTTCGCTTGTTATTAAAGCATTAACTGATAGACAATATAAAAATGTGGATGACCGCGCTAAATCACTTGCTGAGAAAGTAGGATTGTATGGTTATAGACAAAGTGAATTTGACAAATTGCAAGATTGGTTCATCGAAGGACAACAAGTAGAATGTCTTTTTGAACCATACAAAGACAACTCTAATAATGATGTAAAATATGAAGTATTATCTAAGGACAATCCTTTTGGCGCAGTGCTTGGAACTGCTACAAATTGTTGTCAAGTTGTTGGGCAGAATGGCGAACCTTGCTTAAGATATGGTATGACTCAACCGAATTCAACATTCATTATATTCAAAAAGAAAGATAGATTGCTTGGTCAAGCGTGGGTATGGTATGATAAAAATACAGGGCAAATCACACTTGACAATATTGAAGTGCCTCAAAAAGTTCTTGATGATGTCGAAAAAGATGATGAACTAAAAAAATCAATCATAAAGTGCTTAAATACAATGACTGAAGATTTGATACAATCATTTGAGAAGAGACACTTAGTTGTCAATAGAATAACGATTGGATTAGGCAATAATGATTTTGGTAAAATATTAAGTGAAAACTATAAACAAACTGTTGATATAAAATTATTGAGTGATTACAAGGGGTATACTGATGCTAGAACTCAAGTATCTTTGTATGAAGTAAGTACAACTAATGAAATGAATAAGGTTAATACAATAGAGAATAGCGAAGTAGAATTATAATTGTATTGTTATTGAATTTTTTATTAAATATATTGTACATTGTATAATGAACTATGTTATTTATAATAAATGTGCACATAAAACCATAAAAATAAGGTGTTAAGTACGCTTAACACCTTATTTTTAAAATAGCATTGACAAAATTAACAAAATAAGATACAATACTTAAGAGGTGAAAAAATGGAACAAAATAATGAAGTTGAGAGAAAATTATCAATATTTGAACAAAGTAAGATTAACACAGAAAGTTTCATTGACAAATTAGAGCATTTGGAAGTATCCACACAGGAAGAAGTTGACTTTTTGGTAGACAAGGCTATAACAAGTGCAAAAATGGAGATTGCTTTAGCAACCCTTGAGAATAAGGAAGACTGTGAATTATCTGAGTTGGCACAAACAATCAAAAAATATCCAGATTTTACATATTCTAAGAAAGTAATATTTGAGAACTACATTAGCAAAGAGAATGCTAAAGATGCAAGATTTGTCGTCGTAGATGAACCTAACTCTATTGTTGTTCAAGATGAGTTAGTTAAGAAACCGCATTCACAAAAGAGAAGAAAAAGAGTTCTTTTAGTTTCTCAAAAGTTAGATGATTGTGAGATTTATGTAATGGCATCAAGATTGACTGAGAGAGATATGTTGAATAAATTAAAACAAGAAGACAATAGTAATAAAAAAGAAAATAAGCAAAAGAATTTAGATGAATATTTAGATAGATAATTGTTATTCAAAAGTAAAAATAATTGATATAATAAAAATTATTAATAGTCTAAAGTGAATACAGATAATAAATAATGAAATACAATATATTCATTGAAAATGATTTTATAAATATTATTTATCCTAAATAATTATGTTTTAATTTTTTACAGTTTAAATTGTTAATAATTAATTTTACCTAAGGTTAACACATAGTCGTTAACTTTAGGTTTTTTTATAATATTTAGTCTTATATTTTTTTGATATAATGTAATTCTAAAGTGATAAATTAGATAATTTTAGGCATATATTACAATAATTTTGTGCTTAATCTAGAGCAATTTGTGATAAAAGCAAAATAAATATTTGTGCATATGTGTATATGCGTTAATATAGATTACACTTAATTGATTTATGAGAAATGTTTGTATATAAACATTATTTTTTAAAATAAGTAGAATTATTTTATATAAGTATAATTTTGTAAGAAATTTTACTTTCTATAGAAACTATTACTCTAAAAAAAATGAATTTAACCAAATTACACAAGAAGAATTAGACGAGATAGTAGAAGAAATAAACAATAAACCACTAAAAAGATTGGGTTGCAAAACTCCTAAAAAATTTTTTACAAGTGTTGCATTTAAGTTGACAATTGTCTAAATTAATAAATAAATCAAACATATATTAAGCATAAATTTTGCAAAATTGTTGTTAAATTATTTGACTAAAAAGTTTTAATTGTGATATACTAACTTTAGAAAACTAAATAAGGAGAGATGAATTATGTTACAAGAGATGAAAAATGCTAGGGGGGGGGGGCGTTCTAAGACCCAAGAAATAGGGCAAACTAGCGATAAAACAATACATAATAACTTAACTTGTGATAAGTTAAATGACAATGCTAATACAACAAAAGATATTAGTAATATTGATGATTTAAGTTTAGGTACAAAATTAAATAAAAGAAAAAAGTGTGACAAATCATTTAATACTGAAGCACTTATCAATAAAATAGATAACATTAATTATGATTCATACGCAAGTACTATGGGTATTGGTGAAAAAATACGCAAAAAGAGTATAACTAAAACTACGCTACTAATTGTGTCGTGGCTTTTTGTTGTTATATTGAGTATATTTGTTATATGCAGTGCTAATGCAAATTCCAATACGAATAAATTAAATACTTCTAACAATGCTATGGCGGTAGGAAGCACTGCAGATAATGAAACAACTGCTACAAAATTTGCAGGTGGTAGTGGAACGGAAAGCGACCCATATCAAATAGCAACGCCTATGCAATTAAGATTATTATCAACAGATAGTAGTTATTGGTCAAATAGTTTTATACAAACGGCAGACATAACTTATATAACTGATAGTTGGAATCCTATAGGAAATGTAACAACCAAATTTACTGGTAATTATGATGGGGGCGGGCATACAATTACTTTTGACAAAACTATAAGAATTGAAACAACTGAAGATGTAGGTGGATTGTTTGGGTATGTGAATTATGCAAATGTAGAAAATGTAATTGTTGATTGGGCGGGGACAAATATACTTTCTATTGAGAATGACTCTTATATAGGTCTAATAACTTATTCTAAGTCGACATTGTGTATTGTAGGTGGAATAGTTGCGACAGGGTTTTGTAATATTACTAATTGTGCTACATACGGGACCATAAATGCTGTATTGGGTATGGGAGTTTCTTATGCAGGTGGAATAAGTGGGCAGAATTGGTTAGTAATAAAAAATTGTTGTAACAATGCTCAAGTTAATGCATATGCTATTTCTTATGCTTTTGCTGCTGGTATTGCAAGGGAAGGAATAGAAATTATTAATTGTTATAACAAGGGTAATATTTATGCTGAGTCATCTGATGAAATATCTTTTGCTGGAGGTATTACTGCTGAAATGTTTAGAGGAAATAATACAATAAACATTAGAAATTGCTACAATATTGGGGCGATAAAATCTTTGGGGAGCAGTTATTATGCAAGTGAATATTCTGAAGATGGTTATGCTGGTGGTTTATGTAGTTATTTGGCATCAACTTCATCTTTAACAAACTGTTTTAGTTTGTTTCAGAGTGCATCGTCAATTAGTATTACTGGTGGTTATAAAGGTGGTTTAGTTGGTGGAGGTAATCCAACTATAAACAGTTGTTATTACAATTATCCCACATCTAGTGAGTCATTAAAAACTACTGAACTAAAAAATATAGTAACTAATAAAAGTAATTATTTGAATTCATCTTATTGGAATTTAAGTAGTCCATGGGATTTTACTAATACTTGGGAAATAAATTCTAGTGTAAATGACGGGTACCCATATCTTCGTGCTATAGAAGAATACCATATTACCTACACAGCGGGCGAAGGTACTGGGGATGAGAAACTGATATATTACGGACTTAAATCTTCTTCACCACAAGTGATTTTAAAGAATATAAGTGATTTAAACTACACAGCACCAGATGAAATGATATTTGATTGTTGGGTGGATGAAAGTGGTCAAACATACCAAAGTGGGCAAGAAGTTACTATGACAGAGAATTTAGTACTAACTGCTCAATGGAAAGTAAACGCATATACAGTAACATTTGATATTACTACAAATGGTGGTAGTGGGAATGCTCCTACTGCACAAACGGTTAATGCTGGGGAAAGTACTGCATTACCAACTGGGGGATATAAGAGCGGTTGGACTTTTGTAGGTTGGAGTACGGATGAAACTTCTACAATCTCAAATATACTAAATGGTTCTTACACACCAACAAGCAGTGTAACACTATATGCAATATTTAGTAAGACTTTAACAGCGAATTTCTATCAACTAGGTGGGGCAAATGATGCGGAAACGATAATAATATATAATAATGAAACGAGTGGGCAAATAACAGCACCTACAATAAGCACAAGTGGAGTAACAGGTAGTCCGCAAGTTGTAGGTTGGGCAAAAGACTCTAATACTTCTACAACTTCAAATCTTGCACCTGAGACAAGTACAACAATAAGTGGTAATGTTAATTATTATGCGGTAGTAAGTTATACGGTAACAGTAAGTTACAGTGGTAATGGTCATACAGGCGGTTCAGCGGTAGCAAGTTCTACAGGTACAGCATATAAGACAGCAAGCGGTAATTCTACACCTAATATAACTAAAGCAAATATAACTATAGCACAAAATACATTTACTAAAGATAACTACACATTTATAGGTTGGGCAAGTACACAAGGTGCGACAACTAGTGAATATTCAGCAAATACAGCATATCCATTTGACAGTAACACAACACTCTATGCTGTATGGCAATCAAACTATGTAGGAGTTACATTCAATATCACAACGAATGTAGGGGTTATATTCAATGTGTATGATAATTTAGGCAACTTTGTACAACAAATGTATGTTGCTAAAGGTAGCGGACAGCAGACTATAAGTACACAATTATTAAAGGGTAAAACTTATACAATTATAATGAGTGCGAACTACACGACAAATATTGTAAGTGTAAGCGGTGCTACACAACAAGGTAGAGAGTTATTAATGACTATAAGTGATAGCGGTAATACAGTTACTATACAGGTAACAGGTTTTAGTAGCGGTAATGGTATTATTATATAAAGATTAAATAAATTACAGTTACATTATGGGTTAATTGCGGTGCACAAAAAAATGTTTATGTAAAGCGTTTTTTTGTGCTTTTTTTGTTGTTTTATAAAGTTTGTTGAATGTATACAAAATTTAAGTTTGTTGAATATGTACAATTTTTGAAATTTTGTCGTCTTTTGGTATTTTTTATGTAATTTTGCTTGACTATATAGATTTTGTTGTGGTAGACTACTGACAATGAACATACAATATATTGTTATTAGTTGGGGTTAAATTTACAATATATAGTGTTTGTTGGGAGAATTAAGGAGATTTAATATGATTATCAATATTATTAAGCGTGATGGTAGACTTTGTAGTTATGACATTACTAAGATTGAGAATGCTATTATGAAAGCGATGAATTCTATAGGTAGAAATGATGCTCTTAAGGTTGCAAAAAAACTTGCTCGCCAAGCAGAAGATTTGGTTAGTGCTAAGTTTGTAGATAGTGTACCTAATGTAGAAGACATACAAGATGCGGTTGAACAAGTTTTGATGGAGAGTGGGTACAGCGATGTCGCTAAAGAATACATTGTTTATCGTGCTAATAGAAATCGTGTTCGTGAGATGAATACTGATTTAATGAAGATTTATGATGAGATTAACAATGTTGATGCGTTGTCTAGTGATTTAAAGCGTGATAATGCTAATATTGATGGTAATACTGCTATGGGTATGATGCTCAAGTTTGGGTCAGAAGGTGCTAAAGACTACTATTTAAAGTCTGTGTTATCTCCTGAACAAGCGAAGGCTCACAAGAATGGGGACATACATATTCACGATTTTGACTTCTACACACTCACTGAGACTTGTTGTCAAATTGATATTGACAAACTATTTAAGGGCGGTTTTGGTACAGGACACGGTTTCTTAAGAGAACCTAATAGCATTAGAACTTATGCGGCGCTTGCTTGTATTGCTATTCAAAGCAATCAAAATGACCAACACGGTGGACAAAGTATTCCTAATTTTGATTATGCTTTGGCAAAAGGTGTCATTAAGTCATTCAAAAGAAGTTTTATAAGCAATTTTATATCTGCATATGAACTTATAGAGAATAAAGTTGATGCTGAAGGTATCAAAAATAGAATAAAGAATATTGAGAGTGTGAGTGGTTTATATCCACAACTTAAAGGCGATGTTGAATTCAAGAATGCGTTATCTAATGAATTTAAGGAACTAAACGCTGAAGATTTTGACAAGATATACAATTTTGCTTATTCTCACGCTGTAGAAGAAACAGATGAAGAAACTTTCCAAGCGATGGAAGCATTAGTTCATAATCTTAATACTATGCACAGTCGTGCAGGGGCTCAAGTTCCTTTCTCTTCTATCAACTTCGGACTTGACACTTCATTAGAAGGTAGAATGGTCATTAAGAATTTACTTAAAGCGGTTGACAGGGGACTTGGTCAGGGCGAGACACCTATTTTCCCTATAAGCATTTTTAAGGTTAAGGAAGGCATTAACTACAACGAAGGCGACCCTAACTACGATTTGTTTGAACTCGCTTGTCGTGTCAGTGCAAAAAGATTATTTCCTAATTTCTCATTTATTGATGCACCTTTCAACCTTAAGTACTACAAGCCTAATCATCCAGAGACTGAGGTCGCATATATGGGTTGCCGTACTAGAGTACTTGGTAATGTGTACGACCCTAGTAGAGAAATTACTTTCGGGCGTGGCAATTTGAGTTTTACTACAATTAATTTGCCTAGACTTGCTATTGAATCTAAGGGCGATTTGCAAGTATTCTATGATAAACTTGATGAGAAACTCAATTTAGTTGCTAAACAATTATTAGATAGATTCGCTATTCAATGCAAGAAATGTGTTAAGAATTATCCTTTCCTTATGGGACAAGGTGTTTGGATTGATTCAGACAAGTTGTCCGCTAATGATAGTGTGGCTGAGATTTTAAGACACGGCACATTGTCTATTGGGTTCATAGGACTTGCAGAGACTTTGGTCGCTTTGATAGGTAAGCATCACGGCGAAAGTGAAGAGGCTCAAAAGTTGGGTCTTGAGATAATCGGGCATATGAGAGATTTCACAGATAAAATGTCTCAAAAACACAAATTAAACTTTACACTTTTAGCAACTCCTGCTGAGAGTTTGTCAGGAAGATTTGTCAATATTGACAAAAAATTGTACGGCGTGATTAAGGGCGTAACAGATAGAGAATATTATACTAATTCTTTCCATATACCTGTATATTACCCTATATCAGCATTTAAGAAGATTGAACTTGAAGCACCATATCACGCTTTAACTAATGCTGGGCATATTACTTATGTTGAACTTGATGGCGACACAACTAACAATGTCGACGCTTTTATGAAAGTTATTAAATATATGAAAGAGTGCGGTATAGGTTATGGTTCTATTAACCACCCTGTAGATAGAGACCCAGTATGTGGCTATACGGGTATAATCGGCGAGACTTGCCCTAAGTGCGGTAGACACGAACACGAAGGCGATTGTGGATTTGAGAGAATAAGAAGAATCACAGGTTACCTTGTAGGTACGCTTGATAGATTCAATGATGCTAAGCGTGCGGAAGAGCGAGATAGAGTAAAGCACGGACTAGGCAACTAAAATTTACATAGTTTAGTTTATATTAGTTAGTTATATTGCTGTCTATATAATTAAAGTGATATTACATAAACATATATAAAATAATAATTTTAAAGTATTGTAGGTACATTATGGATGAAATAAATGTAGCGGGGTTAATTAATGATTCTATTGTCGATGGCGTCGGTTTAAGATTCGTTGTGTTTGTGCAGGGTTGCCCTAGAAGATGTAAAGGGTGCCACAACGAAGGTACACAACCATTTGTAACAAAAACGCTTATGACTCCGCAAGATATTATGGATGAAATAAACAAAAACCCTTTGCTTGATGGTGTAACTTTCTCAGGTGGCGAACCTATGTGTCAGGCAAAATCTCTATCAGTGCTTGCTAAACTTATCAAAGATAAGGGGCTACACTTAGCAGTGTATACGGGTTATACTTATGAAGATTTGATTCATAGTAATATGGAAGGTGTCAAAGAATTATTACAATATGTAGACATTCTTATTGATGGCGAGTTTGTGCAAGAATTAAGAGATTATACCTTAAAATTTCGCGGTTCTAGCAATCAAAGAGTGATTGAAGTTCAAAAAAGCAGTGATGTACCTCATATTACAGACAATTATAAATGGTTATAGGAATTTATTTAATGTCAAAGTCCTATTTGCTATTAATAAATTCTATCAATATTCAAATAATATCAAAGTTCTAAATTATAAAAGAATAAAATATAGATTAACATTATTATTTAATTTTACATAACTTAAGAATTATAATTATATCGGTTATGTGTTATTTAGTAAATGTGTTTATATTTTGTTGATAAAGTTTAGAAAAGATATTATAATATTTGTGGAGGATAATTATGAGAAAATTAGTATTCTACCGTTGTAAACATTGCGGAAATATTGCTATCAAATTAGTTGATTCTAAGGTGCCTATGTTTTGTTGTGGCGAACCTATGGAGATTATTAACATTAATACTAGCGAAGGGGCAGGCGAGAAGCATTTACCTTGTGTAAATATTGTTGATAATTATGTTAATGTACAAATAGGGGAAGTTCCACATCCTATGACACAAGAACATTATATTCAATTTGTTGTGCTTGAAACTGATAAAGGGTATCAAGTAAAACATTTACAACCTAATTGTGAACCAAAGGCACAATTTAGTTTGGTTGATGATGAGAAGGTTATTGCAGTATATGCTTATTGTAACCTTCATAGCCTATGGTGTAAAGAGATTTAATATTATATAAAAACTATCTTATATGAAGTTAACGAATAGTTATATAGATTGACTTCAATATGGATAGTTTTTTTTATAATTCATAATTAAGTTTTATAAATGTTAAGTTAAAAAACTAATTTATAACTTAATATTGACAAATACGGCAAGTTGTGTTACAATTTGGCGAAATTGGAGATTAATTATGATAGATTTAATATTCTTGTATAATTATGCTATTAATAAGAATGAAGAGAAGGAAGTATCCGCTTACGATTATTTGACTTCTCAGGCGCTCATCAAAGAGAGCGACCAAAATTTCTCTCTCTATTATGAAGGGGTTATAAGTGAAAGAATTCACAAGTGCGTTGATGATGCACACAGCGATTTAACACCTATTGATGTTTTCATTTTGTTAATAAATGACTTAGGATTTAAGGTTCAAGATTTCTTTGTTATGCTTGACAATTTTAAATTCAATGAAAAAAATAAACTTGATATGTACTTTTTTAGTTTTGCTAACTATTTAAGAATATTTGGTTCATTTAAAGAAATGAGAATGAGACACAATTATGCGTTCTTCTCTAATGTTAAGATGAATGATTCTTATGATATGGACATTACAGGAGATGAAAATTTCCTTTTTAGACAACCAGTCAAATTTATTGGCGATGAATGGATTAGGGATGCAATGTATAAATTGTATCGAAGCAGAAATGTTGATGATATTTTGATTGATGAGAAAGTAGCGGTTATGGCATCTGCATTTTATTTGGACGATTCATTGACATTGGATGTAGATAACTTGCCTAGTTTCATAAGTACATATCTAAGAGAAGTTCGTGAGAAACTTGATGGGTTAACTGACAATAAAAATGTTGTGAATGCTATTAACAAAAGAAATAAATTGTATGTGGATTTATATAACAGTTATTTCTCAAGAAACTGTTGGTCATATCAAGACAATTTCCTTGACGGGTTAATTAAGATTAAAGAAAGTGGCGAAGAGATTTATAGATGCGACAACAAGAATGCTAAGATGATATCAGTTCCTGAAAGCGAGATGAGAAGAAAAAAATTAGGAGATAAATTTAATTTAGAAACGAGTGAGAAGGGAAGATTTACTATAAATAAAGGACAATGTGATGAATTTAGAGAGATGATTTTAGGTCAAAATGAATCTATAGATACCATTGTTGACAAATTAACGGCTGTGTCTTGTGGATTCGTGAACGAAGACAAACCTATAGCGACATTGTTACTAAATGGACCAACAGGCGTAGGTAAGACCCAAACTGCAAAAAGTCTTGCAAAGATCTTCTTTGATGATAAAATATATTGTGTTGATATGACTAATTTCAAACACGAAAGCGATATAAATATGCTTATAGGGTCTCCACCTGGGTATGTTGGGTATGAAGATACAAGTCAATTTGTAGAATATATTAAACAAAACCCTAAATGTGTATTGTTATTTGATGAGATAGACAAGGCGTCTAGTAGTTGTTTGCCTTTTATGATGAGATTACTCGACGAAGGTAAATTCTCTACCGCTAAAGGTGAAATTATAGATGTCTCACAATGCGTGATTGTAGCGACAACAAATCAAAATGTTAATGTATCAAAAAATTCTGCAAATAAGAACTTGGAAGAATTATCTACATTAAGCGGAGAGAAGGGGGCACCTTTCTTGAAGGAATTTATAGGTAGATTTGATAATGTATTATATTATAATGAACTAACAACAGAAGATTTAAGAAATATCACTATTCAAAAGTTGGATAAAATAATAGAAGATTTTGAGAGCAAATCAGATAGAAATATTGAATTAGACTATGGCGAAGATTTAGTTGATGATATTATAAATAAGGCAAATGCTTTGGTAACAGGAGCGAGAGCATTAAATCAAGGTATACAAAAATTATTCATTAAAACTATCTCACAATATATGGTTAATCATCCAAATGATAAAATTGAATATATTTGTGTCGAAGACAAAGACCATATCATAGTAAATGATAAAGAAATTACTTTATCTTCTAAAAACGAAGAAGTTAAACCACAAACTAAGTATAAAGAGAACAATCTAGTATACTTCGGTTAGAACTATCTAAAATAGTATCTAAATTATCAATATTATAAAAAAAGAACTTTATCTAATGATAAGGTTCTTTTTTTTATATTTTGCAAAAATTTTATTAAATTAAAAAATGTATATGAGTGCAATATTTGATAAAGTGTAATTTTTTAACACTTCAACATATTACCTATTAAATAATCAATACTGACTTCAAAATATTTCGCTAATTCAATTAAATTGATGGTTTTGGGAATTAGTCCATTTCTCCATCTATAATAATTGTATTCACTCATATTTAGATTTTTCATAGTTTGTGCAATAGATATTCCGCTTGATTGAATTAAATAATTTAGGTTCTCAAAAAATGAATTTTCGCTTCTTTGATAATTATTTTTTTTATCGCTTAGACCAAATAAAAAATCAAGTGAACATTTAAAGAATTTAGACATAGATATGGCAATATCTATTGTGGGGTAATAATTATTATTAAAATACCCATTTATTGTAGTTGATGATATATTTAAAATCTTTGATAATTGTAACCTTGACATATTATTATCAACTAATAATTCTTGTAATCTTTCTTGAAAATCATTCATAAAAATACTCGCAATTCGTAAATGTTATTTCATATTTTTCATAAGGTTCTTTATTGTTTCTTTGCTTTCTACTGACAGTTTATCATAAGAAGTTAAAAGCTCTTTTTGTTCCTTATATTTTGCTATGTCTTCCCAAAAAAATTCTTCTGGAGTGCTTCCGCAAATTTCTATTGCATCAAGCAAAATTTCTGTTGGTATGCTAAAATCTCCATTGTCAAACTTTGCTATATAAGCAATAGATTTATCTATTCTTTGTGAAAGTTCTCTAGCGGATAAATTTGCTTTTATTCTTATATAGCCTAATCTATCTATTAAAAATTGTCGTTTTGATGTAATGTTCTTTTTCATAATTCCTCCACTACACCATATTTTAAATTAAAAAAATTGCACACCCAATAACTGTCATTGGTAAAAATTGAATGATATTCAATAATTATGTGATATAATATAGTCATATTATTATTATTTACCAATGACATTATTTTATAAGGAGTCAATATGAATAAAAAACTTGTTTTATAGGGCATAGACATATTTATAAATTGAATGAAGTTAGAGATACACTTTATAAACTAGTTGAACAGGAAATTAATAAGGGGTGTAAATTTTTTACAATGGGAACTCACGGGGAGTTTGATAAATTAGCATTAAGTGTTTGTCGAGAATTAAGAAAAACCTACAATGATATTTGCATACAAGTAGTTATAACGAGTTTGAAGTCTATTGAACCTATTATTGAGTACGATTTAATTTGGGGGAATGATAGATATGTGCCATACAATGATGTGGACACAGTAATGTATGAAATTGAACAAGTGCATTTTAAGAGAAAAATCATTGTGAGCAATCAAAGAATGATAGATGGGTGTAAAACTTTAATATGCTATGTAGACACTGATAGAAATAATAGTGGGGCTAAAACAGCGATGAAATATGCTTTGAATAAAGGACTAAATGTGATAAATATTTACAAGACTTGATGATACAAGATTTTAAAATGTAATTCATAATAAGATAGCAAATATATACTAAATATTAAAACTATGTATAATTTATTTTTTGATAGTTTATTTGATTAATGATATTGACATTAGAAATTAAAAAATTATATATAATATCTATAAATTTTGACATATCAAATATTAAGTTTATTGATTTTAATGCTTTGTTATTTAGCAAAATAAAACGCCTTAACTAATTAAAGTTAAAGCGTTTGAAATTATAATAAAATTTATAATTAATATTTAGCGGCAATATTACATTATTTGTGTGTGCGGTGTGTAATAGTGATTAGTTAATGTAATTAAATAATACTTTGCTTAGATAAATTACATTGCTTGTACTGAGAATTTGACTTGAACTTTCGCTGAAATTTTGATTTTGCCTACATTTGATGCATCATCAAATATATCTAAACCATATTTATAGAGTGTTCCACAATAGTAGTTGTCTTTCTCTTCTATTTCTATGATTTGTAGGTCATCAGTTGCGAGGGTGTCCTTTGCTTTTTGTTCGGCATTTGATATGGCATCTTTGAGTAGGTCATTGTAGATTGATTTCTCATTAGATACTTGATATTCAATGCTTGTTATTTCGTTGATTCCATTGTCTTCAAGAATTGTAATTATTTTTGATATGTTCTCAAGATTAGTTGTGATACTGAATCTTAGATTAGCATAATTGCCTAATGAACTTTGACGACAAGAGATTTGATAGTTTGGATAACTTGAGAACGAATCTATGATTATATTCTTGGTATCTAACTCACTTGTGGATAAATCACTCTTGATTTGTTCAAAAATTTTCATTGCTTTATTTTTTGCAACTTTAGAATCTAAATCAACGCTTATAATATTTGCGTAAATTTTAGCGTAGTCAGGGGCGACTTCTTTGTCTGCGTATCCATCTATTGTTATGGTTAGTTCGTTAGCGCTTGCGTAACTAATTGTTTGTGTGTCAATATGTGCTAACATTGGTATCATTGATATGATAGCAAGCGTTGCTATTATTATGCTGTACTTTAAAAAACTTCTAGTTCTTAACATTTTTTATCACCTCGGCATTATGATTTGTCAATTTTAATTAATTATGTATTGTTGTCAAAACTTGTTATAAATTCTATTTTTTTATTACATTTCGACAATAATTTTATATAAAAATACAAACTTAATAATTTTAAATTAATTTAATCTTAAAGTATTTTACATTGATTTTTTTATAAAATATGTTATAATTAATTATGTTCAAAACATTTGATAAATTAAATATAGAAGAGCAGGTTATAAAAAAATCTAGGTTCATAGCATTAGGGGATTTCGTTGACAGCGAGAAGGGTGTCAATGAGTGGTTAGCGGATATCAAAGATAAGTACTACGATGCTAGGCACATTGCCTATGCGTATAGGTTCTCATTTAATAATCAAGTGTACCAAAAGAGTAGTGATGATGGAGAACCTAGTGGGACGGCGGGTAAGCCTATACTTAATTTGATTATCAATGACAATCTTATGAATGTTGTCATAGCAGTTGTTAGATATTTCGGTGGTATTAAGTTGGGTGCGGGTGGTTTGACTCGTGCATATGCTGGCACTGCTAAAATGCTTCAAAAATATTATGTAGATAGATTGAAAGAAGTTAACATTATTTGCGATATAAATAATGCGGATAGACTTATTAAATACTTAAATAACAACAACATTAAGTTTAGCAAAAATTTTGAAGAGAAATTATTTGTTAAAGCGTATGTAGTGGATGAACAAAAACTAAAGAACGATTTAGATTATGTCAATTTTAGTTAAGGCTAATTGATTTACACTCCAACAAAAAGACTGCAATTTGTGTAAAATTATTAGTACAATTTGTGGGAGTGAATTATGTAGGGTGATTAAGTGGATATTATTAGTTTGAATATGAAAAAGAACAAAAAAGAATTTGTAGCGGTTACTTGTGATGGCGAGATGATAAGTTTGACCCCTGATGCGATTGTTAAGCATAGCATAAGAGTTGGGGAAATTGATGATGATATATTAAATCTTGCTAAATACGAGAGTGATTGTTCTTTCGCTCTAAATAAAGCGATGAATTGGCTCACTGCTTCGTATCGTTCTGAAAGCGAGTTGAGAAAGTATCTTAAAGATAGAAAGTATGATAAAAGCGTTACAAATTATGTTATAGACAAACTAAAGCAATATAATTATTTATCCGATGAGAATCTAGCAAAAAATTTTGTCGAATATGGTCAAAACAAAATGGGCGTATATAAGTTGAGACAAAAATTAATGCAAAAAGGCATAAGCAAAGACATTATTGACAATGCTTTAAGTGATATAGGCGAGCAGGATGACATTTGTTATGATTTCGCTGTCAAAAAAATGAGAAATCTAGAAAGGACTAGAGAGAATATGGCTAAGGTTCAAAGGTTCTTATTGAGCAAGGGCTTTGATTATGACACGATTAGGCGAACATTCAATAAATTGAATTTTGATGAGGATGAATAATGATTGGAATTGATATTGTTGATATAGACAAAATAAATGTGGACAAGTTGTACAAGGTCTTCACAGATTGTGAGAAGGAATATGTGGACTCTTCACATAATCCTGACCGCCGTCGTGAAGTGGTAGCGGGTATTTATGCGGGCAAGGAAGCGGTATTTAAGGCGTTAGCACTTGATAATCTAGGGCTTGAAGTTCTCAAAAAGATTGAGATTAAGCACAAAGATAATGGGCGTCCTTATATTTGTTATTGTGGGGAAAATATTGATATGGAGATATCTATCTCACATACTAATCACACTGCGGTAGCGGTGGCTATAGATTTAAGTAATTTGCAAAAACTAAAATAAAATAATTTTTAACATTTTGTTATTTATAAAATAAAATACTTGTAAGTTTTGAATTATATTTATAATTTAACATAGTGCAATACTTATTTATAATATTTATAACATTTGTTAATAATGGTTGATTATTTACAAAATATCATTATAATATATTTTTGGAGATAATATGGAAGAAGAAAATATTGAAGATGTTGGCGGATTATTAGGTAGAAATGCTGAAATGTACAATCCTAAAATTCGTAAAAATAAATTGAAAATTCGTATTCTTGCGATTGTATTATCATTATTATTTGTATTGATAAGTGGGTTCATAGTTATTGGTATGTTCGCTGAAAATGTATATATGTACACAGGTGTTGAGGGGCATTCTATGGTTCCTACTATCAATGCTGATGCACCTAATGATAGTGAAGCGTATGACTATGCTTATGTTAACACCTATCAAAAGGGAACTTATGGCGACATTATAGTTGTTAAGCATACAGGAAGGACAGGGGATGTTAAGTATGTTATCAAAAGATTAATAGCGATGGAGGGTGACACTGTTACAATAGATAATACTAATCCATTTAAAACACAGGTGTATGTCAATGGCGTTTTATTGCAAGAAGATTATTTAAGCGAGAGCAATAATCACTTCAATGGCATAGGCAATTCAATAGAAAGCGAAGTAGGTATAACTGAAATAACTCTCAAAGAAGGTTACATATTCTATATGGGGGATAATAGAAGGAATAGTGCAGATTGTAGAGAGTATAGTTATCTAGAAGAACCTTATTGTGAGAAGGTTAGTAACATTGTAGGTCGAGTTGACTATATAGTACCGCACGACCAAGTCGAGAGCGGAGATGGCAAGGACTTTGAAAGGTTCTGCAATGGAATTAAAGAAATTTTTTGTAGTATTTTTTAGGTAATTTTCAAAAATTATGTTATAATATGATAAAATGATAGACAAAGTGGTAAACTAGTATAGTTCATTTGTCTATTTTTTGTAAGGAGAGATTATGAAAAAAAATATTCGACCTATAATCAAAAGCGAAACTAGGGTCAAAAGTATGTTTGACTTTATGAAAGAAGAAGAGAAAGCTGATTCACAAAATGCAGTGAATGTAGGAGATATTGATTCTAAAGAATCAACTACTAGTGATTCTACAAAACAAAACAATGGTGCCGTTATTCTTCAAAGGTCAAGGGGGGATGTGGTCGTAGATAATACCGAGTCTAAAGATGACACCTTGGTTGACTCAAATAGTCGTGGGAAGGCAAGTTTTGTAGAGATTCAAAGTGAAACATATGATGGACAACCTAAAGAAGTTAAGAAAATAACAGTAAAAGAGTGGTTTCAAAACTTAGGTGTCAAAATAGCGCAAGGGTGGGACAATTTCATTCACAAAAAGGGTGCTGTACGACTATTGACAATCATTGCTATAATGGTTATATTAGCGATAGCATTGTCAATCTATGTAGCGGTTACAAGAACTGATATAAGAGATTTATTTGCAAATCAAGCAAAAGCATTTATAATGAATGAGATAGATGATAGTGGCAATGGTTATACGCAAGACATAGACATAAGCGACTTAGTTAAGGGTGAACCTACTTCAAAAAATACTGCAGGATATCAGCAAATAGAATTTCTGGGTAAAGATATCAATAAGGATGTATATATTAATAGATTAGCATTCTATATCTATACCGAAACAACTGACTTAACGCTTAATATAAAACTCACTATGTACGATGGCGATGAAGTAATTTGGGAAGTAAAAAATGCTAAAACCTATGATTTAGGACAGAGAATCGCTAAAAGGGTTACATTTGATTATATAGGGAATGTAAACATTACAAATAATACAAGAATGGTTATAGAGTTTGAAGCAATCAAAACAAGTGATAAAAATAACAACATTATAACTAATTATGATGTTGACTTCAGTATATTTAAGTTAGAATACAATTAAATTATGTAAATAATGTTACTAATTATTACAAAACCACTATTGACTACTTATATAAAATATGATACAATATCTACAAAGGAAATGTAGTATGAATATGATATTTAATGTTAAGATGTTAGACAAATACGAGACGACTATGCCTTATATAGTCGAGTCTATGGAAGACTTTGTTAACCATTTAGACAAGAGTATCTATAACTTATACATCGTTGAACACAAAAATTGTGTTGAAGTAAAGGCTGAGAGTAAGGATAAAGATAGTTTGTCTCTCATATTTGATTCAAAATTATTTGATAAAAGCAATATTTTAAATTTGACTAATTCTGTCGCAGTTTGGTTGAAGTATCATCCTAAGAATTTTAGATGGGAGTATCAAGATTGTTATGACACAAACTTCGATTATTTACCATTATTAACTAAAGATAATACTGAAGCGGTGTACAATTTAAGGCAAGAATTAGTTGATAGTATAAGAAATAAAGAAGATAGATTCATTAATATTAATGAGCCAACCAAACAAAGCATAATTAATAATGAATATGAAGCTTTGTCTATGTACAACATTCAAGAACAATTTATGCAAGAGATATATGGTGCAACCACTTTTGTCAAAAAAGCACCGCTGTTAAAAAATGATAAAGATTTATTTGATGAATTGACTCCATTAGAAAAAAGAATTATGAGCGCTGTACCAAAGACTATTGTACCAATTCATAGAGACATTAAACCTATACTTGAGATTAATAAAATTCAAAGTGTGAAATTATTTGATAATTCAAAGAAAAAAAGTAGAGTAAATAAAGACACTAATTTAGTTAAATGTCAAAAAACGCTTGATGAATACACTATTAGGTAAATATTTAAGTAGATATGTTGAAATAAAAGTATCTATTCTAAAATAACTTGATAATCTTAACAAAATGTTATATACTATATTAACAAAAGAAAAAATTAGGAGGAATTATGAGTATAATCAAAGGTATTTTAATTTATACTGCTATATTCTTAGGACTTGTAATAGGTGTTGGGGTAATACTTATAGGAATAATGTATTTCTTCCCAAGTGTATCAGTATTTGGGTATAAGTTTTATCACGGAAATAACAACGGTATAATTTATGAAGTAGTAGCAGATGATAATACCGGCGTTGGCGTAGACCATTTAATAAAACTAGATGGCGAGATATTAAATAATATTGATGCTGTTGAGATAGATGCTGATAGGTGGAATATTAATGTCAATCTCTATGAAGCACCTGGTAATAATGTAACATTTTTGAGAACGGAATTTACTAGGTCAATTACAGGGTTTATCAAAGCAAGTTCGCCTTCTCCAACATTCTCCGTAAAGGCAGAAAAAAGAGCATTGACAGGCGAAGATGTCTTAAAAAATGTCGTTACAATTAAAGCGGTTGAACCTGAGGGAGCATACTTCAATAGAAGTGCTTGTCTAACTGTTTGGATTCCTAATACTTTGCCTAGTGGCGAGATAGAAGATTTGAGAATAGTGAGCGGAAATGGTACTGTAATATTCTCTCAAGTATCTGTAGCAGAATTGGTGCCTGTGGGCAACCCTGAAATAAATGTTAAAAATTTCACATTAGTAGATGGTTCTAACGATGCTAAAGTTAAATATGTTAATATTCTTGACACTTTGAATATAAATGCGACTAATAGTAATTTTAGCATTGATAGAGATTTTGATTGTGATGTTAACCTTGATTGCGAGAAAGGTAAATACAAATTTGGTAACATTTTAGGCGAAACAAACAATGTTAATATAAATGCAGTCAATGCCGATGTTCAATTTGGCAACATAGAAGGGAATGTAACATTGAAGAGCGATTATGGATACTTTAGAGCAAATACTATTAATGGTAATTTCTCTTCTTTGAGTCATAATATTGATGACATTAACAATGCTTGCGACTTGAAGATACAGAAGATTTTGGGTTCAACAATCATACAAAATGACTCAGGTAATATTGAGATTGGGCAAGTAGGACAAGTCACTAAGACTACTACAACTAATGACTTAAGAATAGATACTCACTCTGGCGATGTTAACATAGCAAATTGTTTTGCAAAAAATATTATAATCACTTCAACAAGCGGTGTTATTAGACTTGATAAGTGCCTTGGTAGCCTTGATGTATCAACACAGAATGGTTCAGTGTATGTGCAATTTATGAAAGCAAGTGATACAGTTGAAGGAGCAACCGATAGCGAGATTATGACGGCGGTAAATAACTTAAATGATAAACCTATCAAAATATCTACAGGTGTAGATAAGGGAAATGGTGCTATTGAAGTCAAGAATTCAAGGGGACAATTAACTTTGGAATCTCACGGCCGTGGAAAAATTGATGTCATAGTTGACAATATCGCAGTTAACAAAACAAATGATATAAACGCACATAATGGCAATGTCAATGTAGTTTTGCCTGATGAAGGTAGATATTGGTTGAATTGGAGCGGTTTATCATCTACTAAGATTCATATTGTAGATTTTGAGACTAGCGAGAAGAAACCTAATAGCGAAATGGATAACTATAGCGATGTATACAAATCAGTATTTATGGGCGGAACCTTAGATGCGAATAACACTACAAGATTCAATATAATTGCTAACAAGAATTTGACAATATATTCTAAGATACACGCTGATTTGAATTAAATAATAAAAACTTGTTTCATTGTGAAGCAAGTTTTTTTTGTAATGTTGATTAATCGAATTTATATAAAATTATAACAAATTTAGAATATATTGATTGTAATTATAAAACAAAAATTAAGTTACTATACCATATTGACAAACTTACTTATATGTGCTATCCTAAATATTAGGAGATAAGGTATGTCAAATTTGAGTTTTGGTAAAAGTAAATGTAGAGTTGTTGAAGTTAATGATATTAAAGAAATTGAAGATAATAGATATTTCAAAAATGAAATCTGTCTGTATGATGGGAAATTTTATTATTTAGGATGCGAGATAGACAAAAAGGTTATTGAAACTCTCAAAAAACAATATAAGATTGTAGACCTTAAAGAAGAATATGGCGTTATTGTTGATATTTACGCTGCTTTGAAGAGTATTTGTAGATTAGACTATACAATAAAAGAAAGTAAATGGGTGCTTAATGAAAAAGGTTATCAAAAATTTATAGAAATGTACTATTGGGACCCATTAGTCATAGCGTTAATGACCTATAATAAAGTAAATGATATTTTCTACTATTGGACCCAAAGTAGTGATATTGCTATGTTAAAAGAACAGCAATTTTGGGAACACTTGATATACGCGAAAAATGATAAATTTTTTATAACACCTAAAGGTATAGATAAATTAATTAAAATTTATGCGAATATGTCTCAAAATTATAACAAAGGTAGAATTAATAGAGAGACAATGGCATATTATTTTGAGAAATATATTGAGTTTTTGAATAATGCTAATTTCACAAAAAGTTTAGTTAAGTCGCCAGTAGAAACAATGAAACTTAGGAAATTAAGTAATAGATTACAAAAAGTTTTGGATGAAGAACTAGAGAAAGACAAGATTTATCTACAAAAATGCGAAGAACAAAAAAAACTTTTGTCTCAAAAATCTAATGATGAAATTAATAGATAATAATATTTATATCTTATATAATACTATTTCGTTAATTATTAAATACAACTTACATATTAATATTACAAACAATAAATATAAATATTATATGTAATAAATAAAATAATAAATATAGTTAATTATAAATACAATTAACTAGAAAGAAAATTTTGATAAGAAAATTAAATTAGATAATTAAGTATCTAGCAAAGATAATAATTTATAATAAGATAATAATATTATAAAAGAGAATAATATTATAAAAGAGAATAATTTATAAAAAAAAGAAGACTATGCGATAGATTGCATAGTCTATTTTTATTGGGAAAATAAACCCCCAGCAGTGCTGGGGGTACTAAAGAGCTGAAGGCTTTGCACAAAAAGTCCTCCTA
>CALVIT010000010.1 GCA_944331845.1 uncultured Clostridia bacterium
ATTACTACATAATATAACAAAGGCAATTAGTGAATATACTAATTGCCTTTGTTTGTATAAAGTCATAGGGTCTCGTATACAACAAGGAGAGTGTGTGTAGGGGATTTTCCATCCCCTACATAATAAAGATAGTGTAAGGGAACTACCCGTTCCCTTACGAACCTTTAGGCAAGGGGACTCCCCCTTGACCCGTGTACTATGGGTACGCATACCAAACTTTGGTGCGAGTACTTTAGGTATTTTGCTTTTTGCTAAATGCAAAAAGTAAATAACATAGAAGTTTTACGCACGCAAGTTGGGTAGAGTACCATACTAAACTAGGTAGGGAAAGCGACAAGTCCTTCAACTTCGGGTATGGGAATGGGAAATTTCACTACTTATAATAATTGAAGTTGTATAGAGTTAAAAAATTTATTTTTTAGCAATTTGAATTAATTGTAGTGTATATATTTAGTATAAACAACTAAAGTTATTAATTATAGTAGAATATGTAGAATATTTGTTTGCTAGGTGGGGTTAGTGCATAAATTGTGCTATTAATGAATACACTAAATTATGGACAAGGGGATAAGATGGATATTTTTATTATTGTAGTTCTTGGGATAGTTCAGGGACTGACTGAGTTTTTGCCTGTATCTAGTAGTGGACATTTGGTGCTACTTGAGAATGTTTTTGGCATTCAAGATGCTTCACTATTTCTAAATGTCGTTTTACACTGTGCGACACTGCTTGCTGTTTTGGTATATTATCGCAAGACTCTTTGGCAAATGATAAAGAATCCTTTACAACCTATTGTTTATTATTTATTGCTTACAACCGCTATAACTTGTGTCATTGTTTTGTTATTTGCTGATTTCTTTGAAAGTTCATTTAGTGGAGTTCTACTTGCTTGGGGGTTCTTTTTGTCCGCTATATTTTTATTTATTACTGAATATGTCTCAAAGTCATATCAAAAACAAAATTATATGTATAGTAAAGTTAATTTAAAACATTCTATTTTCTTAGGACTCTTTCAGGGATTGGCAATTTTGCCCGGTATCTCAAGGAGTGGTACAACACTTTGTGCGGGTATTGTTATGGGTATTAACAAAAAAGATGCGTTAGACTATTCATTTTTGATGAGTATACCTATCATTATTGCGTCTTTAGTGTTTGAATTAGTCAGGGCTGACTTTGACACAATATTTAGTGATGTCAACATTGTTGAAATGTTGGTAGGCGGTATTGTTGCTTTTATTTGTGCTATGCTGGGTATTAAACTTATGATGAAGGTTGTTGAGAAGGTGCAATATAAGTGGTTCGCTCTATATCTATTGGTGCTAGGAATAATTACTCTTTTTGTGTTGTAAAATTATTTAGGTACAAATGCTGAAAATTATTTAATCTAAATATGTGCTATATAAATTAAATAACAATAATATTAAAAGTTTTATTATAATTGTTAATAACAGTTGATAAAAATCTTTAGTTAAGTATAATATAAGAAAGGGAAAGTATATGAAAGAATTTCATACGATGCTAAGGGCGGAGTTATATAAGGAACTCGACACTAGCAGTAACGGACTTAGTAGCAAGGTGGCACAAGAAAGGCTTGTTAAGAATGGTAGAAATTGTTTACCTAAGCCTAAGAAAAAATCTAAATTATCTAAGATAATGGCACAATTTCTTGACCCTATGATAATTGTATTGATTATTGCATCTATTGCTTCACTTGCTGTGAGTCTAGTTGAACATACTGATGAATACATAGATTGTATAATAATTATATGTATTGTTATTTTTAATGCTATTATAGGATATTTTCAAGAGCAGAAGGCGGAGAATGCTATTGAAGAGTTAAAAAAATTGTCGCAGAAGACCGCTAAGGTCATTAGGGATGGCAAGCAGACTTTGATACCTGCTGAAGAATTAGTTGTAGGGGACAAGGTGGTATTCGAAGCGGGGGACATTATTCCTGCTGATTTATATTTAATAGAGACAGTTAGTCTCAAGATAAATGAGTCATCATTGACTGGTGAATCTAATGCTGTTGACAAACTAGCAGAGCAAAGTTTGCCTGAGAAATTACCATTAGGCGACAGAAGAAATATGGCGTATTCTAGTGCGGTTGTTGTCAATGGTCGTGGTGCTGGCATAGTCGTTGCAACGGGAGCAAGCACTGAGATAGGTAAGATAGCGGACTTATTGGACACGACAGATAATGAGCAGACTATTCTTCAAAAAAATCTTGCTCAATTAGGTAAATTCATAACAGTAGTGGTATTAGCGGTAGCGGCACTCATATTTTTTCTTGATTTATTGTTAACCAACACTTCTATTATGGATAGTTTTATGACGGCGGTTGCTATAGCGGTGGCGGCGATACCCGAGAGTTTGCCCGCTGTTGTTACTATCATAATGGCGGTTGGCGTTACAAGGATGAGTAAGCGCAACGCTATAGTTAAGCGACTTCACGCTGTAGAGACATTGGGTGCGTGTGAAGTTATTTGTACAGACAAGACAGGTACATTGACACAAAATAATATGGTTGTCAAGACTATATTTGTTGGCGACCATTTTGAAACGGTAAATGAAGAATTAACAACGGGGCAAAAAGAGTTGTTAAACTGTATGATTCTATGCAATGATAGTGTCATTATGGGCTCTAAGATTAAGGGCGACCCTACGGAAACTGCGTTGATAGATTTTGCGAATAAAGTGAATTATCACAAAAAAGATAGTGGCGTTAGCTTGATGAGGGTCGGTGAGATACCTTTTGACAGCAATAGAAAATTGATGTCGACTGTCCATTCACAAGGTAGCAATCAAGTTATCTATACAAAAGGTGCTATAGATAATTTAATTAATAAATGTTCTAGAATATTAATTAATGGCAAGATTGAACCACTGACAACACATTACAAAATGCTAATTATGGATGCAGTCAAAGACATGGGTGCGGATGCCTTGAGAGTGCTAGCATTTGCAAAGAAAGTGGTTAAAAAAATTGTACCTAGTGAGATAGAAAGTGATTTGGTCTTCTTGGGACTTGTTGGTATGCAGGACCCACCTAGACCGCAGGCAAGAAATGCTGTCAAGACTTGTCTTAAGGCTGGTATGATACCTGTTATGATAACTGGCGACCATAAAGATACGGCATTTGCTATCGCTAAAGAATTAGGCATAGCGAAAAATGAATCACAGGTTCTAACAGGTGCTGAACTTGATGAGATGAGCGATGAAGAATTCTGTAAGAAAATTACCAAAATTAGAGTGTACGCTAGAGTCAGTCCACAAAATAAAGTGAGAATTGTCAAGACTTGGAAATCTTTAGGCAAGGTCGTAGCGATGACAGGCGATGGGGTCAATGATGCACCTAGTCTTAAGACTGCGCATATTGGTATAGGTATGGGGCTTACAGGTACGGATGTTACGAAGGATGTTGCCGATGTAGTGCTTGCCGATGACAATTTCGCTACTATTGTTATAGCGGTCGAAGAAGGTAGAAGAGTATTTGCTAATATTCAAAAGACTATACAATTCCTATTCAGTACAAATATTACTGAAGTTGTAGCATTAGTGCTGGCGACAATTTTATTCCCTGATTCTATATTCTTATTACCACTGCAAATATTGTTTATTAATTTAGCAACTGACATTCTGCCAGCAATTGCATTAGGTTTTGAACCTATTGAAGAAGGCGTGATGAATAAGAAACCACGAAAACTTGATGCTTCAGTATTTAGCGATGGCGTAGGTAAGGCAATCATATATCAGTCGACAACGCAGATAGTCATATCTATGATAGTGTTCACTATCGCTCATATTTACTTTAGCGCAGAAGTCGCTAATACTATGGTATTTTTGACAATTTGCTTGATGCAAATGTTGCATATGCTCAATGTTAAATCACACACTTCAATATTTAAGAGTAACCCTTTCACTAATAAATGGTTTATAGTTGCAATAGTCGTTGGAATCGCATTGACACTATTTATAGCATTAGTGCCACCTATCGCTACAGCATTTAACCTAGTCTCACTTAATTGGGCACAATGGTTGATTGTAATAGGTGCTTCAATAATGATTTTGCCTATTGTAGAAGTTGTAAAATTTGTTGACAATCACATAAAAAATGTTGATTAAATAAAATGAATGTAATTGAATGTCAATTATATTATTAAAATCTTTGCTAGTGAGCAAAGATTTTTTTTGACTTAGATATTGAATTTATAACAATATTGTGATATACTACCGCATAGGAGAAGTTTTAGAAATGGAAAAAGATAGTAAAAATGTGTATTATGATGAAGATTATATACAAAAAATTATTGAGCAGACAAAAAATCCTGATTTAGGATTACAAGATTATAAGTTGTGTTATGTCAGCAATGCTTCGGATATTCCTTTTGTAAAAAAACAAATTGATGTTGTTATAAATAGAAGGAAGGGTAATGCTAAAGTAGAAGACATCACTCAAGCGAAAATATTAAGACACGAGGGCAAATCTTATCTATTTTATTTTATTAGAAAAGATGCGCTCGTAAAGCAAATAGAAGGGGAAAATTTAGTTAAGAACATACCACAATATAACCCTTTGATAGAGTACAACATTGTAACCGGCGGATATCAAACCAATGCACAAAAAACTAATAAGATTAATAAAGAGAACTTAGATATGGCTAACCATATCGTATTCATTAATTGTGATGACCAAATTCAAAAAATGAATTTGATACCTGTTGTAGAAGGGGAATTAATTGGCAGTGAAGAGAGCAAAAAAACATTTATGGAGTGTTTTATAACCGCTAGACAAAAGAACTTTAGCAATGTTAATTTGTTAAGAAAAATGGATGGAAATCATTTCTACATTTATATGGAAATGAAACCTGAAATTTTTGAAATATTGAGAAGTACAAGGCGTGAGGTAATGCCATATTATAATCTTATTGATGAACAAATCAATTCAATTAGACTAGACCTTGACCAAATAAAAAATGCTTGCACCCGTTATGAACTATTAAATGCTGATGGGAGTGTTTTGGGACAAGTAACTAAAGAGAATCAAGCGTATATTAACAAGAATAACACAAGCAGTTATTGTTTGATTGGTTGTGAAAATTTTGACAGTGGATTCTTGCAAAGCGACTATGAGAAAACATTTAATTTTGGTAATGCTTATCCTATAGACAATATGATGTTCTTACCATCAAAAGCACAATTAAAAGAGATTGTCAAATTATGCCAAGTAGATTTCGACGACTCTAAAGCGGTAGAAGATTATGGAGAATTAGAGAGAGAACGCTTTGTATCATTACAAAAATATGACCCACGCCTTGCTATATACAATGTTGATGACATAGCATCAATCTATAATGGGTTGGTAGGGAAAGAAAGACAAAAGTTAAGAAATTGGCAAAGTGGAGACTATGGGACAGATATTTTTTATTCAAATAGTCAAATGAGAGCGAAATTCTATAGCGAAAAATATGAGTTGAGATGCAAGATGAACTTTAAAGACTACAAACAAAATAATAAACTCATTGAGATGAAGAATGCTTGGGACTTAGGTTATAACAACGAAGAATTGATACGAATGAAAGAATCGTTTGGAGATTTTGGAGTTAAATTATACAATAGATACTACTACATTCAATTTTTAAAATACTTGTTATCTACTTACAAAATTACAGGTACACTGCTTGATTTGACTTCATTATCAAAGTTATTCATTGACAGTGATAAAGAGTTAGAAATAATACAAAGAACTTATAGAGCGACTACACAAGATAAGGAATTTGCAAAGTATTTGTCAGAAAATTCAAGTATTACAGATTTTATAGCTATTATACAAAGATTTGATGGTATTATTAATGTTAAGGTTACACATTCTAGAGATAATGTTAAGACTCTAGTATCGAAAGGTTTTGAACCTGAAATAGAGAGATTTATTAAAGATAAGATAGGGCATTTGATTACAAATTGGGCAATGTGCGACAACGAAAAAACATTTGACAAAAAAGGTTACGCTGGCAATGATGTCAATTTATTTGCGTATACTGAACGAAAAAAACTTCTTACAAAAGTCTTAAATAGAGCAAATACTGTCAAAAAGAGTGTTACTAATAGCAATAACCCAAATGGTGTTGATATAGATGTATAATTAACATTATTTGATATAGAATCATAAATTATAAAACGCAAAATTGAAGAATAATTATTAAATATTTAATTTGCGTTTTTTTGTATTTATATTTAATTTTAGAATATAATAATTGTGTAATTATTACTTGACAAAAATTTTTAAATTCTTTATAATGCTATCAAAGGAGTGAATATGGACAAATTATATGATATTATTATTGTAGGTCAAGGTATCGCAGGAATGACGGCGGCTATCTATGCTAGAAGAGCGGGTGCGGATGTACTTATTTTGGAGAAAGGCGCTGTCGGTGGGCAGGCAGCATTAACCTATGAGATAGGAAACTATCCGGGGTTCAAAAGTATAAGCGGAATTGAACTTGTAACGACTATACAACAACAAGTGTTGTCTTTGGGCGTAGAGATTCGTTATGCTAAAGTGTTAGAGATTCAAGATGGATATATCAAAACTGTTAAAACAAAAAATACAACTTATCATTGTAAGGCTGTCATTTTGTGCTTAGGTGCTACTCCTAGACAAATGGGACTCAATAAAGAAGAGTCTTTGAGCGGTAGGGGCATTAGTTATTGTGCGGTGTGCGATGGTGCGTTCTACAGAAATAAAGTTGTTGCTGTTGTAGGTAGGGGAAATGTCGCCGCTGATGATGCAAGTTATTTGTCTCATATTGCTAAAAAAGTGTATGTCATCAATCGTAGGGATGAAATGAAGGCACAAGAAATATTGTTAGACAGAGTGTACGATGGCGTTAAACAAGGCAAAATTGAGATATTAAATAATTGTGAACCTAAAGAAATATTAGGGCAAGACAAAGTAGAAGGTTTGGTAGTCCAAAATACCAAAACAAATGAAATGAAAAATATTGAATTGGATGGAATATTCGTAGCGGCTGGAAGATTCGCAGACACTGAATGGTTGAATGGACTTGTCAAAATTGATGACAGGGGGTACATTATTGTTGATGACCACAAGAGAACTAATGTCGAAGGCATATACGCTGCCGGCGACTGCACTAATACGGTATTAAGACAATTAGTAACTGCTTCTGCTGATGGTGCTATCGCAGCAACAAGTGCATACGAGTACGCTAAGACAGTAGTTATAGAATAATAATTAGTAGATTGAATATTTGTTCTCACAAAAGTAAAAAAATAAAATATTGTATATATGACATACAAAATTTTATTATTGTATGAAATAAATAAATATAAATAAATATATGTATATTTTTAAGAAAATTATATTTGTATTGTGTGAAAAAATATATTTACTAAATTATTTATAATTGTTTTATTTTTGAAAAAAGATTATTTAATATGACAAATTACAAGTTAGAGTAATTTGTCTTTTTTAATTAAATATATGTAATTTAATATGAAATATAAAAGTATTAAAAAATGATATTATTAATTTAATTAATGTGATATAATGTGAGCGGTGAAAATATGAATTATATTATTTATTATGACGACAATTATCGTAAGTATGTAGAGTATGAGATAGGGAAATTTGTAGAACTTTCTAATGGCGTAGGGCTATATAGCGGCGAAAGTGTTATTGAAGACAACAAGAAATCAAATATTGTTGACAAAGAGAAGTTATCTAGTGGGTTTAATAATATATTACAATTAATGCAGGTTGATACAAGTAATTTAACTTTATCTCAACTGCTAGACAAAAGTATTTTTGTAAGATTTTATCACAAGATAGACTATGTATGTAATGATATAGATTATAATGTATTAATGTCAATTTTATCTAAGTACGAATCTAAAATAGTATCTGTAAGAGTTGTATACGGCAAAGATTCTAAATATAAAGGTATCACACAAACTATCGCTGATTATTTGATTAACTTTGGGTACACTATAGATGTTAAAAGTCCTAATGTAGTTATTTCTATTTATGCGGGGGATAGATTATATTTGTCTATAGACTTAGCGAACGAGTTATCATCTAATTATAGGGCGGGAGAACCGCATTATCACAAAGAAGAAGAGATATCTCGTGCGGAATTTAAGTTACTTGAAGCGATTGAAAGATTTAAGATTGATACTAAAGGTATTCACAATGCTATTGATTTAGGAGCAAGTCCGGGCGGGTGGACACATTGTTTAGCGAAGTTGGGTATTTTTGTTACTGCGGTTGACCCAGCACAACTAGATAATAAGGTTCTAAAAATGTCAAATGTCGAACACATACGACAATTAGCACAAGACTATCTTAAGAATAACAATAATAGATATGATATGATTGTCAATGATATGAAGATGTTTGGCGACAAATCAGCACATATCGTATGTAATTGTGCAGGTAGTCTAAATAATGGGGCAAAAGTTGTGATGACAATAAAACTTGCTGAAATAAATCTTTATGAACAGATTGTTAGGGCAATAACAATTTTGAGTAGTAAATTCAATATATTAAATATCAAAAAATTATTCCATACAAGGCAAGAAGTAATAGTGTATGGTTGTCTTAAGAATACAAAATAATTTTTTGCATACAATAAATAAGTAAATATTTGCAAATTTAATTTTTTTTGTCAAAGTGTTTTTGTTTTCTAAAAAAGTGTGATATAATACACTTAATTCAATAAGGAGAAAATACGATGGAAGAATTAGAAGTTAATTTAGAAGAGATTAAGATTGCTCTTGGAGAATTGGGAATTGAAATCACTATTGATGAGTTGAAGACAATGTCAAGAGATTTCTTAATAATCCTTCAAGCAAAACTTTTGGATATCAAAAAAATAAAGAAAGAAATGGAGTTCTTGATTCAAAATAATCAAATTTTAAAATCATTGATTGAGACATATCAACAAAAAATTAAAATTTTGAGCGAAGAAAATTTAAAGAATAAAGACACTAAAGTAAAAGAAGATAACGGAATGGAAATGTAGTTTGTAACATATTTCGTTCCTAATAATAACTTATTTTTGGAGGAAATATGAGAACTATAGTTTCAGTTATTGGTAATGGTGTTTGCGATGAGAATACTGAGAAAGCAAAAATTGCATTTGAAGTAGGTAAGGCACTCGTTGACAATGGTTATAGAGTTATGACGGGCGGACTTAATGGGGTTATGAAGTACGCTCTTAAGGGTGCTAAGGCGAGCAAGAATTACAAGGAAGGCGACACTATCGCTGTGCTTCCTATGTACGATGAGACAATGGCGAATGAGTACGCAGACATTGTTATTGGTACAGGTATAGACTTAGCAAGAGATGTTATAACTGCTAATGCTCCTGTAGTCGTAGCAATAGGTGGCGGAAGTGGTACGCTAGGTGAGATTGCTAACGCTTGGACACTATACAGAATGGTTATAGCGATTGAGAATGTCGACGGCTGGAGTAGCAAGGTCGCAGGAACAAGAGTCGGAGAGACAAGAATCTATGAAGAAGGTTTTGAAGATATGGTGTGGGGTGCTAAGAATGCACAAGAAGTCATAGACCTTATCAAATCAAAACTTCCTCATTACAAATTAAGATTTGAGAGTATAACTTACGATGGCAGAAGAGTTAAAGATGTTAACAACCCATAGGAGATAATGTATGGATATTAATCAAATAGGGAATTTTGATTTTAGTCAATTTTTGACTGACGACAAGAAGCAAGAAGAGCAGGTCAACCTATATGCTAAAGAGAAATCAATGTACTTAAGTTATGTTTCTTATGGTATAATTGCACTAACTTTGGTAGGCGTTGTGCTATTAGCGATACTAGGGCTACCAAAACAAAATGCTGTGTGGTGGGGTATACCTATCTACCTATACACTATTGCTCATATTGTCGCTTTCGTTTTTTGTCGTAAGAATAGAATACAACTCAAAAGAAGCGATAAGTCAAAAGAATATAACAATATAGCGACTTCATTATTTATATTGAGCTTTATGTTGAGTTTTTCGATGATGATGATGTTTATAGGAAGGGCGATAACACCTAATTTTATGTTGGGATTTTAATACTACAAATGTTTTGTTTGTAGCAAAATATGTGTTATACTTATATAAAGGTGAATTATGTTAGTTTCATATCCGTGTGTATTTTATTACGATGCAGAATCTAATTCTTACACCGCCGCTATTCACGATTTGGAATTATTTGTTGAAGGTAGTACGGTTGAAGAAGCGTTCGCGAACGCCAAAGAGATTTTGACTACATATCTTAAATATGCTAAAAAATACGATGAAGATATCAATGACCCTACGCCATTTGATGTCGTAAAACAAGGCAATAAAAATACTGTTTTGCTCGTAGATGCTCAAATCTAATCACAGTTTAACTGTGGTTTTTTTTATTTAATGCTATTTTATATATAAAGATAAATTAATGAATAAATGAAAATTAACCTAATGTTATAATGAAAATTAATCTATTGTTATATTGAGTTTATATAAAGACTTGCAAATTTATTAAAATTTTAGTATACTATAGTAAGTAAAGAATAAGGTAGGTAATTATGGAAGAAGAGAAAAAATTATATATAACAACACCTATTTATTATCCTAGCGCAAAATTGACAATAGGTAATTGTTATACAACTGTATGTTGTGATGCGATATCAAGATATCACAAAATGTTAAATTATGATGTATTCTTTATGACAGGGACTGATGAGCACGGTCAAAAGATTCAAAAAAAAGCGCAAGCAAAAGGCGTGAGCGAGAAGCAATTTTTGGATGAAATTGTAGCAGATACCAAAGAACTTTGGGCGAAATTGAAGATTGATTATAGCCGATTTATAAGGACAACAGATGAAGACCATGTCAAAGTCGCTAGTACAGTCTTTCAAAAATTATACGACAAAGGCGAGATATATAAGACTGAATACAATGGCAAATATTGTACCCCTTGTGAGAGTTTTTGGACTGAAGACCAACTAATAAATGGAATGTGCCCAGATTGTGGAAGACCTGTCGAAGATATGAGCGAAGAGTGTTATAACTTTAGATTAAGTAATTATACAGATAGAATTTTGCAACTATATAAGGAACACCCAGAGTTTTTGCAACCACAAAGCAGAGTCAATGAAATGGTTAATAACTTTCTTAAAGGTGGACTTAAGGACTTATGCGTATCTAGACAAAGCGTGTCTTGGGGTGTACCTGTACCATTCGACAAAGGGCATACTATCTATGTATGGATTGATGCTTTGACAAATTATTTGACAGGCTTAGGCTATCTATCAGATGATGAGAGTTTATTTAAAAAATACTGGCCTTGTGATGTTCATGTAGTCGGCAAAGAGATTGTAAGATTTCACGCTATAATCTGGCCTGCATTGCTTATGGCACTTGATTTGCCTGTACCAAAGAGAATATTAGGGCACGGCTGGTTACTATTCGGTAATGACAAGTTGTCTAAGAGTAAAGAAGCAGGAGTTGTTGAAGTATTTGACCCTAGAATTCTTTATGATAGATACGGCGCTGATAGTATAAGAAATTTCATTATAGGTGAAGTAGTATTTGGACAAGATGGTCCATATAGTCAAGACATTTTCTTAAATGCATATAACACTAATCTAGCAAACAAAATAGGTAATCTCATATCTAGAACAACAGGTATGGTCAATAAATACAATAATGGTATCATTAATGTTAAAGATGGCATTACAAATGAGTTATTTGAAGAATTAAAGAGTAATGTTATGAAATTAAAGCAAGAAAGTATTGACTTAATGAAAGAATTTAAACTGACACAAAGTTATCACAAAGTGCTTGATATAGTTGATGCTGGAAATAAATTCGTAGATGACTATAGGCCTTGGGAGAAAGCAAAAGATGAGAATTATAAAGATGAGTTAAATGAATTTTTGCATATATTGAGCGAAGTTAATATTATCGCTTGTACAATGTTATTGCCATTCTTACCAGACAAAATACCTAGTGCGTTTGAGAAGTTTGGACAATCAATACCTACAAATTTTGACAACATAGAGAGTTTCGGTTTTATCAAAGATGGTACTAAGGTAAATAAAGGCGAGAACCTTTATGAGAGATTAGATGTAGCGAAAGAGAATGCAGAACTCATAGAGATAGCGAAAGCACAAATGAACGCTAATAAATAATATGTAAACGCTAAAAATAATATATAAAATTAATGTATAATTCGAATATTTTGAATGAAAGAAAGTAAATTATTTACTTTCTTTTTTATAATTTGTTATATTAAGATAAGTTAATTGTTGATAAAAATCGTTTGTTAATTAATAAAATTATAATATATTAATAATATTAATACTTGTTGTAATATTATTTTAATGCAATTAATAATAATTATTATTCTATAAATAATTGTATTATTAAATTATAATTCCTATAAAAGCGTATTTATAAGCATACTTGCAAAAAATGTAGGTATGCTTATTGTTTTATGCTAGATAGTATTGTTAATTCTATCTTTGTAATGTTATATGTTAGTTATTTGTATAATAAAAAGTTAATATAATGAAAATACTTAATCAATATATGAATGTTTTATTAAAGTAGGTTAACGATAAATTACTATAAATTAATGAAATTAGCAATAGTTACTAATAAATTTATTAAATATTATTTATATTATAAAATTGATTAAAATGTTTGACTAAAAAGTTTAGAATGTGATATACTAAATTAAATAACATAGAAAGGAGTTAATATAGTTATGGAACAAAAGATGAAAAATGCGGGGGGGGAGGGGGCGTACTAAGAACCAACAAGTAGGTCAAAAGATACTACAAAAAAAAGACTGGATTTATAATGAGTTATGTGATAATAAAAAATATGAGAACCAAAATATTAACAAAATAAATGGAGTTATTAATGCAAGTAATGATACTAATAAAATGAAAGGTATTATTGGTAAAAATGCAAATGATTTATTTGTTAATAGTATAAATAATGATAATACTATAAATAATATTTATGTCCACAATATAGATATAGAAACTATAAAACATAATACATATTGTGAGTCAAATAAAAAGTTAGAGAATGCACAAAATATTACCGAAATTGAGATTGCTAAAGAGTGTGCGAAAGATAACAACAATGTAAATAAAAAAAGCGAATTAAATAATAGAGGTAATATAATGAGAAAGTATTCTATATGTAAAAGCAAAAATAGTAATTTGGTGACAAAAAAAGGTAATGTAAGTGCATATAACAAAAATTTGTTTATTAATTCTATTATGCACATATTATTGTGGTTTTTTGTTATTGTATTGAGTGCTTTAGTGATTTGTTTTGTAAATGAACATAATAAGGTATTGAACGCAAATAATAATATTATAGCAGTTGACGCTACACAAGATGATGGAACAACTGCTATAGACTTTGCAGGCGGTACAGGAGACCCCGACAACCCATACCAAATAGCAACGCCTATGCAGTTAAGATTATTATCAACAGATAGTAGTTATTGGGCAGATAATTTTGTACAAACAGCAGATATAACCTATACTACTGATAGTTGGACACATATAGGGAATTATGATACACCTTTTGTAGGGAATTATGACGGTGGTGGACATAGTATTACATTCTCTAAAACTGTAACCATAGATAGTGGAAACGATACTGGTTTTTTTGGTTATATTATAGGCAATGAAAATGCAGAACTTACTATACAAAATTTGAGTGTTAATTGGGCGGGCACAGATTATGTTGCGGTCGGTGATAAAGAGTATAAAGGACTAGTAGTATTAAGTAGTTATAGTGTTGGGGGGATAATAAGTTGCACTGAATATGTGAAAATTATAAATTGTCATACCGCTGGGACAATAAATACTTTTGATAGTGGAGCAGTTGGTGGTATTTTAGGATTAAGAGATTCAACATCCACAATAGAGAATTGTTCTAACTCAAGCACAATTAATTTTATAAGTTCTGATTCAATAATATATGTAGGTGGCATAGTGGGTGAAGGTTCTAGTGATATAACCAACTGTTACAACACTGGTACAATAAGTGTTAATGCTGTAGACCCATATGTAGGTGGCATAGCGGGGAGTGCTAGCAATATAACAAATTGTTACAACACTGGGACTATTGTTGTATCTAGTGAAAATGAGATTTGTGTTGGTGGAATAGGTGGGGAGTGTCATGATAAGATATCTAACTGCTACAATACTGGTACAATTAATGTTACAAATAGTGGTGGTGTTGCTATCTATTTAGGTGGCATAGTAGGTAAAGGTTCTAGTGATACAACCAACTGCTATAACACCGGAACTATAAATATTACAAATTATGTTGAAATATATAACGTCAATTTAGGCGGTGTAGTAGGTGGGGGTGATGCATATAATTGTTATAATACTGGAACTATTAATTTTACAAATTATGTTGAAATATATAACGTCAATTTAGGCGGTGTAGTAGGTAAGGGTGGTGCATATAATTGTTATAATATTGGGACAATTAATGTTACAAATGATGGTGATTATAGTGCTATCGTTTTAGGTGGAATTGTAGGCTATAATAGTAGTAGGGTATCTAACTGCTACAATACTGGTATAATTAATGTTACAGATAGTGGTATTGAATGTCATTCAGTGGTATATGGAATAACTTATAGTTCTCCTGCCCAAAACTGTGCTTATAGTTATCCACAAGAAGAATCAAGTATTAATGGTATTGTATACAACCCTAACTTAAAAAGTGAAGATTTTAAAGAGTTATCTACATATCAAGGTGGAAATCCTAATTATGTATGGGCAGAAAATTTTGAGAGTGAAAGTGGCGAAATAATAAATACAAAATGGGACTTTGAAAATCTTTGGGCAATGCATAGTCAAATTAATCAAGGGTATCCATATTTTAATGGGTATGAATATACGGTTACATTTAAGCCAGAGTATGATAATACAGAAGATAAGGTATTTAATTTGTCTAAAGGTGAGAAATATAAATTAACAAATGAAGGTTTTGAAAGAGAAGGGTATATATTAAGTTGGATTGTTAATGGTATTGAATATCAATTAGGTGATATAGTATCAATAGATGATAATACAACATTTACTGCGAAATGGGTACAAGTTAAAGAAGTAAACTTTAGTATAACTACAAATGTTGGTGTGATATTTTATGTATATGATGCTCAAAATAATTTTGTACTACAAACATTTGTAGACAAAAAAGTAGGAGTTGCTCAAGAATTTAAAATTCAATTATTGGTAGGTGAAGAATATCATATACTTATTAGTGCATTTGGTATAACCAATATTTCTTTAGATGTGAGTTCAATGGCGGGAGTGTCATTGAATGGAAGAGAATTAGCATTTGTTGTTTTAGATGGACAAAATGATATTATAATGAATTTTTTCGGAGTTAATACTGGTATTATAGTATAAGATGTTTATAAAAATGAATTTGTATTTACTATATTAATAAAAGATAAAATGAAGTAAAATTAAATATTTACTTCATTTTTTGTATAAAAAGACACCTTAAGTAAGAGTGCCTAAGGTGTCTTTTTGTGTACATTACAAACTTTTTAATTTTAATTATAAAGTATTAAATAAATTACAATATAGATAATGTGTAATATATGTGCTTTATTACATAAACAATTTGTGATATAAGTGCTTATACAATATTAATTATTTACAATGCAAATTTATACATAAGATAATTAGTATAAGTGTATCAGTGCTATTTCAATTAAATTATATAAGATTTAGAATTGTTCGTATTTTATCTTGTTTATTAACTTCAACATTATTCGTAATGATTTCGTTAACTGCATCTATTACATTTTGGTCTGTAATGCTGTCGGTAGGTATACCGCTAGTATTTGAGATTGATTTCTTTAATGCATCTAGCATTTGTCTTGATTGAATGTCGCAAATAACTACATTATTCTTTGACAATTCATTAAGTGCTAATGTTGAATCATTGAATGCTTTGACACTATTTGTAAGAATATCAATTGTCAATTCACCGCTGAAGTTCAACAATGATTTAAATTCTTGTATAACTTCTGCTTCTTGTGTGAAGTCAGTTCCTTCTATCATTGTGCCATAATCACTATCTGTTACGACATCTACGAATAATATTAGATTGTCGAGTTTAACTCTATTTAATTGACCTAGATCATTAAGAGTTGTTGATAGGGTGTCTAATGCTGTATTTAGGTCGCTATTAATTTGAGTATCTAAATCTTGTAATTCATAGATAATATTTATTGCTTGTGTATTAAATTCTGTGTCCGCAAAATCAAAATTGTCTATGATTTGTTTGTCTTCATCTGCTTTACCATTCTTTAAGAAGGTTTTTGCTAATCTTTGTGTCAAATTGTCGTGATTGCCTATTGTATTTAGAACATTTGTTAGGTCATTTGCAGTTAGATTGTTAATATCGTTCAAACTGCTCTCAACTTGTAGTAAGTTATTAAATGATTGACAAATACTTACCCAATCGACATTTATATTTTGGTTAGCGTTAGCATACATATTGTCTTCATCGAATGCTTTACAAGCATCAATTATTAAATATCCGTAGTTTGCGTCATTTGTCATATAGTTGACAAATTCTTCGTACACTTCAGTTAGTACGCCATTATATACGAATTTATTGTCTTTAAGTGCAGTTAATAAATCACCTAATGAACTTAAGTTAATGTCATTTAAGACAATGTCAGTCATACCGCTATTTGTTAGTTCTAGCAAATACTTTGTTACGCTAGCGATACTTTCTTTTTGACTTGATAAATCTGTTCCGTCAGGGATAGGGGCAATAGTTGTACCTAGATATCCATTGAATTCTTCAATCATTTGATTGAGAGTGTCTACTGCTAGACCGCTAAATAATTTAGAGTCTAAGATTAATTCAATTAATTCTGCTTTGGTGTCTGCATCTAATGTGTCTAATGCTTCATCTACGCTTTGTGAACCATCAACAAGTGGCGTCCAAATATTGTTGTCTTTCAACTTATTAATTATAGTTTCAAGTTTGTTAAATTCTGTTATATAATCGAAGTTGTCGCCTACTACGCTAAAGTCGATGACTGCATTAATTGTTTCATTAGTAGCGAGATAATTAATTATACCATTGTATGTGTTTTTGAACTCAGCGCTTGTTTGTAATGAATCAAATGCTAATGCGAAGTTATCAATGTTGTTAGCGAAAGTATCTAGGTTGAAACTATTCTCCATAATAGGACTTGCAACTACTGCTATATTGTTAATAATATTGCTAAATTCTTGTTTTTTGATACTTAAATTAGCGATAAAGTCATCAATATCTACAGTTGTTGGTTCTATTGTGATTGATAATTGATTAGCGATTAAATCTTGTAAATTGTTAATTAATTTATCCACACTATTTTGTAGTATTGTTGAGTTAAATAAATTATCAATGATATTCTCTATTATTGTTGAATCATTAGATATGATATTTAATGTTTGTTGTATTCCGTTCTCTTCAAATATTACATCAAGTATGCCCGCTGTTTTGACTTCATTGAGTGCATTTTGAAGAGCGGTAAGTTCTTCTGTCCAATTTGTATCTACGCTTATTTTGTCAACATTAATATATTTTTGTACTTCGGCGTTATCTTTAGCAAGTTCTATACCAACTTTGTAGATAGGGTAGAGTAGGGCGCTATTCTTCATAGCATCAAGACTTACACCTAATTGTGTTAAATCAACATTCTTAACTATATTCTCGACATTTATTTCGCCTAAGAAATAGTCGGCATTAGCTGATACGAAATTGAATAATGTTGTTAAAGCGTATTTCTCATTATTCCATTGAATGTTAGTTTCATTTATTTTGTCAATTATAATATCAATACTTGGTTGTATATTGTTCTCATATAAAGTATTAAGTGCTCTAGGTGCTGATGCCCTTAAGATTGTTGATTTTGTCAAATTATCTGCGACAATATCAATACAGGTTTGTGATTGTGTAACATTTTGACCTAATGCTTCTATAAATAATTTGATATCTTGTGAATTAGTTAATAGATTAATAGCATCGACTGCTATCAATGCGTCTACAGTATTTTGTATATATGTGAATTCTTTCTCAAAATCTATATCGCTCTTAAGTGCTTCAAAGTCTATATACTTTGTGTACGCTTCAACTTTGTTAAGTGCTGTAATTGTATTATCGTATGCTTCATTCAATAGTGTTGAAGAACTAAATATCTCGAGTGTTTTACCGATATTTACAAAGTTTGCGTGTGCTATAATATCTCCAACTTCTTTGTCATCTTTTATTTCTTTATATAAATCAATTAAATTATTCAATATAGTAGGTATTTCATTGTTTACCGCCGTCCAATCTACATTGTTGAATTCAGCGTGTTTTACAGTGATTTCGCTACCATTAATTTTAGTTAATTCTTCTGATACAATATCAAGTGCATAATTGATTCCTACTTGTAAGAAATTCTGTAGAGTTGTAGAATTTGTTAATGCCACGAATATGTCTTTAATAGGAGTTTTATCTCCGTTATCTTCTAATACACTAATAAGCGAATCAATACTAAAGTTCTCGTCTTCTATGACTGCGAATATATCATTAGATTGAATGACCTTCATAGCAGTTATTATACTATTTAAGTCGTTTTGCAAATCATAGATTGAAGGAGTATTGTAATTATCTACATACATTTGTAGAACGCTTTTGAGTTCTGGTTGTAGGTTAGCGTTAGGGTCATTGAGTGTCTTATTTACATAATAAGGCAATAAATCATTAGCAATGTTAGTGAGTGCTTTAGAATTAAATAGACTATCAAATAATTTTTGAACAGTATCAAAGTCAAGAGTTGACAAATCTAAACTATTTATTTGTTGTGCTTGTGAATAAGCGTCCACGATAGAAATTACTTCCTTTCTTAAAGAAGTTGTAGAGTCGCCAATCTTCGCTGAACTTTGTATGTCGAATGCCAAGTCATCTACTCCTGTCCACCCACAGATAACACCTAGCGCTGACTTATCATAAGCAAGTAGGGCATCGACTATGTCATCTCCCATAGATTCTCTCAACATATCGCCAAGCGGTTGCATTTCACTTAAAGGATTATCAGTAGTAGAAGCACTAGCGGTCTTTGTGGAAGATTTGTCTATTTCGCCCATCATCGACGCTATACCTGCTAGTGGTATCATTGTGAAGAATGCTATTAATAAACCTTGCAAAGTTCCTACTGCAGCACCTGCTAAACGATGTTTCTTAACAGGTTTCTCTGCGACAGGTCGAACATTTCCATTCTCAATAACTTTGCCATTCTCAACAGTCCTATTCTCCTGCTTCTCTTGTAATTTCTCTTCTTTGGATTTCCTTTTCTTACCCCAAACTGCTTTAGCAATGATAGCGTATATTATCCAAGTTATCAATTTAAGTACCCAGAATAATATAACAAATACAATACATTGAAGAAGCATTTGTGGAAGAGCGTCTACGAATGCTCTAAAACTTTCGCTGTTATTGTATGCTTCTGCGATGTCTTCATTAGAAGTTATAGTGCTTGTTATGAATTCTTGAAGACTTGTTATAGGTTCGCCATTTGGTCCGGTCGTATTAACAATGGATGAAATATCCATTGTGATAAGTGCCTTTGTAATAGGTATTGATATGCCAAATGCGACTATCAATGCGCCCGCAATGAATGCGATACGCAATGCTGATTTCTTTATACCTCGTTTGAGTCCCCATAAGAAACCAAGTAAAATGCAAAGACCAAATATAACATTTAGTACTATTAAAACAATTGTTGCTATTTCCATAATTAATCCTTTTTCCTTAATATTAGTAGTTTACAATATTTTGTCTCAAAACACAACTATTATTAATATTATTGACAAATTATTATTAAATTCACAACACAAATTTATGACAAAGAATGTCAATTATGCTACATTGAGCATAATTTATTTTTATGAGTAAAACGAATTTATTTGGAACGGATGGTATCCGTGGTATAGTGTGCGAATATTTGACACCTAGTTTAGCCTACAAGGTGGGTAAAGTCTTAGCAATTATGACTAAAGAACAAAATGGTACGCAGATTTTGATAGGGGGCGACACTAGAAAGAGTACCGATATGCTAAAGTATAGTCTAGTGTCTGGTATTTTGAGCCATGGTATAGATGTTGTTGATGCTGGCATTTTGCCAACGCCTGCAGTGAGTTATCTATCAACTAATGCTTTTACCTACGGAGTTATGATTACAGCAAGTCATAATCCGCCAGAATATAATGGTATCAAAATTTTTGATAATAGCGGTAATAAATTATGCGATAAGGATATCAAAAAACTTCAATACATATTTGATAATATAAATGATTATGGGTTACAGACCTATGATAAGGTTGGTTGTTACCACAAAGAAGATATAATAGATAAATACATTAATCATATAGTTAGTAATATAGACATACTTTTAAATGGAAATAATGTCGCTATAGATTGTAGTTATGGTGCTTGTAGCAGTTGTGTAGAGAGCGTGTATAAGAGATTACAAGCCAACGCTACAGTATTTAATGATAAATACAATGGACTAAATATTAATGAAAATTGTGGGGCACTGCATCCAGAGTTTTTGCAAAGAACAATCTTATTAAATGATTATGATATAGGTTTTGCATTCGATGGCGATGGGGATAGGGTCGTTTGTGTGCTTAAAGATGGAAGAATACTTGATGGAGATAGCATATTGTATGCCCTAGCAAAGTATCTAAAGAAACTCAATATGTTATACGGAGATACCATTGTAGCGACTATCTTATCTAATTGTGGATTTGAGCATTCATTGTTAAAACACAATATAAAATTATTGCGGACGGCGGTAGGGGATAAAAATGTCAGTGCGAGAATGCAAAAAGAGAGACTTATATTAGGGGGAGAGAAAGCGGGGCATATTATATTTAACGATTTCTCTAAGACGGGTGACGGAATATTCATATCTACACTTTTGCTAAAGTTACAGAAATTGACAGGTATCAAAATTGAATCAATGCTTGAAGATTTAGTCATTTACCCTTATATAGAGAGAAATATAGAAGTACCTAATAATAAAAAAGATGATATAATACATTCTAAATCTATAAATGAAGCGGTAGAAGAATGTCAGCATACGCTATTAGATAAGGGTAGAATAGTTTTAAGACCTAGTGGGACTGAAAGTAAAATTCGCATTTTGGTTGAAGGCAATGATGATAAATTAAATGAAAGAATTGTAAATTATCTAGAGAATAAAATAAAACTTGCTATTGAATGTTTGTAAATTGTAAAGTTTTAGATGAGAGAATATGATACAATAAATATAAATAAGCAATGCGCGAATTGTGGCATTGCTTTTTATAAAATCTGTTGCTATATGTATATAACATAGAGAACTAAAAAATGTGATTATCTAATTTCTATTTTATAATTATGTTATTTGTTTTTAACATTGAGCAATGTATCAAATTACATTGCTTTTTAGGTAACTATAAAAAATACATTACAGAAAGTTGGTAACAATATCGCTTCTAATATTATAGCAATGAGTGCAAGTGATATCATAAATACTATAGAACGGCCGTGTTGGTGCCAAAACGAAGAACAAAATATGTTTTCTCCAAATTTTCTATAGTTAAAGCAGGAAGAACAGAAAATTGTACATAATGCCATTAAAGATATTAAGTATATGAGATGACAAGGTAAATATACAATGAATACATTTATAATTCCTGATATGCTAAATAAGTTTATAAATATTGCACAATTTAACCCTAATATATAAGATTCGTACAGAATTAAAATAAAATTGAGAAAGCAGGTGAAAGGTTTGATATTTATTAGATATATGATAAAAAATATTATAGTAAAGGCGAAAATTCTTCTCAGTAATAGAGTGAATGCTCCAATGTCTCCAGATATGAAAGATATCAAGATTTTGTCATTTAAGTTGTCGACTTCAATCTCGCCCGAGTACTTAAATGCTGTTAGCATACCTGTTATCAACCCTACAAGTAGTAGGGTAAAAAATATAAAATAAAACTTTTTGTATATTCTAAAGTGGTCTTTGATGTCAAATGCTAGAGTTGACATTCCTGACCGAAAGTCGAATTTTATCATATTTATAAATATGCTACAAATTTTTGTAATATTCAAAATTTTGTATATTAACTAACAATGATAAAGAATATCAAATTGTTTAAGTTAGATTGTAAGTGTATATTAAGTATGCTTGTTAAAATTTTATATTTATGTTATAATTATGAAAATTAAATTTTATAGGTAAGGTATATTATGGCTTTCATAAAACAATCTAGCGATTTTATAGAGAACTCTAAGACTGAGATAGATAACATATTCATTAATGATTATCTACCTTATGCACCTAGTGATTTTGTTAAGGTATACATTTATTGTAATTATATATCTAATTCAAGCGACTCGCCCGATAATGATTTAGCGAAGATTTGTAAAATATTGAATATGAACGAATTAGATGTAATGAACGCACTCAAGTATTGGGAGAACGAAGGTCTACTAAAACTATATGGCGACCCTGTTCAAGTAGTATTATTTCCGCTTAAGAATGCTATATCAAATGACCATAAATGGAGTAAATCAAAGTACGAAGAATTTAACTTGATTATTCAAGATATCAAAAAAAGACAAATATTGCCTAATGAATTTAATGAGTATTATACCGCTATGGAGACTCTCAAGATTGAGATTCCAGCATTCATAATGATAGTCAAATTTTGTGTAATGCAGAAGGGCGAAAGTGTAGGGTATAATTATATAAATACTGTCGCTAAGAATTGGGCGGATGAAGGCGCACACACAGTCGAAGAAGTGAATAAGAAGATAGAAGAATTTGAGCAGAGTTTAGACAAAGTTAACGAAGTTATCAAAGCGCTTAAATCTAAGAGAAAGGCGACATTTGAAGACAGACAATTTTATAAGAAATGGACTGAAGAACTTGAGTTTAAGCACGAAGTTTTGTTGTATGTCGCTAAATCAATAAAGACAAATCCATCTATATATAGACTAGATGCGAAGTTATTAAATTATTTTGAATTAAAACTTTACGATATCAAAGAGATTGAAGGCTTTGAATCTGCTCGAGATAGTGTATACAAACTTGCTAAGAAGATAACAAAGGCTATAGGTGTATACTACGATAATCTTGAACCTGTTATATCAAGTTATATACAACCTTGGCTTGCTAAAGGATACGATGAGAATACGCTTCTAGTTATAGCAGATAATTGTTTCAAAAATTCTATACGAACATTAGAAGGTATGAACAATACTATTAATAAATTTTACGCACACGGTATCGTTTCGCTTCAAAGTCTTAATCAAGAGATTGAGAACTCAATCAAGACTGACAATATTATTAAAGAAATCTTACAAACTTGTGGACTTACTAGAAATGTTAACTCGTGGGATAGAGATTTCTACAGGACTTGGACATACAGTTGGAAGTTGAGTGATGAATTAATAATGTACGGGGCTACTCTATCTAAAGACAAAGCACAACCAATGCAGTACTTAAATAAAATTTTGTCGGATTGGAAAGATAAAGGAGTCGAGAGTGTAGATAAAGCGAAAGAAGTAAGCGAACAAACAACAAAGAGTACAAACAAAAATAATACAGCGATTATTCACCAAAGAGAATACACAAAAGAAGAGATTGAGAGTGTATTCAGCAATATTGATGATTGGGTATAGAAGGGGTAAATAATGAATAAAACAGAGATAGAGAACAAAGTATATAATGACATTGTTAGTCGCAAACACGAAGCGGAACACAACGCAGATATAAGGTATTATAAAGCACTACAGAATGAAGAATTCGCTAATATTGACAAAGAGATAAGAAGTGCGATTATTGAGAAGGCTAAAACGGAATTTGACGGGAAGAGTTCTACGGAAATAGATGACAAAATTAAAACTCTAAAGAATAAAAGGGCAAAAATTCTAAAATCTATGAATATGACGCTCGAAGATATTCGCCCGCAGTACTCCTGCAAATTGTGTAATGACACAGGGTTTGTTGGAAATTCTCGTTGCTCTTGTTTCCAAAATGCAGTTACTAAAGCGCTTTTTGCTAATAGTAACTTAAGTTCCAAAATGAATAGAACATTTAAGGACTTTAATTGTGATATCTATGATGATAAAAGTTTTGCTGAGAAATTACTAAAATTGGGCGAGAACATTCTAAAAGACGGCGGAAAATATAGAGTTCCTATTATAATATTACAAGGCGATGTTGGGGTAGGTAAAACTTTCTTTTTAGAATGTTTAAGTAATGAATTATTGAACAACAATGTTGCTGTAATTTTTATGCCTGCATTTGAGTTAAGCCAAAAATTGCTTGAATGGCATTTAGGTACATTTGAAGAAAAAAATCTAATGCAACAAATGTTTATTGATTGTGATGTTTTGGTTATAGATGATTTGGGCACAGAACCAATATATCAAAATGTATCAGTTGAGTATCTACAAAATATAATTGACCTTAGAATTATGAAAAACAAATTAACTATCATATCTACTAATTTAAAGACTGATGCCTTCGCTAATAGATACGGGGATAGATTGAATTCTAGAATTTATATGAGCGATAGTGCATTAAAATTAGAGATTAATAACAGAGATTTGAGAAAGGCATCTAACAAAAATAAGTAAATCTTATTGTAGTTTACTAATATATAAATAAATTAAATTAATGAATATTGTTACATTTATAGATTTAGTATGTTGTTAAAATTTATATATTTGTAATGATAATATTGCCTAAATATTAATAAGTATTGTGTAACAAAGTTTATGTAATGTTGTGATAAATGATATCACAACATTTTTTGCAAAGAATTATGTGAGAATACAAAATATCATTGACAATATTTTAAGACTGATATTGACATTTAAGGTGTTGTGTGTTATACTAAATCAAGGAGATAAATTATGGCAGTAAATGTAACATTTTGTGATAATAAAGATTTTAGACTAGCGATGGCTGGTTGTATTATGAGTAGTTCAAAGAAAGAGAAAATGATTGAATACTTTAGTAGAAAGAATGCTGAGATTCCTTATGAAGCAGTTATAATATACAAACAATTAAATAAGTTATCTAAAACTGCTAACAAAAACGAAAGCGTAGTAGGTTGGAGAATAATGGCAGTAGGGGACACTGTCGCAGACATAATAATGAATAGAGATTCTGCTAAAACTGATAAATTAAAGAAAATCAATAACAATCTTCAAAGTATTTTAAAAAGTGAAAATATCGAGAAAGAGTTGTCAAAGTATACTATAGATGATGGGTTGTCAAAATAATTAATGCGATTATAGTTATGATTTATAAAGGTTAAGTGCGTATTTTATGCAGTATAGTATCTAAATTTGTATACAATACGCACTTTTTTTTGTTTTTATCTAATAAATACTTATTATTAATATGATTAGCATTATAATTCTAATATTATAAAGCATAACTAATATTATAAAGCATAACTAATATTATAAAGCATAACTATTATTTTATTTAATAACTATAAGTTTAAGTAATTTTATTATTTAAGACAGAGAATTTAGTTCAACATTTTTATATAGATATAATAATAGACACATTAAGTTATTACCTAATGTGCCTTTTTTTTGTTATATTTTAACTTTGTATTTTTGTAGAAAATATTTTAACAATTTTTATAAATGTTAGTTTGTTACATTCCCTATATAATCTACTTAAAATAAATCTATTCTAATTAGTAGTTAGATTACATTTTTAGCGAAAGAAACTCAATGGGTGTATTGTATGCGAGTTCTCGATATCAAGTCCTATTAATTTTGATTCTAATAGAATGTTAGCACGAGAAATGGCGGAGAACCCGTGCTTCTTTCTTATTTGTTCTACGACTATGTCTTGTTTTTGTTTGTCGATTTGTGGGTTATCAAAGAAACTTAATTGTTCGTACGACTTGTCAAAATCACTAACCGATATACCAAGACTTCTTAATGGTTTTTTAAAATTGTAATATTGCTTTATCATTTCCATACTTCTTTGAATCAAATCAAATGAATTATTGGTACTTGTGGGGTACTTGTGTCTTCGCATAAAACTTCCTAACTCGTTGTCTCGTAGGTAGATAGATACTGTGTATGCTTTACCGACTCCATATTTACGCATTCTACTACTTACACTCTCTGCTAAGATAGTCATAACAAGTTTTGCTTGCGTAAGGTCGTATATGTCCTTTGGGGCGGTCATACTATTACCAACAGATTTGATTATGCTGTGTTGACCTACTTTTTTGACAGGGGAGTTGTCAAGTCCATTTGCAAACTCCCAAAGGTATTTGCCCCATACGCCTAATTTGTCAATGAGATAATCTACCGAACAATTCGCCAAGTCGCCTATAGTTTCAATTCCTAATTTGTTGACTTTCTTTTTTGTCGCCTTGCCAACATATAGCAGTGCTTGAACGGGAAGGGGCCATATCTTGGTTTTGAAATTATCCTTTGTTATAATTGTCGTAGCGTCTGGTTTTCGCATATCTGAACCGAGTTTTGCAAAAATTTTGTTATAACTTACACCTACAGAAGCAGTTATACCTATCTCTTTTTTTATCCTTTCACGAATGGTGTCAGCGATTTCTTGCCCAGAACCAAATAGTTTTGCACTCTCTGTTACATCTAACCACGCTTCATCTATGCCAAAAGGTTCGATTCTATCAGTGTAGTCTTCATAAATTTTTCTCACTCTGCGTGAATAGTCAAGATATTCATCAAAATTCGCTATGACACATATTATGTTTGGGCAGATTTGCCTTGCTTGCCATAGTGGCATACCTGTAGTGATGCCCATATGTTTTGCGATATAATTCTTCGCTAGTACAATGCCGTGTCTATCTCTAGGGTTCCCGCATACACATAGGGGATATTCCTTCCAATATGGGTTGCGCTTGCACTCAACGGATGCGTAAAAATTATTTAGGTCGCTATGTAGTATTGTTCTCATAATTCACCACCATTAATTAATGATATTTTACCACAATTAGAACAAATTTTCAATAATTTATAAAACATTTTTTCTAATTTTTTGTGTGTTTAAGAATTTAATTATAGGGGACTACAATTAGTATAGACAAATGACTATCTATTCTACTCTATTCTTTATACATTGAATTGTCGCATTGCCTATATAACAAAGGTAAAATATAATTTATATGTAATTATTTAAGTCTTTAAAAATATTTCGCTTCGCTGGACCAAAAAGTAAATATACAAAATATCTACTCACGAAACTTATATTAATTAACTAAAAATCTTCATAGGCGTAAGAAATAGTTGAATAACAAAACTTGTGATTGTGAGATAACTAAATTACAAGTATAGTGAAGATTTTTTCTTTAACTTTATGTGTATGGTTGGATAATTAATACAAAACAAATGAAAAATTAAAAAAAGATTGTATAAAATATATTTTGCAGTCAATACTTTAAATTATAAAGGTGATTGTATGAATAGCATAAATTATATAGTAGCAGGTGCAGTAGCGATAATAATACTTTTAGTTGCAGTATTTGGTTTTCAACCTCAAGAACAATATGACAAAAGCGACTTTTTGAGAATACATATAAGGGCGAATAGCAATAGTGATGTCGACCAAAGAATTAAATATCAGGTAAAGAGTGAGATAGTAGATTATCTTACACCATTACTCGTCGATGCAAGCACTAAAGAACTTGCCTTAAAGATTATAGAAAATAACATTGAAGGCATTGAGAGAACCGCAGACAAAGTGTTAGCAAATAATGGTTTTACTTATACAAGCAATGCACAGGTTAAAAAAGAGAATTTCCCTACAAGACAATACGATAATGTTGTGCTAGAGAGTGGAGTATATGATGCACTAATTGTTAATCTAGGAACAGGAGAAGGCAATAATTGGTGGTGCGTAGTTTATCCGCCATTGTGCTTTGTTGGTGGCGAAGATGACGGAAATAGTACTATTCAATACCGCTCAAAATTAGTTGAGATTATCACAAACTATTTTAAATAGATATGAATTAAAATAAAATATTGAATAATAATTATCCATTAATAGTATTATTAATATTAGTTAAATTAATTTAAACTATAAAATTCATATAAATTAAAGTAAAATAAATATAAAAAAGTTGTGTTAAATTATTTGACTAAAAAATAAATATTGTGATATACTAAAATTGTAAAATAATAATAAGGAGATAAAAATTATGTTACAAGAGATGAAAAATGCTAGGGGGGGGGGGGCGTTCTAAGACCCAAGAAATAGGGCAAACTAGCGACAAAATAATACATAATGAATTAACCTATAATAAGGTAAATGATATTAATGCTAACAAAGCAATTAATACTAATGATTACAATAATATAGAGAATAATAACTCTAATAATATTGATAAAATCTATAAAATAGATTACAAAAATCGTAATTCTAATATAGATACTTATAATAAATTAGTTACAAAAAAGAATAATACATTTATAAAAACTGCGCTACTTGTGGTGTCGTGGCTTTTTGTGGGTATATTAAGTATCTTTGTTATGTATAGTGTTAACTTAAATGACAAAAGCACAAATCACTCAAATCTTAACAATGCCATAGCGGTCGGGACATTAGGAGTAGACACAAATAATCACACAAATACATATTTCAAAAATGGTGTAGGTGATGGGACAAGTGAACAATATGCATTTCAACTTATAGAGTATGAAGACTTAACACGATTAGCAGATTTAATAAATAGTACTAATGCAGATACTGTTATAAGCGGAGATATAACATATAGAAATGCTTATTATAAGTTAATGGACGATATAAGTGATAATGACGGAACATCGAGTGCAGATTGGATCCCTATTGGCTCTTTTTTAAATGCTGATGGAACCAACAATGCAGATTATGTTTTTTTAGGACATTTTGATGGAAACAATCACACCATAACGTTTACAAGAAGTGTTACATTAGCAGAGTATGGCGGATTGTTTGGATATGTAAGGGGAGGGACTATACAAAACTTAGGAGCCATTTGGCAAGGTGGACTAATAACTACATCATATGCAGGCGGAATTGTGGGACGTGCTGATTCTTCTTCTTCTTCAATAACCATTAGCAACTGCTACAACGAAGGTAACATTTCAGGTATTCGTGCAGGCGGAATTGTGGGACAAGGTAGTTCACCAACCATCAGTAACTGCTACAACACAGGTAACATTGTAGGTAGTTATGCAGGCGGAATTGTGGGACAAGGTAGTTCACCAACCATCAGTAACTGCTACAACATAGGAGCTGTGGGTGCCACATCATCAGGAGATGTCTGTGTGGGCGGAATAGTTGGGGAGTATACATCTTTGACGAAGATTAGCAACTGCTACAACATAGGGGAAGTGAGTGTCACTGTAACAGGATCTGCTGTTGTAGGTGGTATAGTAGGGGAAGCTTATGGTGGTACTTTAAACAACTGTTACAACACAGGTAAAGTATTTGCTTCATCTACATCATCTTATGTCCGTGCGGGTGGAATAGTAGGGTATGTCCGTTCTGGTAATACTACCAGCAACTGCTATAACACAGGTGCAGTAATTGCTTCATCCACATCATCTTATGTCCGTGCGGGTGGAATATTGGGCGAATTGTATTCTTCAGTTAAAGTTAGAGACTGCTATAACACTGGGAGTATAACGGCAACATCATCAAAAGCCTATGCTGGTGGAATAGCAGGGTATGCTGAGGCTGTTTCCATCAGTAATTCCTATAATATAGGAGACGCTACATCATCGAGTCCTAATGTAGGCGGTTTAGGTGGTATTGTTGGTATTTTTATAGAAGGTTATAATGAATGGTTTGATGCATCCATAGCTAGATGCTATTATGTATCAGGTTGTGTAACAAATCCGACAGAAGACAAAAATAGAGAAATGGAAAGGCCTGTTGAACAATTAAAAATATCATCGACATATTCGGGTTGGGATTTTTCTGGAACTTGGATTTTAGACTCAGGGAATGAAGGTTATCCAAATTTAAGAGTATTCCTAGATGCATATGAAGTTACTTATGATTATTTGACAAATGAGGGAAGTTCAGCAACCAATACAGAATATGTGATTGACATGGGTGAACAAGCAGATTTATCTGTTACAGCAACTAAAGGCAACGATTGGACATTTGTAGGTTGGAATACCAATCCTAATGCCACAAGTGGTTTAACAAATTATAGACCAACAAGTGATGTCACTTTATATGCAATATTTA
>CALVIT010000011.1 GCA_944331845.1 uncultured Clostridia bacterium
CCCCCCCCTAACATTTTCTTATTCTTATACATAGTTTCATTCTCCTTATCTCTAGTATTTTATACTTTTATGTTATCACATTAAATGCTTTTTATCAAGCGTTTTTATGTGCTTACAACTATTTTTTGCATTTTTTCTATTTTTAATCAATAAATTGTGTTAAATTTATTTAATATCGTGCCTATTCATTTATTAGTAAAATCTAAAAATATTTTTAAGATATAATTTACTACAAAAGACTTTTGTTGTGAGTAAACAAAAGTCTTATAAATTATTATCATATTTGTTATGCTGGGTTCCAACCCATTTCTTTACCACCTAATATGTGAATATGTAAATGTGGCACTGTCTGCCCTGCGTTATCTCCTTGATTGATGACAAGTCTATAACCGCCGTCTAGGTGCAGTGTATCTATTGATATCTCTCCTATCTTTGCAAAGATTTTGCCTAAGTTAGCAATATCGCTTTCTTGCATTTCGGTTAAGTACTTAAAGTGAGTTTTTGGTATAGCCAAATAGTGCAATGGCGCCTGTGGGTTAATATCTTTGATTATATAGAATAATTCATCTTCGTACACCTTTTGGTTATGTTCTTGTATGAACTTACAGAATAAACAATTTTCCATTATACACCTCTATATTAACTATAACAAATTTATATTTTTTTAGCAAGCATTTCGCTACCCATAATGTCAGTTAATTGTACATTGACAACAGTTGATGGTTGTGCTTGTGATTTAGGTAGAAGTACTTTGATATATTCTTTGGTATAACCTATTATGTAATTACCTTTAATATTCTCGGTTAATAGTGAAGCGGTCTTACCTATGTGTCGTGCTAAGAATTTATGGTGAAGGTCATATTTGAGTTCTAGAAGTTGTTGTTGCCTATCATTGACAATTTGACTAGACAAAGGTTTAGTTATTTTTGATATAGCGGTACCTTGTCTACTTGAGTAAGGGAAAGCGTGAATATCTGTAAACCCTGCTTTATTTATAGTGTCTATTGTCTCAATAAAATCGCTTTCTCTCTCAGTAGGAAAGCCTACTATGACATCTGTAGTGAGACCGCAGTCGCCAAAATGTTTTCGTATTAACTCTACCTTATGCAAAAAGTCTTCTTTGGTATAATGTCGATTCATATCTTTGAGTGTTTGATTTGCTCCACTTTGTAAAGGTAAATGGAAGTGCGGGCAGAAGTCGGCACATTTCTTTAACTCCACAAGCAATGGTTCAGTTATAACATTACACTCAAGCGAACTAAACCTTAATCTTACATTAATATGTTGAATTGCTTTGATTAGGTCTATAAGTGTCTCGCCTTTTGAGGTTTTGTAATCTGACACATCAATACCTGTAATGACTACTTCCTTACAGTATTTGCTCGCTATCTCTATCTCTTCTACTACTTCTTCTAATTCCCTAGAACGAGAACGGCCTCTCAAGTATGGTATAAGGCAGTACGAACAAAAATTATTGCATCCGTCTTGTATTTTGACAAAGTGCCTTGTTTTGTTCATAACAGGTATACAATATTTATCATAAGTATTGCTTATATTACAATCGATATATGGGATTTTGTCCTTATAGTTGTCGTAATTAATTATGAAATCTACAATCGCAAGTTTATTCATACCAAATACCGCTACAACTCCGCTTTTGTTAGCGTACTGTTCGGCGTTATTTTGAGAAGAGCAACCGCATACAATTATCTTGACATTGTTATTAAGTTTCGCAATCTTAGAGACCATTTGCCTAGATTTTGATTCCGCTTCGTTCGTAACTGCACAAGTGAACACTATTGCCCATTCAGCATTCTCTACTTTTTGCACTTCACTATTTCCTAAGTCTATTAATTGAGTACTTATGCTAGATGCTTCGTACTCGTTAACTTTACAACCCATTTTCTTTATATAAAAATTCATTTCACACCTTATATTAATATTTCTCAAAATTTTCTATAGTTAAAGCACTTGCCACGATACTAGCAGTTTCCGCTCTTAGAATGCGTTTACCTAGTGTAACACATTGTACATTCTTAAGACTTAATAATCGACTATATTCCTGTTCGCTAAAACCGCCTTCGCTACCTATGATTATTGCCACATTGTTATAGTCGCCTTGAATCTCTGTGATTTTATTTGTTTTCTGCCCTTCATAAGCAAATATAACTAAATCGTATTTGCTTAAATCATTAATCATTTCATCAAAACTTTCCGTGCCTAAAATTGTAAGAGTTTTACTTCTTCCGCATTGCTTAACTGCTTCTAGTGATATCTTATTTAACCTGTCTATTTTATTGCTTTTGTCTTTAGCCTTAGCGACACAAAATTCGCTTTCAAATAGTACTAATTTAGAAACGCCTATCTCAGTGATTTTTTGTGTTATTAATTCTAGTTTATCCGCCTTAAGCAATGCTTGATATAATGTTACATTTATTTTAGCATCGGCGGTATTTTCTTTAATTTCATTAACTATACATTCAACCTTATTTTTGTTTATATTGAGTATACTACAATAATAATCATTACCATCGCCACAAAAAGCAACTATCTTATCATTTATTTTGAGTCGCATAACTGAATATGCGTGCAGAGACTCTTGTTCATCTAATGTTAGTTTACCATCAATCAATGTATCTTTATTAAAATAGAATCTTTTTAATTTCATTTGTCGCCCTCAAATCTATTTGTCATAACGCTATAATTAACCTTTTCTTTAGTTTCAATATCTTGAAGGTAGTCAGCGATTTCTTTAAATTCATTTTTGTATAGATGCATATCATTTTGTAAAAATTGTTCACTTACTGTATCATACCCATTATTGATAGCATCAATTGTTCTTATGTCAGCAAAAAATCTATCTTCGACACTATCTATATCATAATTACCTTCGTATAACCTTGCCTGCAAATCTGCTTCCATTTTGTCGCACTGTTTAGCGAATTGTGCTTCTAAAGTTTCATTAGCTTCAAACTCTTCTATGATGTCTACAAAATGATTGGAATTAGGAAAGTCTTTAAATATGGTCATAACTGCTTCTCTTCCCTTCTCTCGTTTTGTCTTTAATTGCTCTAGATCAAACATTCTTATATCGCCAATTATTATCTCTTCTGTCTCGTGAAGCATTATCATAGTTATAACTTTGTTAATATCAATATTAGGTTTAGTAGTAGAATAAATGCCAACCGCCAACATACAACAACCGAATATATGCTCTGCTATGCTCTCCACTCTAACACCTTTAACTTGCCAATTAATCCAACCTGTTCGTAAAGTATTCTTTAATCTACAACACAATTTATGTAAATCAATTATCTTTTGTATCTCCTCGTTTGTCATAATTCACCTTGTATAATATTGTAACAAATTTTTTGCAAAAACACAAGAAGAATTTATATTGCTATGACGAAATTGTATTATTAATTGTAACAAAATAATCTAAAATAAATTACTTATGATATAACAATTTTTATCTCCTATCTAATTTGTGTTAAAGTTATGACTTCTTTCAAATATTTCTAAATACTACGACATTATACATTAAAAAAAGATAGGACTTATTATTCCTATCTTTGAGTATAATATAAATTATTTGCTTGTGTAAAATTATATGATTTATTAGTCAACAAATTCTACATCGTATACTACTCTAACAAAATATTCAGCTACTGGTTCTTCATCAGTATCATTGTAGAAACCATAGTAGAAATATCCATCATTTGTAGTTGCGTTTCCGCAGATTTGCCAATTAGATTGGTTAGCATCGCCTAACAACCATTGTACTTTCTCAACCATATATCCATCTTTAACATTTTCAATCTCAGAAATTGGTTTAGCAGGAAGACCATCGGCAACATCAAGTTTTGTTGCATCGTCAGCAATCTTTAATTTGAATTCAAAGAAATCAGTGTAATAGTTTACTACTCCACCTTCAGCGACTGGGTCACCATTACCATCTCTAGCTGATGCGTTCTCCACACAATCTGCTCTAGAAACTGTACCGCTTACTCTAATAGTGATTTGGTCTAATTCACCATATTTAGCAAATTGATTAACTCTCGCTTCAGAATCGCCATTTGCTGTACTAAATGCTTTCTTTGTAGTATCTTTGTCGACAGTTACAGTTATACCATCAACATTTGCTATACTAGCATCAACAGAATAATTGTCTTTGTTGCCACCACACGCAACAAACAATACAGCACATAAAATAACCATTACCGCAACAAAGGCAGTTTTAATAATATTATTCGTTTTAGATATCATATTTCCCTCCCATATCTTTATTCAGTATACATAAATTTATAATGCAAGTCAACTAAATTAACATATTAATTTATATTTTTTTGACTTACATATATTATATGTAGTTATGAGTAAAAATATTTGTAATTTTATACAATTTTATAAATAAATTACCATATAATATGGAGAAGAGTAAATTTGACTACATAAGATTATAAATTAACAATATGTATAAGAATGAATTAGATTATTTAAAATAAAAAAATATACAACTTTTTACATTAGATATTATTAATTGTATTATTTATTAGATTAAGACAATCTTATTAATATAATCATATATTTAGAATTATAATTATTTAGAATAATGGTATTATAAATTTATTATATTTATCACATTATAATGATATATTAATATAAACTATATAATATATGTGTCATATCATATTATATATTTAAAGTAACATAACACAAATGATAATTCATTTATAATAGATTTAAGCTATAATACAACAGTATAAAAATAAATAATAAAAATTTTTGAAAAATATAAAAAAATAATAAAAAATATACAAAAAATTGTTGACAAAGTATTTTATATGTGCTATTATATAAAAGCATTCGAGTTGATGCGGGTGTAGCTCAATGGTAGAGTTCCAGCCTTCCAAGCTGGCCGCGTGGGTCCGATTCCCATCACCCGCTCCAATAAATTATGTCAGCTAGCGCCTGTAGCTCAGCTGGAAGAGCAACGCCCTTCTAAGGCGTGTGTCAGGGGTTCGAATCCCTTCAGGCGTACCATTAATGGTGGGTGTAGCTCAGTTGGTTAGAGCGCTAGACTGTGACTCTAGAGGTCGTGAGTTCGAGACTCACCGTCCACCCCATAATTTATATTTTTTTATTATTTTACTATTGGGGTGTCGCCAAGTGGTAAGGCACGAGACTTTGACTCTCGCATCCGTTGGTTCGAATCCAGCCACCCCAGCCATTCTCTAGAGATAGAGAATATGACTCATTAGCTCAGCAGGTAGAGCACTTGACTTTTAATCAAGTTGTCCCGAGTTCGAATCTCGGATGGGTCACCATTATAATTGGGGTGTCGCCAAGCGGTAAGGCATGAGACTCTGACCCTCATATGCGTTGGTTCGAATCCAGCCACCCCAGCCAAGATGCGCATATGGCGGAATTGGCAGACGCGCTAGACTTAGGATCTAGTGTCCCACGACATGGGGGTTCAAGTCCCTCTATGCGCACCAATATTTGTTAATATGGATTCGGTAACAACATATGATTATGATTATAATCAATAAAGAAGGTAAACAATGACTAAAGTTGTTTACCTTCTTTGCTTATTTCCCCTATTATACTATATCTTATTATACTATATTAGGTTAATATTTAATTAGTATAATACAAATAATTTTCTTATATTAGTTGACAATTAATAAATAAAAGTATATCATTAATACATAATAATGTAAATATTAATACACAAAGGAACACTTATGATACAGACAAAAACAGAAGAAAAAATTGAGAGAACGCTATTAGATATTCTAAAGAACAACAAATACGGAGATATTTATGTGAAAGATATTTGTGAGAAAGCAAATGTCAATCGTAGTACATTCTACAAACACTATAACGATATCAATGATTTAATTGTTAAAACACAGAATAAACTCAATGACAAGTTAACACAAATTTACTCTCCGCATAAAGTTTGTACACTCCAAACTTTTGAGAACTTATTTGATTTTTTGTATAATCATCAAAATTTTTATAGGGCATATTTCCTTATAAATAAAAATACTTATAATGAAATAAATACAATTTTCAATAGTAATAGTTTTTTTGACACACAAAATAATCAATATGACGAGTCTACAATTTCTTATCAAATGTCATTTTTTGCTGGTGGACTAAAAGCTGTGTCAAGACAATGGATACTACTAGGGTGCAAAGAAAGTCCAAAAGTGATTGCTCAAATGATATTTGATGAATATAAAACCAAAATAGACACAAAATGTTAAAAATTATTATCAGTCAAAAGGAGTAAAAATGATTCATTCATTAGCAGGCGGAGACCTAAAAAGAAATAATATTGTAGACATAGCAAAAGTTGAGATACTAGAAGGCATATGTCAAGGAGATAAATATTGGTACATAATAACTATACCTAATCTTCAAGAGAATGACATCGTGCTTGTCCCTGTTGGCAAAAATGAAATATCAACAAAAGCGAAAATAATAAGGATAGACAAAAATGTTAATGAACAAGTTTGCCCTATCCCCTACAAAAGAATGAAAGAAATTATATCTAAAATTTACTAAAAAAACTTTATCATTTATTGATAAAGTTTTTTTTTGATATCAAATTTAGATTAAATGTTTACATAATTTAGTATATCATTATAACTTACTAAATCTTTTGCCTGCTTAAAACTTTCCGCATCGTCTGATGTATATAAATTACAAAGTTTATTATAATCACTACTATTAAGATTAAAACTTGGGTTTTGATTCATACCATTATCTTGATTTTTCTCATAAAAATCACTGCTAAAAGCATTAACATATTCTTTTTGGATAAAAAGCATTGGTATCTCAAATGAGACTTTTTCATAATCTTGAGTTTGTGCATTAATTTGATATGCATAAACAGTCTTCATCTCAATATCAAACCTTCTACTAGCCATATCTAAACCAAAACCGCCAATTAATTTAGTTTGAATTGGATTCAGAGAGTTATTGATATATATAGTATCTAAATTCAACCCATTTTCTTCATCTACTACCTTTATATTGTCAATACCATTTATATCTTTCAAATTAAACCACAAAGTGTTATACTTAATATTATTTACAGTTTCATCGACTTGATAACCAATCAAATCCCCTGTGCTGTTACTGTAAATTTCAGTATATGCTTCTATTTGTAAATCATCAATTTCTCTTTTATTTGAAATAATAGTCGTATAATTAGAATCAATTTTAATCAAAGCACAAGTTTTAATATTATTTTCTTCTGTTCCCATATATTCATACAAAGTCCCTACTACAAGTTGATTGTTTTTTGTAAGTTCAATTTGCATTAATGCCACATTTAACACATCAACAGCAATCTTAATACCATTACTTGCTTGTTCATATTTGATAATATTTCCACCTGGGATTTCAACTTTACCTATATTAGTATTCGAATTTGAGTTATAAGACAATTCAATATATGAATTAAGATATTCTGCAAAGATTTGATAATCATTATTATTTAGAGTAATATTAAATTTTAAATCATCATTATTATATTCAAAGACAGCATAATTGTCTGGGTTATCGTTGATGAAATTTTGGTATAAAGAAATTACTAAATCTGACAAACCATAAAATGTTGATAAATATTTAGATGCAGTATCTACATTCTCTAATAATGAATATACAACATTCATTTGCTTACCTATAAAATTTGTAGGAATATTTTGTACATCAACAAAATTATTAAAATCGGGAACTTCACTAACTATTTTATTTTCTTTATTAAAAGCATTTGGAAGATAATCCGTTGTATTAGGTAAAACAAATAATTTTTCTACAACATTTAACGCTATATTCATTGGGTTTGATTTGATTGTAAGTATTGCAGTTAAAGTTAGTGTTTGATAATTTTTACCAGACAAAACTGCTATTGCATTATATATACCAACTTCTGTACCTACATTGTTTTGGTAACTTACGCTCACTCCATTTGGTAATTCACCACATATAGCAATGCTTTTTTCAGTCCCATCATATGTAAATGTCTCATCTTCAAATGTTACTCCCACTATTAATGCTTTACTGATTGTAAGAGTTGCAGTTAATGTTAAAGTTTGATAATTTTTGCCGGACAAAACCGCCTTTGCGTTATATATACCAACATCAGTACCTACATTGTTTTGATAACTTACGCTCACTCCATTTGGTAATTCACCACTTATAGTGAGACATTTCTCAGTACCATCGTATGTAAATGTCTCGTCATTAAATGTTATTCCTACTATAGTTTGATTCTCGTTATTTCCCTTATTTTTATCATCGCCACAACCAGATAAAAAACAAATTACTGGTATAACTAATAAAATTAATAAAATTGCACATATATTTTTATTCATACTTAACCTCTCGCATTTTTAAATTGTAATTAAATTTAATATATTTGATAAATTTTTGAAGTTACAATGCCTTCGTCGTCGATGATTAGCATCCCAAAAGTGTTATTTTTTAACATTCCTTTCCCTATACTTCCTGGGTTAAGAACAATCAACCCATTCTCTAACTGGGTTTGAAATGCTATGTGAGTATGTCCAAAGACTGCTATATCTGCTTGTAATTCAGTAGCCTTGGCAAATAAATTTTTCATCCCCATTTTCACACCGTATTTATGTCCATGTGTCATAAATATTTTTTTACCTGCTATATCAAGCAGTAGGTCATCGTCAAAATTTATATCGCCATCACAATTTCCCTTAACAACAAATAACTTATCCTTAAGTTGTTTTGAGAAGTTCATTATATCCATAACATAATCGCCCAAAAACAAGACAAAATCGCATTCTACTTCGTTTAAAACTTTTTTGAGATTTATCAAGTTTTTGTGTGAGTCAGATATTACTAATATCTTCATAATACCCCCTTATTACCAATAGATGATATATAATACAACAATAGCGAAAAATACTAAACTTAATAAGAATAAACCTGTAGAGAATGGTATTAATTTTTTGTCTTTCTTAACAATAGATTTTGCAAAACACAAACAACCTAAAGCGAATGCGCACAAACATATAAGCGCCTTCCAATAATCTGGTAAATCTCTTATAACTGTATTCACAAAGTTATTCCAAATATCCAACATAGAAGTAATATACATTTTATCCTCCGTTTATAAAATTATATAATAAGTTTTGTCATTTGTCAATATTTATTTAATCAAAATACTTGTTTCAGTCATCTCTTTAGGTTTATCAATTTCCAAAATATCCAAAATTGTTGGTGCTATGTTAGAAAGTTTGAATTCGCCCTTATCTAACTTATAACTATTATCGCAAATAATGAAAGGAACAGGATTCAATGTATGAGATGTTATTTTGTGCCCTTCATTATCTAATAACATTTCAGCATTACCATGGTCTGCTGTTATTATAATAGTATAATCATTTCTATTTTTGTACATTTTTGCTAGTGCTTTGTCAACTGCTTTGATAGCAATTTTTGTAGCCTTAATATTGCCTGTATGCCCCACCATATCTCCGTTAGCAAAATTTAAAACTATTAGTTGATATTTACCTTCACGCATTGCTATAATAGCACTCTCAGCGATTTTGTCCGCTTGCATTTTTGGCATTAAATCGTAGGTTAGAACATTGTCTGAATCGTGCAATATTCTATCTTCATTCTTATAAGGAGTCTCTCTTAACCCATTAAAGAAATATGTAACATGTGCGTATTTAGTTGTCTCAGCAATTTTTAGGACTTTACCGCCACATTTTGTTATTACTTCAGTTAAATTATTTTTGAGTTGTTTTTGTTTGAAAATACATTTCACTTTAAGCGCATCAAACATATCTCCATAACTAGTCATTGTAGTTAGATTGTAGGTATCTTTAATTTTGAATTCTTGAAAATCTTTGTCCACCAAAGCATAAGATAATTGCCTTGCCCTATCCGCTCTAAAATTAGTGAATATGCAAAAGTCGCCTTTTTTAAAACCACTATATCCTTCTATTACTATAGGTCTAATAAATTCATCAGTCTCGCCATTTTGTAATTTCACATTTACAGCATCGACTAAATTCTTCTCTACTTGCCCTTGACCTAGCACAATCGCATCATAAGCGACCTTCGTTCTATCATAATGTTTCTCTCTATCCATAGCGTAATATCTGCCAACAACTGTAACTATTTTACCTACTTTAATTTTGTCAATTTCGCTTTGTAAATGCGACAAAAATTCATTAGCAATATTTGGTAATGTATCTCTTCCATCAGTTATTGCGTGTATTACAATTTTCTTAAAATTTTGCTTCTTTGCAAATTTTAATAGTGCTATTATATGAGATAAACTCCCATGAACTCCACCATTAGATGCTACACCTATTATGTGAATAGCCTTTCTCTTGTCTTTTGCATTGTTAAATAGCTCAAGTAACACTTTGTTAGAATAGAATTTATTTGATTCAATAGATTGATTGATGGTCAATAGTTCTTGTAAGACTACTCTACCAGCACCAATATTTTGGTGTCCAACTTCACTATTACCTATTTGATTTGCTGGTAAGCCAACATATTCACCAGATGCGTGTAATTTAACATTAGGATAATACTTCATCGCTTTGTTCAAAAATTTTGGTTTTGCTAGTTTTACAGCATTACCTTTTTTCTCTTCTCTTATTCCAACGCCATCCATTATGACAAGTAAAATTTTTTTGTTATTCATATATTTGCGCCTACAATTTTAAAAATATTTATAAAATAAATGTAATTATTCTTTGTCTTTAAGATTTACAATTCCAGGTAAATCTCTACCTTCAAGCATAGCAAGTGATGCACCACCGCCTGTTGACACAAAATAAAAATCCTTCTCGAAACCAAAATTTCTTACAGCGGCAGCACTATCTCCGCCACCTACTATCATTTGATTTTTGTTTTCTGCCATCGCCTTTGTTATAGCCCTTGTACCTTTTGAGAATCTCTTATACTCAAATACTCCCATTGGACCGTTCCAATAAGCAGTCTTTGCTTGTCCAATAATCTTACTAAACATACGGATAGTTTTAGGCCCTATGTCCATTCCTAAGCCATCTTCAGGGAAATGTTCAGTAGAACAAACATCATAATCAGCAAGGAAAGAGAACTCTTTTGCTACCAAATGGTCAACAGGTAAGCATATTTTGACTTCCTTATTTTTTGCTTTCTCTAATAATAGTTTAGCATACTCAATTTTTGTTTCGTCGACTTTGCTAATGCCGACATTATAACCTTCTGCGGCCAAAAATGTATAAGCCATTGCACCGCCGATAAGGATACAATCGACCTTATCTATAAGATTTGAAATTAATTTTATTTTGTCGCTGACTTTGGCCCCGCCCAAAATAACGACAAAAGGTCTCTTAGGGTTCTCAACGAGTTGAGAAAAGACTTCAACTTCTTTAGCCATTAACAGCCCACAATATGAAGGCATAAACTTAGTAATAGCAGCGATTGATGCGTGTTCTCTATGAGATGTACCGAATGCATCATCACAATAGATATCTCCTAAGTCCGCTAGTTTTTTTGCGAAATGTTCATCGTTCATCTCTTCTTCTTTGTGAAAACGAATATTCTCAAGGACCATAACATCGCCATTTTTCATAGTTCTTAACATTTTTTGCATATGTTCGGAGAATAACTCTCTCTCAAAAAGAATTGGCATATCAAGTAAAGTTTTAAGTCTCTCAACAACCGGGTCTAGAGAATACTTAGGGTCAACTTTGCCATCAGGTCTACCCAAATGAGAAATGATAATAACTTTAGCGCCCTTCTCTATTAAATATTTAATAGTAGGTAATGCTTCAATAATTTTTTTATCATCAGAAATGACTCCATTTTTGTTGATAGGCACATTGAAATCTTCTCTTAGTAGGACCTTAGTTCCTTCCAAATATTTATAATCTGTAATGCTTGCTTTATTCATAATATTTCTCCCTTTTAACAAATTTTTACTATTTGATTATTAATATAATTTACAATATTCTCTAATGCTTGAATTATAGAGAAAACTTCATCGAATGATTGCATTTTAATTTTTTTGTCTTGTTTTGTATTCGCCTTACATTCTAACCTTTTGTACAAAACTTTTTTTGTTTTAATTTTGAGCAATGCTAATTCCTTATCGTAGGCGAATTCATCTTCAAGTTCTACATCTATGTTATCTAATAATTCTCTCTCTTTAATTTCATAAATTGTCTCGTAGCCCTTACTTATCTTTTGAATAAGTTTAAAATGTGCGTCAACGCATTCTTTCTCTTCTTGCGAAAAATCAATAACATCATTAACCCTGCTTATTATACCTAACGCTAATTCTGCTATATGTTCTGCTTCATTTAAAGCACTACTATAGTACTGCAATGTAGGCATATAATTTGATTCATCGCTTACTTTCAATATATTGCTTTTTGTTTGAGCAATATTTGTATAATAACCATTTATTTTGTTAATCAAATTTTGTCGTTTTCTCTTAGATGGTTCTTTAAGATATGCATCAACCTTCTCTAAGATTTCTCTTTGTTCAAGTGCTAATTCTTGCATCCCTTTCAATATTTGATGACTTGCTATTGGCATATTTGAACTCAAATTTGATTCCATAATAAATATTTTTTGTCGTTCGCTCTTATCCTTGTCAGGAAGTATTTTGTATAATAATTTGCTGATTGGTTTAACAAGTGCTAATTGTAATAGAGCGTTTAAAATATTCATAACCGCTAAGATTAATACAATGACAACTGCTTGATTAGAAATTAACCCTGTTACAAATTCTACTAAAGGTGTGAATGCAATAATTAGCACCATTATTATGGTTGTACCTACAGCCATATACACATTGAATATGGTCGCTCTTTTTGCAGTAATATTAGACTTCAAACAAGCAAGCACTGAAGCAAAAGTTGTACCTGTGTTTGCACCCGCTATAAGATACATAGCAGATATCATAGTCATTGTGTTATCTCCTAACGACATAAGCGAAACAAGCAATGCTGTAGTACCCAAACAGTGTAACCCCATACCACAAATAACACCTATAATTATCAACAAAAATGGATTAGTCAAAGACCCTATGAAAGCAGATATATTGGGGTCATTTGTAACCGCTTCCATACCTATACTTGTCATCTTAAGTCCACAGAATAATAGACCAAAACTTGTAATTGTCTTACCTATCTTAACGACCTGAGGATTCTTTGAGAAAGTAAACATCAATGCACCGATTAGCGCAAAAAGTCCAAAGACTTCGACAATATTAAACGACTCAAAGCACAACAGAAATAATACTATAGAAGACCCGACTTGAGCCCCCAAAAATAACGGCAATGCTTGCAACAAAGTTAAAGCACCGATATTTATTAATCCTATGTACATTATTGTAGAAACTGACGAACTCTGTACCAAAATAGTACTGCCGACTCCTGACAAAAAACCCACAAAACGATTTTTTGATAACTTATTTATATTTTTTCTTATTGCTTTCCCTGCTACACTCTCTAGGCCCTGACCAATGCCTTGTATTCCATAGAGTAAAACACCTAGACCAGATAGCAAAAACAGAAAACCATATATTGCTTCCATAATAAACCCTTTATGATAAAGTATATAATTTTTTTTTAATTAAAACAAGTAAATACACCTTATTTTGAGCATAAAATGCACAAAAATACTTATTTTAAGCAATTTTAGAGTCAAAAATTATAAAATTATTATTTCTAAATCCCTAATTTCATTTTTAAATTTAAAAGTATTGACAAAAAATATCATAAATGCTAATATGTAAATATGTTAAATTTTAAATCGAATGTAATACTTGCCCCATTAGCGGGGTTTACTGATTGTGCTTTTAGGCGTTTATGTAGTGATTTAGGCGCAGGGTTAACAGTTACAGAAATGGTAAGTGCTAAAGGACTACACTATAACAATGAAAATACCGAGACATTATTAAAGACGGCGGGTGAGTCGCCCTGCTCTGTACAATTATTTGGCAATGACCCTGACATAATGGCAGAAGCAACAACTAACGAAAAATTACAAAAATTTGATGTTATAGATATTAATATGGGTTGCCCTGTCCCTAAAATAGTAAAAAATGGAGAAGGTAGCGCATTGTTAAATGATATCAAACTTGCTGAGAAAATTATTAGCAAATGTGTATCAGTAAGCAAAAAACCTATATCAGTTAAATTCCGCATAGGGTTTAACCAAAATCAAGATATTTGCGTAGATTTTGCTAGAATGTGCGAAAATGCAGGAGCAAGTTTTATAACAATTCACGGCAGAACTAAAGAAGATTATTATAGCGGAAATGCAAGATTCGATAGCATCTTTAAAAGTGCAGAACAAGTCAAAATTCCTGTCTTTGCTAATGGCGATATCAAAACTATTGATGATTATAATTATATTATGAATAATAGCAATGTTTATGGTGTCGCCGTAGGTCGAGGTGCGTTAGGCAACCCTTCTATCTTCAGTCAAATTTTAGGCGCCCCCATAATTCCAAAAGATAAACTTATATTAAAGCATTATGAATATTTGAAAGAAAACTTTAATGAACATTATATCTTTACTAATTTTAGAAAACATTTAGTATACTATATTGATGGGACAAAAAATGCTCGTTCTACAAGAAATGCAATTTTTACTGCACAAACTATAGAACAAGCAATTGATTTTGCTTTAAATGCTCTTAAATAAATGATATTTATAAAAAAACACACAAATATTTAGTGAAATTCTTATTTACTTATTCTGTATTTCACTCTTTATATTGTGTGTTTTTATTTATATTATAAATGATATTTATTAAACTTAATAAAATTAATATTTCTCTTGAAATAAATCAATATCGCTAACTCTCATTGCTAAACAAGGATAATTAGTCTCTTTATATTTATTCATTACGAGTTGAATTTCATCTAAATAATTATCTACAATGAATAAATAATAATCTCCATTAAATATGTAATCATTAAATTGTTCGTATCGCTTATCGTATATTGCCGTTTTTAGATGTTTCATATATGCTTCACTTCTTATTCTAGCACCCTCATTCGTTAATTCAAAGATTAGTTCTTGTTCGTTTCCAACAATTGTATAGACTTGCCTATTTTCATCAACAAAGTTTTCCCCATTTAATTTATCATAACTCGTTGTTACACTAAAGTTAAGAAAAGGTGCCTTAAAAGATTTAGCACAGTACTTTACTGTTTGACTTAATTCATTAGTTTTAGACAATACATCTTCATACGCTTCTTTAAAATTCTTTTTATCATCAGTTCTATATAAAATAATTTTATCAGTTTCTTTTTCTGTATTTAATTCGATTGCAAAATCGTTATTATCATTATAGTATAGTGGAATTACTTTTTTAGTATATTTATTATCCCCGTTTTCGAATCCAAAAAATTTAGTAGGCTGTCCCTTAAAATTTTCTTTCTTAAAAATTTTATATTTTTTCGAAAATTTTAAGTTTTTATATAAAATTGAATATATAATTAAACCCATAGGATTATCAAATTGTAATTTGTCTATAATGCTAGTCTTTATTTTAAATTTTTTTAACAATTCATACTTAATTTCTTTTTTTGTTTCTTCTACCATTCCCCCATGTTTAACATATATATCACTAGGATTAAGTAAAGATTTAATATTGCTACAATCAATTAAATCGTTTATTAAATCATTCTCCTTATTATAGGTAAATGTGTTATATAATATGCTATTTTGAAAATCGTTCCACGCTTGTTGGAAAGCACAACACCATACCGCATTATCTCCTATTTGAGAATTAATAGTAGGCACCATAATTTTGCTGTCCATTTTTTATCTCCTAAATTTACTTAAATACAATTATAAATATTAAAACAATGAATGTATGTTATAACTAAAATTTTTTTTGTTGTATTGGTTTGTTTGTGTATAGCAATTCACATAGTTAAATGTACTCAAATACTAAATATAACAAAAATCTAAAAAGTATGAGTATACATCGTGCTATAAACCATATTTTAATTATACAAAAATAAGTAGGTATAACCTACTTATATATATAACAAAAATTATTGAATGTCTGTCTTAAACTTTTTGCCTGCTTTAAAAGAAGGTGCTTTGCACGCTGCAATTTCAATAGATTCGCCTGTTCTAGGGTTAACGCCTTGTCTTGCTTCTCTAGAACGAACTTCCCATTTACCGATACCAGAAATGGTTACTTCTTCACCTTTTTTTAAAGTTTCTGCTAAGACTTCGTAGCAAGCATCCATAATCTCACCACAATCTTTTTTGCTGATACCAGTTTTCTCTGAAACAGCATCAATGAACTCTTGTTTATTCATAATATTATTCTCCTTATTTGAATTTACAAGTTCATTATAACATAAAATATTAGTTAAAGTCTAGCGATTTACTGTGTTTTTTGAAAAAAAATTAAGCGACTTCATTTTTTAATTTGACACCACATTTGAAGATAGGAACTCTTTTTGCTTGGTGCTTATCAAATCTTTTTTGAACAGGATTATATACGACACGAGCCTTCCTTTCTATCACTTTAAAACTTCCAAAGTTCATTAGGTTGACTGTGTCTCCCCTTTTTAATGCTTCAATAATAATGCTTTGAAATTCTTCTATGGCGTTTTTACTCTCTTTCAAACTTAGTTTAGTCTTTTTTGATAGTTCTTCGATTAAAGTTTTTTTGTTCATTGTTGCCCCTCCAAATGAATTGTTGACTAAATTAAATAAAATAATCATATTTTTTTATTTTCTAATAGTCATAACAATAAATATATCTAATAGTCATAGAGATGAATATATTTATTTGTATATAGTCATTTCATTATATTTTATTTCTTATATAAATATAAAATCTAATCAAAGTGCTAGTTTTGTCTATGAAATAGTATTATCGACTTCTTTTCAAAACCTTTGATAATACTCTTGATATGCTTTGTTTGTCGTATTTGTCGCCATAGGATAATATGGCGTATATAAGGCAATACATAACTCCACCACAGAGCAACATAAATGGGACTACTAACACACCGGATAACAAATATTTAATAACTTGCATTGTTGTTATCATCATAACGCTTGCTAGTATTGGTAAAAGTATGTCAAATCTTATTGATAATCTAATAGGCACTTTTTGAACCAAAGTGGACATATTAAGAACAGCGCAAGTTAAATAACAAACTGTTGATGATATGATGGCTCCATAAATATTTATTGATGGCAATACTACTAGCATAACAGTTAAAACTATTTTTATAAAACAACTAATAACCATATTATGAATAGGAACCCTAGCATAATTTATAGACTGTAAAATTGTAGTTGATATTTGAACTAGTGCAATAAATAGCACGCTTATACTACCTATTTGCAATAAATTTGATGCGACATTAAATTCATTAATTTCTCCTACCTTCAAACCATTTCTAAACAAAAATACTATTATTTCTTTAGGAAAACAACAAAATACTGCTACGCAAGGTATAGCAATTAATAATGTTAATCTAAAGGCTGTACTACTTTTTTTAATTAATTCATATTTGTTATTATCTTTATACAATCTTGATATTATTGGTATAGTCATTGTAGCCACTGCCATAGATAATACAACGGGTAAATTAATCAAAGAATTGACTACTCCCGTTAGAATTCCATATAAATTTGTAGCCTGTGATACACTATAATTTATATGTTTTAATAGATTGACAATCAAAAAACTATCAATGAGAATTGTTAATGGCATAATCATACTACTCAAAGTTATAGGCATAGCGGTTTTTAAAATTGACAAAATATTAATATTATTTTCGCTAGTTTCATTGTAGTTGCGATTTTTTTTATTATAGAATATGTATTCTATTGTAATAACAATTAAGGCAAAAAGTTCACTTACCGATACACCTAATACAGCACCAAATGCCCCATACATATACCCCCTATCTATCAATAACCCAGCAAATAATAGGCCGAAAATTAACTTGAATATTTGTTCAACAATCATTGATACAGATGTTGGTACAATATTTTGTTTGCCCTGAAAAAATCCCCTAAGTACAGACAAAGCACCGACAAAAACTATAGCGGGCGCTATTCCCATATAAACAATAGCAACTTGACTATTTCCCTGCAAATTACCTATTGTCTTAGCAAATATCACCATAAGTAAAGCGAATACAACCGATAACCCTGTAAAAAATAATAAGGATAATCTAATTACCTTACGACTATTATTGTTATCACCCGTAGCAATAATTTTAGCAATCGCATTAGGAACACCCGTTGAACAAAATACTAATATAGTAGAGTACAAAGGAAATATTAATTGATATAAACCCAACCCTTCTGCTCCTAAAATATTTGTCAAAGGTATCCTATATACTGCGCCTATAATTTTAGCAAAAAAACTTGCTACTGCTAAAAGTACTGTTCCTAAAATAAAATCTTGTTTTTTCATAGTTATATAATGTGCAAAATTGTTATAATTTATCAAAATTTGTAACTTTTTATATAATAATGTATATTTTTTGTAAAATAACAAATTATAGTCTCAGTACACAGGAGATTAAAAAATGAAAAAATCAGGCATAATAAGAAGGTTGGATGAATTAGGAAGAATTGTTATTCCTAAAGAAATAAGGAAGACTCTACACATCAAAGAAGGCACTCCGCTTGATATCAATGTACAAGAAGGCGAATATATTGTTTTGCGAAAATATTCTCCTATCAAAGAATTAGGTACACAAGCACAGATATGCGCTGAAGTTCTATTTGAAGAGATACAACAACCAATCATAATTACAGATTTAGACAAAGTAGTAGCAAGTTATGGTATAAAATGCAATGAACAACCTTTGACTGAAAATTTTACCAAACTTTTAGGTAAAAGACAAATTAGTAAAATTGACAATTACAATAATTCCATTTATGAAGGAGAACAAACTACTCATAACAGCATCTTAATTTCGCCCATAATAGTTGAAGGCGATATATTAGGTAGCATTGTAATTATATACAAAAACTACACTGATTCACTAATGTTAAGTCTAAAACTTGCCACAAATTTACTATCTAAACTTACATATTAATTCTATAACAAAATTAAACAAAGTTTTAATTATAAAATAGAAAAAAGTTTTTAGCACAATAACTAAAAACTTTTTTATTATATTACTAAAACTATATAAACTATGTCTATAATAATCGATAATGACACTAAAATTTACAACCAAATTATAGTTATTATTAATATTATAATACACAACATATAGCGTATTATAATTATATAATACATTGTATATAGTATTATATGATACCTTCGACAAATTCTTTAGCGTCAAATGGTACTAAGTCATCCATTTGTTCCCCCACACCAACGAACTTGACAGGTATATCAAATTCATTGCAAATACTAACAACGATACCACCCTTAGCAGAGCCATCTAATTTAGTTAAAATTATACCATCTAAATCAACCGCTTCGTTAAATTCTCTAACTTGATTAACAGCATTTTGTCCCGTTGTCGCATCAATGACAATCAACCTTTCAAAGTCCGCATCTTCCCAATTCTTAGTTGCGACTCTATTAACTTTCGAAAGTTCTTCCATAAGGTTGACTTTGTTATGCAATCTTCCTGCAGTGTCGACTAAAACGACATCAAACCCTTTAGATTTAGCGAAACTAATTCCGTCAAAAACAACACTTGCTGAATCCGCACCTTCAGTCTGCTTGATTATTTTAACATCAACTCTTTTTGCCCACTCAGTAAGTTGGTCACTAGCAGCCGCCCTAAATGTATCGCCTGCTACAACAACAACTTTTTTGCCCAAAGATTTATAATAATTAGCGAGTTTTCCAATAGTAGTAGTCTTACCTACACCATTGACACCTACTATAATGCTAACCTTAGGATAACTAACAGGTTCACTCTCTATATCTAACATTTCAGCAATAACTTCTCTTAGTGCTTCTTTGACTTCTTCGGCGGTTTTAAGTTTATCTTTCTTAATCTTAACACGCATATTCTCTATTATGTCGCTTGAAGTTTCTACACCCAAGTCAGAAGAAATCAATATATCTTCCAAATCTTCAAAAAATTCGTCATTCAATTCGCCTTTCCCAAAAATTTGGTCTATCTTATTAGATATAGATTCTTTTGTTTTCTTCAAAGCATTTTTTATCTTTTTGAAGAAACCAACTTTATTCTTTTTAACTTCTTTCTCTACTTCCGCATCATCATTGTTAAATTTATCTTCATTAATTTCTACTTGAGAAACTTTAGAACTATCAACTAAACTTTCGTTATTATTCTCTAGATGAGTATCAATATTCTTGTTTTGCTCTTCAGCATTTTGAGATAAATCTATATTCTCATCGATTTTATCTTCATTAGTTATATTGTCTACATTGTCAACTGACACATTGTCATTTAGTAGAACATTCTCATCATTTTCACAAGGTGTTGAATCTAGAGCAATACTTTTGTTCTTTTTTTGCAACCTTTCTTCTTTAAGTTGTTTCTTTTTTTCTAATTTCTCTTGTCTTAATTGCTCTTTAAGTGCTTTCTTCTCTTCTCTACTTAATCTCATAACTCAACTCCTTTATGCTTGCGCTGGTTCTGCTACTGACAATGCTTCACTTAATTTAACTGATACGACCTTAGATACGCCCTTCTCTTCCATTGTAACACCATATAATGAATCAGCTAGTTCCATAGTTGGCTTTCTGTGCGTGATTACAATGAATTGTGTCTCTTGAGAGAATCTATGTAGGTATTTTGCGAATCTCTCAACATTAGCATCATCAAGCGCCGCTTCAATCTCATCTAACAAACAGAATGGCATAGGTCTTAACTTTAAGATAGCAAACAAAATTGCTATAGCGGTTAATGCCTGTTCACCACCACTTAACAGTGTTAAGTTAGTAACTTTCTTGCCAGGTGGTTCAGCGATTATGTCGACGCCCGCTTCAAGTGAATCTTCACTCTCAGTTAACATCAATCTTGCATTACCGCCACCAAATAACTCACGGAAAGTTTTAGTGAAATTCTCATTGATTTTATTAAATGCATCATCGAATTTTTGTGTCATTTCGGTAGACAACTCTTTGATAATTTGTAACAAATCTTCTTCCGCTTTTTTGTCATCATCCATTTCTTTTGTCATTTCTTCGTATCTTGCTGACAAATCTTTAATGTCTTCAATAGCCGCCATATTGACATAACCTAACTTAGATATCTCTTTCTTAATCTCTATGATTCTTGGCATACTTTCATCTAGGTTAAAGTCATCATTTCTATACATTTGACAAGCGTCAAAATCTAATTCGTACTCTTCCATAATTCTTGTAGCCATTGAATTTAGGTCATCATCAATCTTCTGTAGATTCATTTCTTCGTGAATTTTTCTTTCTTGAACCTTAGTATAATCGCCATTTATCATAACCCTTTCTTGTTCTATTAACTTAAGAGTTATTTGATGGTCTTGTTTTACTTTGTCTAATTCTACCAAACGATTCTTAGCGTTATCAAGTTCTTCTTGTAATTTGAAGTAATTTGATGTCTTAGCATCATCAGTTTTCATTGACTTCTCTCTATCAATTTCACTTTGCGCTTTTGCTAAATCAACAGTCAAAAGTGCTATCCTTTCATCAATGCTTATTATGTCTTCTTTAAGATTTTTGACATCTTCTTTATAAGACTCAATCTCGCTCTCTATTGTTGCAATCTGCACTTTAAGATTAGTATTATCAATATTGTATTGTTCTTTCTTAGACTTTAACAAATCATATTGAGTTTGTCGCTTATTAATACATTCATTAGCATTAATTTTGCTATTTTTGATAGTGTTCTCTAATTCATCAACGCTATTAATCTCATCTTCAATAGACTTTGCCCTAGCATTTGCTTCGTTTATTTCTCTTCTTAAAGACTCAACATCTTGTTCTGTCTCATTGTATTGAATACCAGCCTTTTGACTTGCTTCTTTATTCTTCGCTAGTTCGATTTGACTATTGACTAATTTACTTTCTAATTCATTAATTTTTTGAGTAGAATCATTGATAACTTTGGTTAGTTCATCATTCTCTTTAGATAAATCGTTTAACTTCTTTTGTTTTTTGTCAATTTCAAGTTTTAGTGTTTCAATCTCTTTTTCCCTGCCCAAAATATTGTTAATCTCGGCTTTTTTACTACCACCAGTGATAGAACCTTGAGGGTTAACAATATCTCCTTCTAATGAAACTATTCTAAAACTAAATCTAGAATTTTGCGCTAATTTAACCGCGGTATCAAGTGTGTCTACAATAACTGTACTACCTAATAGACTTTGGAATACATTTGACAACTTTTTGTCGTACTCAATTAACTCATTTGCGACACCAAATACCCCTGCGGTATTCAACAATTTTCTTGACTCGCTATCAAGATTTCTAGGTTTCATAGAAGTTATAGGTAGAAATGTTGCTCTACCATATCTATTCTCTTTAAGATATGAAACAAGTTTTTTTGCGTCATTTTCATCACTTGTTACAATATTTTGAACTGCATTTCCTAGACTTGTTTCAATAGCAACTTGATACTTTTCAGGTACTTTAATTAGATTTGCTACAACACCTACAATCTTATCTTTAACCGCCTTGTTGGCTTCGGCATCTTGCATTAACTTTTTGACACTATATGCGAACCCTTCATAGTCTGTTTGCATCTCAGTTAACAACTTGTGTCTACTTACAAAACTAGCAAGTGTTGTTTGTATATCTTGATAATCTTCTACAATTTGTTGTTTTCTATTGTTAGATTCAAGTAATTTCCTTTTTAGCACATCAAGGTTCAATGTTAATTCGTTGACTTGTGATGATAATTTTGAAGTCAACTCATCGCATTCTAACTTAGATTTCTTTGCTAAATCATTCTTCTCAATTAATGCGGTTAATCTTGCTTGTTTCTCACTGCTTGAACTAATCAATGCGTCGTGTTCCGCTTTAAGTCTTGACAAATTCGCTTTGATATCACTTAATTTGTCCATTGACTCAAGTAGATTTCTTTGGTTTCTATCTACTTCGTCTTCGTTCTCAGTTAATTCATCAACGACTTTGAGATATTCATCGCTCAATCTGTCCGCTTGAAGTTGTAATTCCTTAAGTCTCATTTCATTGGTCTTAAGTTTGTCTTCCTTCGCTTCAAGTGTTCGCTCTGTCTCTAATTTCTCACTATTAGCGCTCTTCAACTCTTCTTCTTTTGATTGCATTTGTTGAGTCAAAAAGTTCATTCTCTCTTGAATGAGTTTTGTCTCCCCTGCTTGTTTCTCAATGCTGACTGATAATTCAACTACTTGGTCGTGTATCTTAGCAATGTCCGCATCAATCTTTTGTATTTCTTCCATTGAATTATCGTATTTTTGATTACAACTTTGTAGTTGCTGTTCTTTAACACTCAATTCTTCTTGAATAGCTTGAATCTTGTCTCGCACTTCTTGTCTTCTTGAGTTAGCGGTATCACATTGAATTAAGTATGCGTTAACTTCTAATACTCTTAATTCATCTTTAAGTGCTAGGCATTTCCTAGCATCTTCAGCCTGCTTTCTCATAGGGCTTAATTGTCTCTCAAGTTCGGATGCAATATCCGATAATCTTGTTAGGTGGTCGTGTACTCTCTCAAGTTTCCTTTCCGCTTCAATCTTACGAGACTTAAATTTTGCTATACCTGCTGCTTCTTCAAAGATTGCACGGCGGTTCTCTGGTTTAGAATTTACTATTTCTGCTACCTTACCTTGTCCAATTATTGAATAACCATCTCTACCTACGCCTGAGTCGTGAAGAAGGTTAACGACATCTTTAAGTCGACAAGGTGTTCTATTGATAGCATATTCGCTCTCACCGCTTCTATACAACTTACGAGTGATGATAATCTCATCGTACTCCATATTCAAAGTGTGGTCAGAATTGTCAAATACTAATGAGACTTCACAATAGGATAAAGATTTTCTACTTGCTGTCCCCTTAAATATGACATCCTGCATACTGCTACCACGAAGAGTCTTGCTTGACTGTTCACCAAGCACCCAACGAACTGAGTCGGCTACATTACTTTTGCCACAACCATTGGGGCCGACTATAGCAGTGATACCTGAGTCGAAGTCTATTTCAAGTCTATCAGCGAATGATTTAAACCCTGCCATTTCAATTCTTTTAAAATTCATAATTCACCTTATTATTTATCTAATTTCTCTAGTGCTTTCTCCGCACAAATTTGTTCTGACGCTCTCTTTGAATGCCCTTGCGCTCTACTTATTTCTTCGCCCTGCACATATAATGCTACCAAAAATGTTGGACTATGTGCTGGACCACTTTGTTCAAGCGTTTGATAATAAAAATCATTTATTCCTTTACTTTGCAAAAATTCTTGCAACCTAGTTTTAGCATCAAAGTTCTTGCCCATTCCCTTCTTGATTGCATCTTCGCTCAAGTCCATAAATCTATATACAAAGTTCTTTGCTTCTTGTAGCCCGCCGTCTAAATAGATAGCACCTAATATACTCTCAAATAAATCTGCTTTAACATTTATTGGAAAGCCCATTTTAACGACTTGAGAATTTACGCCGTAGTATTTCTCAATGTGCATTGAATCAATAATCTTTGCTAGACTATTTGCTGAGACCAAATTCGCTCTAATATGAGACAAATCGCCTTCATTATTAGAAGATTTAAGATATAGATTCTCCGATACAATAAAACTTAAAATGCTGTCCCCAAAAAATTCGAGCCTTTCATTGCTTTCATATCCATATAAGTTAGCGGTAGATGAATGCGTGAAAGATTTATCTAATAATTCTACATTTTTGAATTTATAACCTATAATCTTTTGTAATTCATCCGCCCCGCTCATTGTTAATACATTCATATTTCACCGATTATTTATTTTCTATCAAACTATCACAAATATCTTTTGTTTCTTCAATTTGTTTTTTTATTTTGTCATATAATTTATTATTATCAATTTTAATAACTTTTTTAATGCTAGCAAGTATGCTTGGCGCGAAACTAGAGCCGTGAGACTTAATCAATATCTTTTTAGCGCCTAAGAATGGAGACCCACCGTACCTTTCATATTCCATAAGATTCTTAACCGCTTTGAAAGATTTTTTCATAAACAATGCGCCTAGCATACTCATTTTCCTTGCCTTAATCTCAGACTTAAGAATGCTCAAAAGTGTTTGAATAGCACCTTCAGATGCTTTCAACAAAACATTTCCAGCGAATCCATCAGCGACAACAACATCATATTGGCCTGATAAGAAATCTCTTGCTTCCATATTACCTACAAAATTGATAGGCAATTTTTGTAGTAACGGGAAAACTTCGTGACAAAGTTCATTACCTTTCTTGTCTTCAACACCTACATTTAATAGAGCAACTCTTGGGTTCTCAATATTGCACATATTTTTCATATAAGCAGAACCCATCAACGCAAAGTGGCATAGATTAATAGGTTTACAATCCATATTTGCCCCACAATCTATCAATAATACTTGCCCCCTTGTTTTAGTCGGCAATAAAGGTGCTAATGCAGGTCTCGATACGCCTTTCATTCTACCTATTTTCATAAAAGCCCCTGTAAGCACTGCACCCGTACTACCTGCTGACACGAGTCCGCAAACATCTTCTCTTTCTTTTAAAATATTGAGTGCGACAACAAGCGAAGAGTCTTTCTTCTGTCTAATTGCTTCAGTTGGCGACTCATCATTAATAACTATCTCAGTTGTGTGAACAATCTCTACTCTAGATAAGTCTTGCTTATATTCAGCAAATAGATTTGCTAATTTGTCTTTATCGCCTGTTATAATAATTCCTAAATCTTTATATTTTTGTAATGCTAGCACAGCACCTTTAACAATTTCATTAGGTGAATTATCTCCACCAAACCCATCAATAACTATTTTCATCATATCTCCTAAATAATTATAAAATATACAAGATAATTATACTATATTTTTTTTATTTTTCAAAACAAATCAATACAAAAAATGTGCTGAATATCAGCACTATTTTACTTATGTTTTATGTTATTATACAATATTATTAAAGTTTTTAGCGTGATTGCATCATCAAAATCTCTAATATTCAAACCTATCGCCTTATGTATCTTCTCTATTCTATACACTAGAGTATTCCTGTGCATAAAGATTTTCTCACTTGTGATGGCGATATTTAGGTTATTGTCAAAGAACGCTTGTGCCGTAGACATAAGTTCTTCATCTTCTAATATATTTTGTACATTTTTTGAATTTAGCATAGAGTACAAACAATCTGGGCATTCTCGCCCCATTGTGTCCATCATTATATTTAAAACACAAGAATTATCTCTTAACTTATTCAAATAATTTGTAGTTTCGTTAGATGTCATAATTTGCCTCATTGTTTTATCTTTAATTTGTTGTTCTCAATTTTATCTATTGCCCCTAACTTTAGGTAAACAATTTTTTCGCAAAGAGTTTTTGCTAAATCAACATTAGTGGTAGCAAAAAAAGTTGTAGTGTCTTTTTTCATAAAAGACAATAATATGTCTTGAATATTTTGTTTCTCACTATCTTCAAGTCCTTCTAAGATATCATCAACTAACAATATGTCAATCTTTGGTCTAACAGATAACATCGCAAATTGTAAAAGTCTTTGTTGGTACATTGATAGTTTCTTTGTTTTTGTCTTCTCAATACTTTTTAGCCCAAAGTCTTCAAGAATTTTATCAACTATGACTTGTCGGTCATTTTTGTTAACTTTCCTTGTTTTCAAAACAAAGTCTATGTTCTTTCTAACGCTAGAAGTTAACAAAATAGGTCTGCGCGCTAAGTATGCAACAGATAAATCTTTGGAATAATCTATATTATCAAGTAATACATCATTATAATATATGTCCCCTGAAGTCGGCTTCTCTAATTTAGCAAGTAATCGCAAAAAACTTGTCTTGCCATCATCTTGTTGACCAACGATAGCGACTTTCTCTCCATTTGACACTTTAAGATTAAGGTTATATAGGGCATAGTATTCCTTGACATAACCTAATTTGACATTACAAAATTCAATCATATTTTATCCTTTACAATTCATTAATTAACATATATGATACTATATTTATTGATATTTATCAAGTGTTTATCATAAAAATATTTTTTTTATTTTATTTTTTGCTATGTTAAATTTTGGCATTTTTTACAAAAAATTTTAACTATCAAAAATATTAATTAAATTTATTTGTCAAACCGAACATAATATGTTATACTAAAAACACAAGGAGTTAATTATGGATTTATTTCAAAAGTGCTACGACTATGATGTAGCAAGAAATGCTAGAGAAAAAGGTATCTACCCTTATTTCCACGAATTAAATAGCGGACAAGATATTGTCGTTCAAATGGAGAACCACCGTACAATTATGTTGGGGTCTAACAATTACCTAGGGCTTACTTCTCACCCAGCAGTTATTGAGGCAGGCATCAAAGCATTAGAGAAGTATGGTTCTGGTTGCTCTGGTTCAAGATTTTTGAATGGGACTTTGGACATACACAAAGAGTTAGAAAGAGAAATTGCTGACTTTTTGCACAAAGAAGATGCAATAACTTTCTCAACAGGTTTTCAAACAAACTTAGGTATTATCTCAGCGATAGCCGGCAGAAATGATGTTATTATAGGAGACAAAGAGAATCACGCTTCAATTTACGATGCTTGTAGATTAAGTTATGCAAAACTCTACCGTTATGAACATAATGATATGGAAGACCTTGAGAGACAATTAAGTAGCGTAGATGACAATAAAGGTATATTAATTGTTACCGATGGCGTTTTCAGTATGGGTGGCGACATTTGTAACCTACCAGAAATTGTTAGATTAGCAAAAAAATACAATGCTAGAGTTATGATTGATGATGCACACGGTTTAGGCGTTTTTGGAGAACGAGGCGCTGGGACGGCGGAATACTACGGACTTGAAGATGAAGTAGATATCATTATGGAGACATTCAGTAAGTCTTTAGCAAGTTTAGGCGGTTGTATGGCAGGTAAGAAAGAAATCGTCGATTATGTAAGACACAACTCAAGACCTTTCATATTCTCTGCTTCTATGCCACCTGCTAATGTCGCTTGTGCTAGAATGACTCTTAAGTTGTTGAAAGAGAATCCACAAATGGTAAAAAACCTTAAAGAAATCACAGACTATGTCCGTAAAGGTATGAAGGAAAGACACATTGACATTAGAGAATCAGTCGCTCCAATAATTCCAATTAATACATACGATGATGAATTTACTTTCATTGCTTGCAAAAAATTATTTGAGAATGGAGTATATGTTAACCCTGTTATTAGTCCTGCAGTACCTGTTGGCGATGCTATCATTAGAACAAGTTATACAGCAACTCACACAAAAGAATTGATGGATGAAGCAATGGACATAATCGCTGATACTTTCAAAGAATTAGGTAGATAGTTTTCCTAAATTATTATATTATATAAACAAACTTACTACGCTAAATAAAATTTCATTTTTATAAAAAATTATATCAATTTAAAGACAATTTTATAAAATTATTTGCAATAAAGTATCTTATCAAATCAATATAAAATACAAAATATGGTGTATTATTAATTTATAATACACCATATTTTTTGTATTCTACTAATTTTATTAAAAAACATAATTTTAAAATATTATTAAGTATAGACAACATATAGTACTAAACAATACGCCCCTTCTATATTTATAAAAAATTTTGTTTATATAGTTAAATATTTATAATATAGAATTATTTAATT
>CALVIT010000012.1 GCA_944331845.1 uncultured Clostridia bacterium
ACAAAATAAGAAATAAGGAAATACAAAGTAAACTTATATAAAATCTAGTATTCTTAACCCATAACAAATATTATTACTACTATAATATTATATTTAAGAGTGCAAGAGATAATATCTAGTAGCAATATCTCGTATTATAAATACTTTTACTTAAATATTTAATACTTTATATTATCATATTAAATACATAATTATCATATTGTATACATTATTTTATATCTAATAATCAAATACCTATACTATAACTATATCTAATTATAATCTAATTATACTCAAATACTATACTTACTAAACCACAATACCATTCCCCCCGTTAAAGCCTGTTACCTTTATTGTAATTATATTACCACTATCACTTATAGTCAATAATAACTCTCTACCTTGTTGTGTAGCACCGCTTGCACTTACAATATTTGTTGTGTAGTTAGCACTCATTCTAATTGTATATGTTACCCCCTTCAATAACTGCGTACTTATTGTCTGCTCTGCATTATTTTTGCTCTTACCTACATATATTTGTTGTACAAAGTTACCTAAATTATCATACACATTGAATATAACCCCTACATTCGTTGTGATATTGAATGTTACTCCTACATAATTTGACTGCCATACCGCATAGAGTGTCTTATCACTTTCAAATTCATATGCTGTACCTATTGTATATTTGCCACTTGTCGCACCTGTTGAATCTGCCCAACCTATGAATGTGTAGTTGTCTTTAGTAAATGTATTTTGTGCTATTGTTATATTTGATTTAGTTATATTTGGTGTAGAATTTCCGCTTGCTGTCTTATATGCTGTACCTGTAGAACTTGCTACCGCTGAACCGCCTGTATGACCATTGCCGTTGTAACTTATTGTTACCGTATAACTTACCACCGCATAATAATTAACATTACCGCTTATTGTTGTACTTGTATTCTGTGCTAGACTTGAATTTATAGAAGTATTTGAACTTGCCCAACCAACAACTTGCGGATTACCTGATACTCCACTTGTGCTTATTGTAGGTGCTGTTATTTGCCCACTCGTTTCATTATTATATATTATTATCGTTTCCGCATCATTCGTACCATCTAGTTGATAGAAATTCGCTGTCAATACCTTACTATATATTGCATATAGTGTTACATTCCCTGTTGGAGTATAACTAGGTAATGCAGTCTTAGCATTAGCATCAGTATTCCACCCTACAAATGTCCATCCGCTTTTGTAATTACCAGTTGGAAATTGTACACTGTCTCCAGCATTAACAGTTTGTGCAGTAGGAGCATTTCCACTACCACCATTTGTTGTTATATCAAACGTTATGGTATATGCATCAATTTCCCACACAGGGTATAAAGTGATATCTTTATCAAAAAATTGTGCAGAATTACAATCATAGTAGTTTGTGCCATCAGTCCATTGTGTATATTTATATCCTGTTTTAGTAAATGTACTACTGTCTTTAAGTGTTATATTAGCACTTTGAGCAAAATTGTAAGTATCAGTTACATTTTGACTGCTATCATCCTTATCTATTTGATAAGTAATAGTTACATTGCTTAAATCTATCAATATAGGGTAACCACTATTTGCCCCTGCGTTTATTCCCCATATAGTTGTGAAGTCCCAATTAGTATATGTATCTTGCTTTTGTAAATCTTCTTTTGTCTTTGATTCCCCAATCCCACTACCACCACAAGTATTTAAATAGTAACAATTGTCATTTGTACCATGAAAATCATCTGCTACTATTCCCCCTGCATAGGCATTATTTGAAGCAGTTGCACTTAAACTACCCGTGTTGTAGCAGTTTGTGATGGTTGTGGAATAACTAGCATGCCCCGAGATCCCTCCGGCATATGCAGAACTTGAATCAGTAGCAGTCACTGCTCCCGTGTTATAACAATCACTTATTTCCGTATCTTCATGCCACCCCGAAATTCCCCCAGCATAGGATCTCATTGAACCAACTGCACTTACTGCTCCAGTGTTATAGCAGTTGCTGATGGTTGAAATATAAGCATAGCCCGCAATTCCCCCGGCATAGGCAGCAGAAGAAGAAATTTCTAGTCCTAGTTGCCAGTTGACTCCTAGATTAGATATTGTAGCAAAATTAGCAACTCCAAACACTCCGCCATATGCAATCCCTGAAGAACTTGTAATATGTATAGTTTGAGTAAAAGTAATACTATGCCCATTACCATCAAATGCGCCTCCAAATGGAAAATCTTCCGTACCTATAGTGGTCCAGCGGGCAGTTGCTTCAACATCTTCATCGCACTCATATACTATGTCCGCTGTTAAGGTATATGATTTACTCAAATCTAATGTTGATTGATTTTGTGATAGATACCTTAATTGCATAGGCGTTGCTATTTGGTATGGGTTGTCGGGATCTCCTGTACCGCCTGCAAAACCTGTAGAAGTTGTTCCATCATCAGGTGTACTTTCTACTGCTATAACTCCATTATTCATATTAAATCCATTATTGGTATTTGTAAAGTACACTATCATTGTACTTAACACAAATGCCAATAACCACAATACTAGTTGTACTGTAGAGCGCATAAGGGTATTTGTGTGTTGTGCACCTATGCTCACACTTTGTAACACTCTAGGGCGTATGTATCCTGCTCGCTTGTGTAGCGCTTGTGCTCTAGATAAGACTTTCTCTTCTCTATTTGTGAGAGTATTAGTTTTATTCTTTGACTTCATTGTGTCTACTTTAGTTTTTGCACATATTGCGTTTGACACCACATTTGTACTGCTAGCGTTTGAGACTTTATTATTTGTTGTAGCATTTATTACACTCGCTGTGTCTATATTGTGTACAGTACTATTTGCCTTATTCGCTATATTTTTACTGTAGTTCGTATTCGCTACATTAGTATTCACAAAAAGACCACTATTGTTATCTATACTAGTCTCCGCTCTTATTTCACTTATTTCGTTGTATCTATCTTGTTTGCGCATTTCATTACCTCCATTGTTTGCTCGCATACTATAATCTGCACTGTCTCTAGCAAATTCAATTTCGGTAATATTGTGTGCATTATTTAGTTTTTTATTTATTTTATTATTTGTATCTAATGTATTTAGATTTATAACTTTCTTATAAGTATTCTTTGAATCAACTTCATTGACACTTTTTGCGTGAGACTCATTATCTATGTTAGTTGTAAGCGAATTTCTCTTGCAATTTAAGTTATCAATATCATTGAATATATCGTTTCTTTGATTTTTATTTAACTTATCATAAGTTATGTCATTATGTATTGTTTTAGTGTTATTTTGCCCTATTTCTTGGGTCTTAGAATGCCCCCCCCCCCCAGCATTTTTTATCTCTTGTAACATAATATACTCTCTCCTTTCTTTTGTTTATCATTGTTAGTATACCACATATAAAACTTTTTAGTCAAACAATTTTAACCTATTTTTATAAACTTTATAATTAATAATATTTATTCATTCTAATTCTATACTTCGCACCAAAGTTCGGTATGTGCACCCATAGTACACAGGTCAAGGGGAAGTCCCCTTGCCTAAAGGTTGGTAAGGAAACGGGTAGTTCCCTTACACTATATTTGCTGTGTAGGGGATTTCCCATCCCCCACACCCCCAGTGCAAGGACAGTGTCCTTGACCTGTTTATTTGGTTATACACACAACACAAGTCTTGTGCTTAAAACTTAAAAATATTTACTTTTTGCGAGAGCAAAAAGCAATATTCTTTGAATCTTGCGTACTAAAGTACATTCAATGTACCTTTAGTACACAAGTCAAGAGTCCTGCTCTTGTACTGGGGTCGTAGGGGATGGAAAATCCCCTACATTCTCTACCCAACTTGTTTGCGTAAGACTCTATGTTATTTACTTTTTGCGCCAGCAAAAAGCAAAATACTTAAAGTACTCGTACCAAAGTTCGGTATGTGTACCCATAGTACACAGGTCAAGGGGAAGTCCCCTTGCCTAAGGTTGGTAAGGAAACGGGTAGTTCCCTTGCATTGTTTTTGTTGTGTGGGGTATGGAAAATCCCCTACATTCTCTACCCAACTTGCAGGCGTAAATACTAAAAAAAATGCTAAACAGTTAAGTTTAGCATTTTAATTTATACATTTTTGTCAAAAAATCTAATTGATTTGTCCATAATCATCGCTATGTCTAACCACAAAGCAGACAAAAGAACTAGAATGTAGATAATGATTGAACCAGCATTATAACCGCCAAATATCCATTCGACAAGATTAAAATTAAATATTCCTACAAGTCCCCAATTAAGACCACCTATCATCAATATTATGAATGCTATCCAATTCAATATAATTTTAATATTAGCCATTTTTTACCTCCAAATGTAGTTTTTGTATTAATTCAAAATATATTCATTATTTGCATATTTATTGCATTTTTAGTGAGAAGTATTTTATTCTAAACAAAGGTATTTTTAACCTTAGACATTCATAACACACATACATTTTATCAAAGGTTAAATATTCATAAAATAATTTATTCATAGGCACTACTTAACAATGCTAGGGTTATATTGAATATCATATAACTTTTTGTCATAATATCATAATAAAGGTACATTTGCCGCAATATTGAGACTGTCTAAATGCGTTTTGTTTTATTATAAATTGTTTTATTATAAATATTGTATTAAATTTTGCTTTCCTTAACTTTAACATCTACTATTATTTGTAAATCTTTAAGATAGTCGCCTTCATTTAATTCGACATATTTAACAAATTTATCGCCATATTTTTGGTAGAATTTATCATAAATATTCCAAATATCTATTTGATAATCTTTAGATAATTTTAATGCACTTTGAACTTCGCTATCTATGAGTGTTTGAAGGGCACTCTCTATAACTTTGGTACCATCATTAAGGTATTCAGCATAATTATTGCTAATGTATTTGTCTTGCTGAACGCTTGATATTTGATATTCTAGCGTGGTATGAAAATTTATTAATAATTTGTTGTCATTAGTTAATTCATACTCTATGTCATCTTTACTATTGACTATATCAAGCATAACAGTAGCATTATTTAGCGTATCCGTATTAATATTTTGTAATTCAATAAAAGAAGAATACACAGTTGGCATCAACCAATGGAAACCACGATACTCTAGGGGCGAAAGCGCTGTAATAATTTTACCATTTTTGAGTATTACCAAAGACCCATCATTTGCAATTTGTTTTGGGGCTGATTGAGTGCTACTCTCTTGTCCTTGTCCTTCGCTACTTGCTAAAGATTGTTGCCCTGTCTGCCCGCTTTGCTGCTCTTCAGTGCCTGAACTTTCTTCGCCTTTTAGAGTTAGTCTACTTATTAAACTTGTTTGTGAAGGAGAATAATACCCAAATAATACTTTATTCAAAGTCGACTCGGTCCCAAAAATATATTCATTATTATAACTAATTAACCTCAGTAGTGAATCTTTGTCTTGAGTTGCCTGAGAAGAAATGGTAAGTAATTCTTTAGCACTATCAGGAGTTATAGCGATAGTTAGGTACCCAATATCTTTGTCTCTAATGAAATAGTCCAAAATAATGTTAATATCTTCACCTACGGCACTCTCACTAACAACTAAAATATTGGCGTGTGCTACTGCTAACTCCTTACCTTCATTTAATTGTAAACTCGCTATAGCCTTATCAATAGTTGACCCTTTATTAGATTTGACTTCCCTTTTTTCTTTGTACCCGCTTTGACTAGACTCGGGCACCATAACCTGAGCGGAGACTTCGAATTCATCTCCCGCCTTGTCGATTCCAAAAGCCAAGATTAATGACCTGTCTAGCGTTTGTTGTGGTAGTCCCATTGAGACAGGCAGTAGTAGAATAAGAGCGATTATGAGAATAGCGATATAAATTTTTCTAACAACTCTACTAATCATAGATGACCCCCGCTAATTTTTTTTGTCTTTTTTCTTTATGTCTAACGATAAAGTGAACAGTGATAATATTTAATGCTATAACGAGCAATACAGGGAATAAGAAGTGGACAGGTCCTTGAACAAACATAATGAGTTTGGTCAGTCTAAAATCTAAGAGCATAAGCACAACTACTAAGATAATTAAAGATATAGAACTTGATAGATACTTGTATTTGATATTAAATAAATCACTTAGGCAACGCTCCGCACAATATGCAAAAATCACTGTTTGAATAATGGAAGCGAAAGTCCACAAAGTAACATTGAGCCAATCTAATTGTCCTATATTATTAATATGAGTAGTTATGTGTGTAATATCAGATACTCCATAATGAACAATACCTGATATATAAGGGAATATGCAATAAAATAGTGTCATAAAAAACACAATACCCAGCATAACTAGCCCGCTTATTATTGCAAATTTAGGAAAATAATTTTTGTCAAATTTTATTTTGCCTAAAAAGAATAAATACACAAAGTAATCGCCAAACCAAAGGGAGTTATTAGACAATATAGTTATAGCGTTGTTTGCTCCGCCGTCAAATATAGGCAACATATACCCAAAATCAGCATTAGGTATAGCGACAATTAAAGTTACCGCTAACCCCAAGAATACAAAGACCCAAAGTAGTTCAGCACTTCGACCTATTGACCTTAACCCTATATATGTCATATAGAATGCTAGGAGAAGAATAGGTAATACATACAACACGCTTGATAGTTCATCGTATAATGTTCCTAAGAAAAATGTGTAAGTCTCAATAATATTGATGCTCAATTTTATTATAAAAAAACAAAAGAACAATAAATACACAATCTTAGCGATAACTACCCCGACACTCTCAGTAAGTAGTTGATAGAAAGTCTTATCAGGATGTAGCATTGACACTCTAACCATAACAAGCAGTAACAAAAACTCTATAACAAAGAATAACAACATTACATATATCACTGACTGATGCCCATTTGTGATAAGATTACTCGGCAGTATAAAAAATTTTGTCGCGCACATAACAATCGCCATCATCACTATGGCTTGTCGCCCTGTTATATCTTTAATCATATATCACTCCTTGTTATAATTTTTTTAAACGAATTTTATTCTTATTTGGAATACTCTTTGGTCTATACTTCATTGCTCGCAAATCGTATCTTCTAAAACCATCTTTTTTGTCTTCTCTGACATTTGGAGCATAAGGCGCTAGGAATGGCGTTCCATAAGAATCTAAATTGGTTAAGTATGCAATTAAGAATACTGAAGCACAAATTATGCCATATAATCCAAGAATCCCCCCTACCAAAGTGAAGATAAGTCTTAGAATAGATAATTGCGCTTCTTGGTCAGGTACAGTGAATAAAAGTACGCCCGTCAATGCGACAATCATAACGGCAGGCGAACTTACTAACCCCGCATTGACCGCAGTGTCGCCCAAAATTAACGCCCCCACAATGCTCAGTGCTAAACCTAGATAACTAGGCATCCTTAGACTTGCTTCAGTCAGTCCTTCAAATAATAATATAATGAATAGAATCTCAACCAAAGGCGTGAAAGGTATGCCAAGTGTCGCATTAGTGATAGTAACCAAAAATTTGTAAGGCAGTACTTTATAATGGAATACCTGTACTGCTACATAAATGCCGGGCAAATATATAGCAATCAATATACCAAACATTCTCAAAAGTCTTAAGAATGTAACTCGTGGTGCCCTAGCAAAGTAATAGTCATTGCTACTTTGTAAGTCTTCAATTAATAGATAAGGAACAGTCAATACAATAGGCGACCCGTCGACTATGATAGCGACCCTACCTTCAAGCAACTTTGACATTATGACATCGGGTTTCTCTGCCGTGCCCACTTGTTGAAAAAGTGAATAACTTCTCTCTTCAAGTGCTTTTTGAATATAGAATGAATCAATAATTCCATCGATATCAATCTCTTGAATCTTCTTACTTACCTTATTAACGACTTCATCGCTCGCTATGCTATCTATGTATACTATAGCAACCTGCGTTTGACTATACTTGCCTACAGGCATTTGACTTATTACTAAATCGCTATTTTTTAGTCGCTTACGAAGAAGCATAATGTTAGTCGCTATACTCTCATTGAACCCTTCTCGTGGACCTTTGAGAACCGCACTTGTAGGCGGTTCAGCAATGCTTCTCGATTGAAAATTTTTGACATCGAAACAAAGAAATTTACCGCATTTATTGAAGTACAAAACGCAGAAACCATTTAACAATTTCTCGACCGCATCACTAACTGTGTCTAAAATCTCGCCCTGCCCAACAGTGATACAACACCTACAAGCATAGTTCACAATATCATCCACCGCTACTTCTTGTGAATCTTGCATTAATTTCTCAATAACTTCCTTATCTAGTCGTTTTACATCAACTATGTTGTCAAAAAAGAATAGTATACTATCAAATTTTTGTAAAGACACGAATTCACGAACTTTAAAATCTGTTGAATTGTGAAATTTGTCTACAAAGATTGACTTAATTTCCTTGTTAGTTAATTTGTCCAAATCATCCTTCCTTATAGTGTTATTTTGTGGAAAATAAAAAAAACAATACATACTAAATTTTTATTTTTTAAACTTTTTTTACAAAACATATAGACAAAATAATTATAATATGCTAAAATATGTTTGATTATAAAAATAATCACTACTAAGGAGTGAGTTAAATGACTAATTTGAATAATATAAAAACTAATAGAAATGATATATTAAATGAATTTAAGTATTTCGCTATAACAGGATACTCTGTTGAATCAGTAGACTTCAATAATGACAAAGTAACCTTAATTAGACACTTAAATAAAACTGAACACCCATTCTCTCTTATTAATTATAAGAAAAATAAATTACATCTAGTGTCAATGAGTACTGAGACTCCATTGAGTGCTACTACAGCATTAAGCGATAGTATCCCTGCTGAGAGTGTGTTAACTGATGAATCATACAGCGAATATGTTAAATCAAAAAACAAAAAAGAGTATGAGAACTATAGACAAATGACAATACAACTTCAAAGTTTAGGTGCTAAAGAATTCGATGAGAAATCAAAAATAATTTTTGAACACCTTAAGAATGTAGACAATGAATTTAAACACAAGTTACAAAACCATCTCAAAAAATTCAAAGAAGTTCTTGTCAATGCTGAATTATGCGACAAAGATTTCCTTACTGAAGAGATGAAAGAATTAGATGTCGCAGATAAATTTGTAGATCACTCAAGCACATTAGAAATAAATAATTAAGTTAGATAGTTTTGTAACACAATAAATATGCTGATAATATAAAACTCTAACTAACGAATTATCTTATTAAATTACACAATAAATTAATGACAATGTTAATAATAAGACTTTATCTATTAAGTGAATATAGACACTTAAAATAGGATAAAGTCTTTTTTTGATTAAAACTACATTATGACTAGATAGACTAAACTATATAATCTTTTTTATAATTATGAAATACTCATTAACGAAAAATACCACCAAAAATTTATATTTTGGTGGTATTTACAAATAATCATTGTTTTAACACAAAAGTTAAGTCCTTATGTCTTAAAAATCTATAATTCTTACAAATTAAGACATAAGTTATTTTTATAATAAAGCAGTATTATTGAATAATAAGATATAAAAATTTTGTAGTCTAATTTAGACATTAAGAATAAACTACATAACTCGCTCATCATCTTTATTCTTCACACGATTAGCATTTCTCGTATCTTTAATAAACCCTTGTATTTGACTCTCGACACTATTTTGTTGTTCAATATGAATATCATTTAATCCATTTATCGCATTGAGATTGCCCAATGTATTAACTCTATTGATATCCTTCTCTTGAACAAAATTCCTTTGTTCTTTTTGTCTAACAATCTTAGGTGGTTCTTTCTTAACTTCTTCTTTGCTGTGTTCTTTACTAGGTAGAGAAATTGTTTTAGGGGCTTTCTCACTCGCTACTTTTTGTGCGACTTTAGTCTTAGCAATGTCGATTAATTGTTTTTGTTCATCCCCATATATTCTAGTTACATCTCTCATCCTATCTAATGCTTTTCTCTCGAACTCAGGAAATCTCCCAGACATTACAGCGATACACTCATCTAGCAGTTGATTCATACAAGTGTACTTGTTCTCCGCTTTGTTAAAGAATGAACCTTTCTTCTTCATCTCGCCATCAAATAGTTCTAACAACCCTTTAGTATATTCGTTGTCCATTTTGTTCAAGACTTCCATTCGTTTGTTAAATATTTCTTTCTCCGTTCTTTCTATGCTCTCCAAAGACTCTTCCCATATAGACTCCCTTTGTTTCTTCCTTCTCAAAGCATACTCGAACTTATCCTTGTCGCTAGGCACAACAAAATCATCATCTACTATGTTAAATTCTCTTTTCATATCATAATAGAATTTCTCGCCACCTTCGCCGACAAAAGAAGCGATTTGAAACGACTGAGCATTGATTACTAATTTATTAATCTTCTGTACAGGTTCAACAAATGTCAATGTCGCTATGAGTTTATTGTCTAGTTTTGAAACAGTTATAAAAAATTTAGCGACCCCATATTTGCCTATAGGTCTCACTGACTGAGCAAATATATAGTTCTCATACTTATTTGTTATGACTTTATGTGATTTAACAAGTTCATCAACTATTTCATCCGGTATGAAATATGTCCCATCATTATCATACTCGCCTAATAGAGCATTTTGATAGATATCTATTTGTTGATTTCTAATAAATTCTTCTATCTCTTTAGGGTCAGTAAGGTACCCCTTCTCACAATCTTCCCTTTTGTATTCATATTTAGTTGCATTCGCATTGCCATTATCTGCTTGTACTTTGTTGTTGTCATTTTGGACTAAAACCTTCTCCATAGACAACTCTTTGTCAACTGCTTTATTCATAACTAACTCCTTAATGTAGTATATCATATAATATATATTTTTGCAACCATACCAAAGCACTTGACAAGATATGGTATAATTATTTTGTGGATATTATGCTGAAGGAGAAATATGAATAACCTATATATTCAATTAGCGAATCTAGAAGATTCAATCAATGAATTAGAGAAAAGGTTAAAGTCGAATATTCAAAATCTACAAAAACAAATATTAGAAATAAAAACTATTGTAGATAACTTAAGTTCTCAACAATCGACGACTTCAACAACTACACAAAATTAATATTATATAAGAAATAGACTAGGCAAATACCTAGTCTATTTGTTTAATACATAGACATAAATAAGGTAGACATCGCATTATGCACAATCAACCCTTCAAAATTGTAAATATGCTATAGACTAAATTTTGTGTTACATTACATAATAGACTAGGCGAATACCTAGTCTATTTGTGTACTTTAACACTTGTAACAACAAATAATTTATATTAAGTTATTGAAATTATATTAAATAACAAAAAACATATTTATGATAAATTACTACTTTTGACAATCTACTTCTTTGTTTCTTTCCTTCTCAATTTGACTTAATTTATTGAAAGCATTTTGTCTTCTCAAGTATAATTTGTCATTCTTAGCCGTACGAAGTAATACTAATATTTTCTCTTTAAATAATTTAATATTACAATCAGGACAATTCTTCACAAAGTCCATAAAGTCTTCAACATTATTAGATTTAACAACTACCGATGCCAATCTTTTACAATCCGCACCCTTCACCTTCACTAATTTAGCACAAGATGTATAATCATCATCTTGAATAAATATATTCTCATAATCTCTTATTAACTCAGGTTCTACTACAACGCTACTAGATAACTTCACAACATTATCTGCGGATAAGTTATCGACAAGTATTTTGTGCAATTCTAATGGATAAGTTCCATTCTCCACAATTCTATCACACAATGCATCATAGAATTTTTTTCTAGTATAAAGTGAATAAAATTCATTCTCAATACAATTTTTATTCCATTGTTCATTAAATGTTTTTACTATTTCATTAACTTTATTAATATCACAATCTTTAATTTCTTCTAATAATCTCTCAAAAATTTTATTTTCCATTTAACACCTTCATTCTACTTTCTAAATTAACTCCACATCAGCAAGTGTAACTTCCCTATTACTCTTCCTTCTCACAAATTCTCGCAATTCTAAATTCTCAATATTAGTGTCTGCTATTTTGTCTACAAATTTTGTAATATCTATTTCATTAACGACAGTATGTGCTTTATCTTTATTTAAGATATCAATTATTTTAAATAATTTAGGTTCATTTAATGAAGTAACCTTATATTTAACCCCGCTAAGATTAAAGAATAATTTCAGTGCATCTTCTACACTATCTACTCCATCATCAATCATAGTTTTTGGCATATGTTCAAATTTTTTGTTCGCCTTATATGCTTGTGCTTTATGAATATGTGGCTTATCTATATAATAATCTTCATTCTCGCCTATGACTTTGTGCGGAGAATCTATTCTCAACAAGTTGACCGCACCATCTCGACATCCACCGACTATAGCCTGCAAACTAATACTATATGTATTCGACTTAGATATTTGAACACTCATTCTATAAAGAACAGGCAATTCTGTACTTACAAGACTAGGTGCTATTAAATAGAACCTATGTATAGCGTACTCATCATCATATATATCTTTGACCGCAAAACTATTCTCGGCAATTAAAGTCTTAGGAGCACTCAACATACTTTGCAAATCTTCTTCAGTAAATACAAAATTGAATTGAGTTTCAAATCCTAATTTTGATAAATTATAAATAGTGAAATTAGGCGAAATCGCAAATCTATAGTCCTTAATATTGATATTTTTTTGTCTAAGAGAATGCAACTCACTTTCTTTGAATCTATCTGCTAACAAACTTATATGTGTAGGTTTACCATTAGAACTATACACTTTAGATTTGTCTTGAAATTCTCTATGTAAGTTAGCCCCCTTATTAACAATTTTCTTTCCTTTAAGATATCTTGGCATATTGCTTCTTTCCTTTTTTTTATTATTTTATATAATTATACTATTTTTTGCATATTTAGTCAATATCATTTTTTTATTTTTTTGCTACATATAATTTTTTAATGTATTATTGTTATTATTTCTTAAAGTTACTAAATTAATCTTTATTTATAGCAAAAATATGCGAAACTTTCAAATAAAATAATATAAACTTCACAAAATATGATATAATTAACTTATGAACGAAATAAATAACATAAAGTATTTTGACTCCCACGCACATATATTTGATATACCGATAGACTCTTTAGAATTAGTTACGCAAGACATTTCTAATATTGTTGTGCCATCATATAATGTAAGTAATCTACAAACTTCACTCGATATATGTCGCACTAATTCAAAATTCCATTGTGCCTTGGGCATTCATCCACAATATTATTATCAATATGATGATAAAGTACAGAATTTTATAATCAATCATCATAATGACATTGTCGCTATAGGCGAGATAGGACTTGATACAAGATTTGATAATTTTATCAGTCAAACAAATATATTAATTAGACAAATTGAGTTAGCACAAGAATTGTCTTTACCTATAATTGTACATCTAGTTGGCGAAGAAAGTTATACAAAATTTCTAGATATAATAGATAAATACAATGTTATAGGGGTAGCACATTGTTATTCAAATAATTTAGAGAACGCTAAGAAACTTATAGATAAAGGATTCTACATTTCTTTTGCCTGCAATATAACATACAAGAGAAATGACACAATTAGAAAAGTGGCACAATCTATACCGCTAGAATCAATACTAATAGAGACTGATTCCCCTTCTATGTTACCCAAAGGCTTTGGTAGGTCAAAGACAAATACACCCGCTAATATACACTATGTGGCAGAAATGCTAGCACAATTAAAGAATGTTTCTCTACAAGATATAGTAGATATGACAGCAGATAATGCAAAAAGATTATTTAATATTCATAATTTATAAATATTTTGATAATTGATAATACTTTTTTATTATTAAAATTTTTAGAATTATATTAAATTTTGTAATATTATCTCACTACAATTTTTAACAATGTAATATATTTTTATTTAACAATGTAATATTTTCATTTACAATTATATATAACGCAATTAATATCACATAAATATTTAGACAATGGAGAAATAAAAATGACAGACTTTTTAGGTAGATTTATCCAACAAATTGGACAAGACAATTTGACAAAATTACAAAAATCACATATAGCACTCTTTGGCTTAGGGGGTGTTGGTGGTTATTGTGCTGAAGTATTAGCACGAAGTGGAGTTAATGAAATCACTCTCATTGACAAAGATATCATAGATATTAGCAATATTAATAGGCAAATTCTAGCACTGCATAGCACAATTAACAAAGACAAAGTTCAAGTATGTTATGATAGGCTCAAGGACATAAACCCTAATATACAATTACATTGCTACAAAATACAATACGGCGTAGACAAAGATTGTCTTAACTTTGGAGAATTTGATTATGTAATAGACGCTATAGATGATGTCGATGCTAAAGTTAAGATTATTAGTCAATGCAAACAATCTAATACGAAGGTTATATCTTGTATGGGTACAGGCAATAAATTTAACCCACTACTATTCAAAATTGATGATATATACAAGTCTCATACTTGCCCACTTGCAAAAGTTATGCGAAATAGACTAAAGGAACTAAATATACAAAATGTTAAATGCCTATTCTCGACTGAGAAGCCTATTCCTAACTCAAATAACAAAACTATATCTAGCAATGCTTTTGTTCCTTCAGTTGCTGGCATATTATTAGCAAGAGAAGTTATACTTGACATCATAGGTCTAAATAATTAAAGGTAATTATCATTGCCCCGCTATATAATATTTTGTAGACTATATTTCATATATTAAATTTCATTACAACAACATAGATTTTAAAATATATAGTATATTACTTATAATATAATTAAATATAGATTTATTATACATAACCATAACATACGAAATTTATTATAAATATTAGTTTAGATTATTAATCTCATACTTAATAAAATTATTAGTCAAATTATTAAATTTAACTAATTATTGATAATTACAAAAACTATTATAAAAAATATATTATAAAAAAACTTTATGCTTAACATAAAGTTTTTTATCATTATACTATATTTTTTATACACTAACCTATATTTTTTATACACTATTCTATATTTTATGCACTAACCTATATTTAATACAATAACTTAATATTACACTAATTGTCTATAATAGACTATCTTCTCATTATTTTCACTAGGCAACGCTACTTCAATATTTTGTTTCTGTAATTCTTCAACATCTATTGATAATTGTTTAGCGACATCCCAATAAGTTTTGCCTTTCTCAACTAGATATATACTCAATGCACAATCGCTCGCAACTTTTGGTTCCCCTATCTCTATATCTTCCACCAAATCTATTTGACTATTTCGAACGGCGTCAATCTCTATCTTAACTTCCGCTATAATATCTAACTCTTGTGAGCGCTTGATTCTTACATCCAAAGAAGTTGGAGAAGCCTTACCTAATATAATGTCGTTCTCGTGTAGCCCTTCCATATGAACCTTAGTAGAGAATGGTATCTCCGCTACAATAGAAGCATTACCTTTGAGTTGTGTCTCTCTATCAAAGTTCTCGTACACAATATTACAATAAGCGACACCTTCGACTAGAACATTGTCATTGTCATATATTAATTTTGTTAAATCTACAGAATTACAAGTGTAAGTAAATATCTTCTCAATGGTTTTATTCTCATTGTCTAGCACAAGATTTGTATCAATCTTCTCATTACTATACACTTGCCCTACATAATGTACTACACCTTGCTCGTATTTTTGTAGTTCTATCTCATTAGTTGTGCTGTAGGCATCTAGTACGCTGTTGACACTCTTCTCCATTAATACTAAGTATTGTGCTAGGAATTGATAATCTATTCTAGCAAGCATATTGCCTTCCACTTCTTCACAAATAACTTGTAGTTTGTCAGTCAATAGGTTAACCTTACTCATTGCCCTACAATCGATATTACAATCTTCTACATTTATTGTTTGTTTGAAGTCAAAAGTATTGCAAATACTAGACAATGTTAGATTCTCATCGCTCATTTCATAGATAATTGTATTGTTTACACTACAATCTAATACAATGCTACCATTCTCAACTGATATGCCTTTTTGATTAAGTACCGCATAACAATCTAGTACCCTAGCGACATTTTTACCCAAATCTACTTCATAACTTTGTACAAAATTCTCTCTACCATTTGCTAAACAAGTTGATATCCTAACTTCACTAGGCAATACAAAGAAATCTTCATTGTCGCACTCTACAAGTTTCGCTTGATTTTGTTTAAATACGCATATCTCAAAATTTAAAACTGCATTTATCTTAATCTCATCAGTACTTGATAATGAGAACTCTAAATCACACAAGTTAACTTGCCCGAGGCAACAGAATTCGCCCGCATTGTCTCCTGCATCAATTATCTCTGCAAAACTGCACTTGTTGTCTATCACACAATTAGCACCGTCATTATCTTCGTACAAAATCTTAATGTACACAACACCTTCTAGTTTTATGAACTTACCTTCCCTGTCGCATTTCTCTAGCACAGGGCTTGCTGTTACTGATAGCACATTCTTTGAATTAGTCGCCAATGATGAACATTCAATTTGTTTTTGCTTTTTGATGACATTCATTCCACTTAATGCATCAATAGTATTTATGTTTGGTTTATTTGCCATTTTTTGCTCCTCCGCATTTATATAATACAATATGTGATAGCACCTAAAATTATGACTACTATTTATAATGAATTATATAATGTCAAAAAGTTATTTAATAATTCATAATTCTATCTATTGATAACTATTTTCGAGATAATACTAAATATTAATTATGTAATGTTATATTTTTATGATATTATGCTAACCATTTATTCATTAATTAAGTACTTATAAGATTATGCTAACTATTTTTATATAACGATAACTATTTACCATATTATAATAACTATTTACTATCTTATGTTAATTTATTAAATAATGATATTTTTTTTATTTTTTTATTAGATATAAAGTTTTAACTAATATTTATATAAAAAAAGACAAATACCAAATTGAAGCCCACCTAAAGTGTTGCTTACAACAATATTTGTCTTAGTATATTATAATTATTATATATTCTTAATTTAATATAGATATTTTACACTATATTCATAGTATATAACTTAACAAATAGCAAATCAAATTACCTAGACATAAATCCATCTATATCCACATTTCCACACAAAATATCAATATAACTATATGTTCTTAAATCAACATTTGTAGGTTTTGGCGTTTCTATAATAGGTGGCACATCATAAAAAGAATTTTTGTCTTCAGGTTCTCTGCGTGTCGACTCTATTTTATTTACATTATCTATCAATGAGTGTTGATTATTTGTTGAATTCTCTTCAATAACTTTTTGCAATTTGTCAATAGCACTACTATTATTTGTCATTTTATCATTAGATTTTGTTATTTTATTCTCAATGAGTTTTACAACAAAGATTGACTTATAGGTATCTTGTATGATGCCTTCAAAGTTGACAAACTTCTTGCGACCTTGATTGACAGACATAAGAATTTTTTTACCCTTTAATTTCTCTATCTCTTGTTTTATCTCTTCTATGGTCATATTATTAGTTCTATTTATCATAAATCACCTTAAGTGAATTTTTGACAATATTTGCATATTTTATACACCGTAGACTTTAATTAATAATCAAAATCAAAATTCATTGTATTATCTTTTTTGTCATCTATTATCTCGACAATGAATTTTTTGAAGTCCACACTTTCCAAAAATTCGTTAGCCAAAAATTCACAATGATTGAACTTTATCATTTGCTTATAATGTTTATCTAGTACGACAGGCGTTGACAAATCTAACCCTTCACAGATTGTAGATATTACATTGAAGAAATTATCTTGAGTTATTCCTTCAATTTCGACTACGGAATCTTTCAAGATTTTATCATTATTTACAGTTCTTGAAAATAGTTTTATCATATATTACCTTACCCTTTGATTTCTTCTTCAATTCTTAATAATTGATTGTATTTAGCGACTCTCTCACTTCGACAAGGTGCACCCGTTTTGATTTGCCCTAGCGACAACCCTACAGCCAAATCAGCGATTGTTACATCTTCCGTTTCTCCGCTTCTATGTGAGATTATAGTCTTGTATCCAGCATTTTTTGCGACATCTATCGCTTCTATAGTCTCAGTAAGCGTGCCTATTTGATTTGGTTTAATTAAGACAGAATTAGCAATGCCTTTTGTTATGCCCATCTTAATTCTATCTTTGTTAGTTACGAATAAATCATCGCCCACTAATTGTATTTTATTAGTAAGCGCTTGTGTGAGTGCCTTCCAAGTATCATAGTCTTCTTCGCTTGCGCCATCTTCAATGCTAATTATAGGGTAGGCATTAACTAAACGCTCATAGTATCTCACTAATTCTTCACTACCAAAGAGTTGACCAGTCTTCCAGAAATAATAACAATTCTCTTTGCCGTGTTCTTTAGCGGCATTGTACATTTCAGTACTTGCTACATCTAATGCTATAGCGACATCATCATATAGTTGTAGATTAGACCTTTCTATAGACTCCACCAATAATTGTAATGCCTGCTCATCGTGTGTTAGGTTAGGAGCGAAACCGCCCTCATCACCCACACCACAAGACAAATTATTTTCTTTTAAGATGCTTTTTAAATTCCTATACACATCAGTAGAGAATTGCATCGCTTCTTCAAAACTTTTTGCCCCCACAGGTACAATCATAAATTCTTGAATATTAACGGAGTTGTCTGCGTGCTTACCGCCATTCAAAATATTCATCATAGGTATAGGCAATGTAGTTCCACTCCCTATGTATTTATACAATGGTAGTTTATTATAATTTGCCCCCGCCTTCGCTACTGCTAAAGATACACCCAAGATAGCATTAGCACCTAGTCGAGCCTTATTAGGTGTTCCATCTAATTTGATAAGACACTCATCAATTTCTTTTTGATTAAGTGCATTCATACCTATAACAGCGTTTGCTATCTCACTATTAACATTATTGACCGCTTGATATACACTCTTCCCACCATACAGCCAAATGTCATTATCTCTTAACTCGACCGCTTCATACGCTCCAGTGCTTGCTCCGCTAGGCACACTCGCCCTACCAAATGCGCCATTCTCTAGAGTTACATCAACTTCAACAGTTGGATTTCCTCGAGAATCAAATATTTGTCTACCCTTAACCTTTATAATGTTACTATCCATAAATACTCCTTTATAACTTCCATTATAACACATTACCAAAATTATATACAAATAAAATAAGCATAAATTCATTACATAACTATTTGAGTTCCATTTTACATTAACTAGACTTTTGTATACAAAATTTTTTTGTAAATAATTTTAATTAATTTAATTGACTAAATTTTTAACTTACATAATTATAATTAAATATAAGTGAATTTCATCTATCATATCAAAATTTAGCATATAGTTTTAGTATTAACACATAGTGTACACTACTTTTTACCATTATGTTTGTTAATATAACTATTTGCCCACTTAAACACAATAACAATTTGATATAAAAAAGGTGTAAATATTTTATCATTTACACTCTTTGTATTAAAATAATCTCACAAGCCACAAACTAGAACTCATTTCTCCGTGTATATCCACATCAACATTATCTAAATCATATAGTTGTAGTTGTAATTTATCCCCTGCGTTAAGTTGCGCTATAGTGGTTAGATTATAATCATTTAACGGCATAGTTGATGAGCATATGCTATTCTGTAATAGGTTACCATTCCTAGATATCTTAACCTTCATTTCAGTTAGTTTGCAAGTCTTAATGTGATACCCCATAAGGTACAAACCTGTCTCTTTAACTAAGAATGTGTCGTTCTTATCATTTGTATCAAATCCATTTAATTGTAACTCATTCATCGGCATAGGTGTACCTTCTCTTGCGACATTCAAAGTTACCGCCCCAGAATGAAGCGCGCTCATATTTGTAGTAGTGAAATCTCTTGCATTCTGGCCTGTAGCACCGGTTGCTCCGGTCGCCCCTGTTGCACCAGTCGCCCCTGTTGCGCCCGTTTCGCCTTGTACTCCACGAGATGGCAACCCAGTATCTACCGCATTTATAAACCAATTACTATTATCTCCAATAGTCGGTGTATACCCTTGCTCACCTCTCGCTGGCAATAATGTATCAAACCCATTGATATACCAATTACCATTCTCTCCAACTGTAGGAGTGTATCCATTCTCTCCTTGTTCTCCTTGTGCACCTGTTGCGCCTGTCTGACCTGTAGAACCTGTTGCACCTGTCGCACCCTGCGAAGGTAAACCCGTGTCAATATCTTCTATGAACCAATTACCATTCACTCCTATTCTTGGTGTAGCACCCGCTTGACCTGTCGCTCCAACTTCGCCCGTAGCACCAGTTGCACCCGTAGCGCCAGTAGTGCCCTGTTGTCCTGTAGCGCCGGTTGCGCCCGTAACTCCTGCTATTCCTTGAACTCCACGAGATGGTAAACCTGTATCTATTTCATTTATAAACCAATTACCATTAATACCTATTGTTGGAATAAATCCTTGCGGACCTGTCGCACCGGTCGCCCCTGTAACACCTGTCGCACCTGTAGGACCCGTAGGTCCTTTTACAATCTGCGTTACATAATATTTCCTTCGCACACTATTGCAACAACAGTTGCAATCATCATAAAAAAACATATTTCTCCTCCACTTCAAAATATGTTGTCTTCTATAACTTTGTTAATTTTGTAATAGATTAATACATTTTTAAATTTTTGTGTTATAATACCATTAGGAGATACACAAGTGAAAAAGTTATATGTATGGTTAATTAGTTTCATAGCGGTTTTTGCTGTTTTAATAACAGGCATATTTATTTATATTTTCCCACCTGCTACACAAAACTACTTAAATAAAGTAAATGGTTACTCATTTTGGTTAAATGATAAAGATACAATGATTTCACAACCTCAAATCGGGCAATTTGTACAAAAATTTCTATCAACACCATCAACAAAACAAAAGAAAGTTGCATTTCTAGGTTTTGATGCTATTAGGGCAGATGCACTACTTAATATTCTCAAAGATGAGAATGGCGCTAACGATTTAGCACAAGACAAGGCAAATAGTGCTTTCTCTCTTATCAAAAATAATGGATACCTATACCTTGCGTACGCTGGTGGCGAGAAAGGAACTGATACCCAACAAAAAACATCCACAGCGCCCGGTTGGACAGCACTTGCTACAGGCACTTGGGGCAATGTTAATGGAGTTCAACAGAATGGAGATTACAAAAACGCCGACATTAAAACAACTATATTGATTGCTTGCGAACAGTACAATATGCGTTCATTATTCACAGTCGCTTACCGCTCGCACATAGACAAAGCGTTCAATGTGGACTTAGAGTACGCCAAAGAGAACAATCTTGATATGAAGATTCATTATGTCGACAATGATTCACAAATGCAAGAATATTTACTTAATTGCGTTGAAGTCAATAATGAATTAGAGAGAGATTTCATATTCGCTATATACAAAGACACCGATGTCATTGGTCATAAATTTGGTTTCTCAAATGACTCAAATGAATATGTTGATACTTTTATGACGGCGGATAATATGGCTTATGAACTTATACAAGCAATATATGCTCGCCCAACATATAACGATGAAGATTGGTTAATAGTACTTGCAGTTGACCACGGCGGTTTGGGATTAGCACACGGTGGGCAAACGGACGAAGAAAGAACAGTATTTTTTGCTAGTAATAAATCATTTTAAATTTAGTTATTAATTAAAGACTTTAATTCAATGTTATATTTAGATAATTAATATTAGGACATCTAAATATTAACTAATACACAACCTATTTATCAATCTATAGTAATATAAAATAAAATATCGAATATTAATACAAAATATTTGGTATTTTTTTATTTAAGTTGTATAATAATTTTATTATGGCAAGAATAACAAAAATAGTATGTACATTAGGCCCCGCTTGTAATGATACAAATACTTTGAATGAAATGTTTGAGAGCGGAATGAATATTGCTAGACTAAATATGAGTCATGGCACACACCAAACGCACCAAGAACTTATAGACAAATTAGTTTCTTTGCGCAAAGACAAAGGGCTTAAAATTTTGATTGATACTAAGGGCCCCGAGATTAGAATAGGCACTTTTGAGAATGATTATATTATGCTTGAAGACAACGATGAATTTACTTTGACAACTTTAGATATATTAGGAGACAACACTAGAGTAAGTCTAAAGTACAAAGAACTCATTAATGATGTCAAAGTAGGCGATAAGATATACGCTAACAATGGTATGATTGTTCTTCAAGTTAAAGACATAACACAAACTGACATTATTTGTAATGTCTTATTTGGTGGCAAACTATCTAATAACAAAAGTTTAAATGTCCCAGGAGTAGTGCCTAGCACGCCTTACCTATCTCAAGCAGACAAAATAGATTTACTATTTGCGATTCAAAACAAAGCAGATTATATAGCATTATCTTTTGTGAGCAACAAACAAAATATAGTGGATGTTAAAGAATTTTTGAAAGAAAATGGTGGCGAGAACATACAACTTATAGCAAAGATTGAGAATGCTAGCGGAGTAGAAAACGCAGAAGAAATACTAAATGAATGTGATGGGTTAATGGTCGCTCGTGGCGATTTAGGAGTTGAAATACCACTCGAGAAAATACCACCTATACAAAAAAGATTAATTTCTTTGTGTAATGTCAAAAGAAAGTTTTGTATAGTCGCTACTGAAATGTTAGAGAGTATGACAAATTCTACCCGCCCTACTCGTGCTGAAGTTAGCGATGTCGCTACTGCAATCTACGAAGAAACCAACGCAACTATGCTATCTGGCGAGACCGCTTCAGGCATCAATCCCGTATTAGTTGTTCAAACAATGGCAAAAATCATTGAGGAGATAGAGAAACAAATGTATTTTCATAAACTCTAATTTGTGATAAAACATTATATGATGTAATTTAGTATTTTAAAAAACATATATACCATATTAAATAAAATTGACAAATATTTATCGAAATTATATTGACAATTGACATAATTTTGATATAATTATACAATCCAGTAACTCATATTAAGACTATAGGTGTTATTGTAAAATTATAAGGAGATAATTATGCAAATTAATACGGCGATTTCTATGCTCACAATTCAAGCAAGCGAAAATCCCAAACAAAGAGACACAATTTTAAATATTATTGAAATACTTTCTACATATACTACGACACCAAATGCCACAATAGATGATATTATTAATTCTATGTGTGAAGATATAAAAATGAGTATGTATGAATTACCTAAAGAATCAAGTTTATATTCTTTTAGGCAATATAAAAATATTGTAAAAACACAAAATACTTTAAAAAATTTAACTTCTTTATATTCTTTAGATGAACACCCATTATTAAACAAACAAAAAATTTTTGAATTAAAAATTTTTGCTAATAACACAAACCAAGAATTATTAGAAGCAAAAAACTTAATTATTGATTCTATATCTTCTTACCTAATTCCAGAATTAAAAGAAAATTATGATATGTATAAAAAAAAGAGTCAAGAACAACTATTTTTTTATGTTTACAACAAACAGTTTGGGAAATATAGTGCAGGAGATGTAGACAATTTGTTGGAGATTAAAACTTTTATTAATTGTTTTGACTCATCAACTTCAAGTGTTCAATCTCCTGAAATAATTGAACTTATTTCTATTATGAATGATATTGACTCCCTTTTTAAAGATAAAAATGTTAAAATTGCTTCACATAAAGATGTCGAAAATCATAAAAAAATGTTTGGTATGAATTCGAGAGTCCTTTAATATATAAGTTGATTAATAAAGTATAAATATTTTAAAAGCAATATGTATTTATGTGTACATATTGCTTTTTTGTTTTTATAATAATATTATTATTTTATTTTTAATTTATATAATTTTTACATTACCTAAATATAATTTAGTTTAAAATTTTTCTGCCCACTCTTTTAGTTCAGCAATGCTAGTTCCTGCTTCAAATCTTTTGCCTTCTACTAAGTTTGCACCCTTGCAAGAATTTTTAAGATGTTGATTAGTATTACCCATACCCGAACCACCAGAAGTAGCAAATGGTACTATAGTTTTACCTTCCCAATTATACTGTTCTAAAAATGTATTTATTATTGTAGGCGCTACATACCACCAAATAGGGAATCCTACAAATACAGTATCATAGTCATCTATATTGAGTAAATTATTATCTATTTCTGGCCTTGAAGTTAAGTCGCTCATTTCTTTTGATGAACGACTATTTTTGTCAGTCCAATCTAAATCCTGTGTTGTGTATTTCTCTTTAGGCATAATTTCGAATATATCAGCATTAATACTTTTTGCTAGTTCTTTCGCTAGTTCCCTTGTTGTGCCTGTTGCACTAAAATATGCTACTAATTTTTTCATTTTTATCTCCTTAAATAAACTACTAACAAATTAAACATAAATTAATTTAATTTCGATGTTTATTCATTATGATTATATAACTTAATAATTTTTTAGTCAAATATTTTGAAACCTATACAACTATATACAAATAATTGTCATTATTATTTTAATTATGATATAATATAAACAAACATATTTATTAAAATTTTGTACCTATTATTTTATAAAAAAATTTTGCCCAGCATTTTATAAAATAATTTTGTTAAATAAACTTAGGAGATATTATGAGATTTGAAAGCGACACATTTGTAATTAATTATAATAAAGACAATGAAAATTTTGCAAAACAAGTATTTACTTACCTAGAAAGTCAAAAAACACAAATTTTTGATTTTTTTGGAATCAATAAACTATCAAACAAATTAAATATTAACATATATGATAATTTATTAGACTTTATAAATTTACTAACTAACAACGGAGAATTCCCAGACAGATACCGACCAACAAATGTAGCAACAGTAAAGAATAACAACATAGAGATTTTGAATTTTAATTTATATAGGCAAGCACAAGGTCATCAAAATCGCACTTTCGATGATTACCTTAGAACACTTGCACACGAATTTGTTCACGCGTGCCACATGGAAATTTTAATTGATAAAACAAAACAACCTGCCTTATTAATGGAAGGGATAGCCACTCAATTATCTAAACAAACTATGTATCAAATTGATTATATAGATTGCTCAGCACAAGACTTAATGCAAAATTTTTATAAAACACACAAAGCATATCACTACGCTTATACCATTATGGGATATCTATTAGCCACAAAAACTCACGATGAGATTTTGAGTATTCTAAAAACCCCGCACAAAATAAATGTGAATAATTTAATTAATGAAACAAATAACTATTTACAAAAAAAAGAGTTAGACTATAAATAATTTCAATTATAGTTTTAACTCTTTTTGTATTTAATTATTTAATTTTTTATTCGTTTTTTGAAAACATTTTTTCTGTCGCCAATTAAGTAGAATAAGTTAAAGTATACTAAACTAAATACTATATATAACACTAGATATACCCCGTAACTTACACCTAATATTTCCATTACATCATTACCACTCATAAAGTACATTGGGTCGCTCTCAACTTTAAGAACGTATATCTCAATAAATACATAAGCAAGTACGACAAGGTAGCATATCACTTCCTTCCAAATGGTTTTGTACTCAAATTTTGTAAAATTCAAAGTTATTAAAACAATTGAAGTTATAAGCAATAATGAATGAGTCGCTATACTATATAAGTTCTCAAATAAAATATATTCATTATTAAACCCTACCCCAGGATATGCGAAGAATATTAATGCGCACAACAAAGCAGTCATACTAGCAAAATTATAGAAATATTTTTTGTTGACAAATACACTTATTATCAATGTCCAGCACGCTATAGCACACCAAGGTCTAGGCAATATTATATACATTATCGAATCAAATGTAAAATAGTCAGCCTTAATAATATTCACAACCCTTCGTGTTATTTCAAATACAAAAATTAACCCCACCAAAATGAATAGTACTATCCTTTTGGCCTTTTCACTTTTGTTTCTAAAAATTAAACTAATTGCGACTATGATAGCAATGCACAATATCAAGACAAGTATGTGTAATAACCCCCATTGTCCCTTAATGGTTGGGTTATCATAAGAAGAGAAAATCCATTCATTAAAAGTCATTTAAGTCCTTTGCCTCCGTTAGTATTTATATTATAATCAAAAAATAAATAAAAATCAATTATTTTGTTGATTAAATTATATTTTTGTTATATACTAGACATATTGAGGCAATTATGGAAATTCAAATGTTTAACCTATGGTACTTTATTGCCATAGTCATATCAATAGGTGTTTTTGTTGGTCTTTATTTTTTATTGAGAAATAGAAGTCAAAAAACTATATATTACACACTATTAGGAATACTAATCTTTGGATTAGTGTTGCATTTTTTAAAATTTTTAATACCACCATATTCAACCGACACAGGTAGATTATTAAGAGATTCGTGGTTTGTCAATATTTGCGGTGCAAACATTTTTTTGTTTCCAATATTTTTTATGACAAAAAGCAATTCTCTCAAGGACTATATGTTTTATATCGGTTTGTTAAGCGGTCTTATATCAATTTTTTACCCAATGGAACCAATGCTCAAAGTTGACCAATCAGCAGAATGGTTAGATATAATAAGATTTTATATTCATCATAATATCTTATGGCAAGTACCATTACTTATAGTCTTACTAAAAGTTCATACTTTGAGTTACAAACGAGTATTTTATGTACCAATAATATTTTTGTGCGTCCTACTATTTGTAATGATTAATCAAATTCTACAAAGCGAACTAGGTTTCATAGGTATGAGGGGCGACAATATATTTGACATACCATACAAAAACTCTTCTTTGATATGGGGTCCAGAAGGCAATAGTTTTGAGATTGTACTGACCGCACTCTGCCCTTCTTTCTTCAAAACTATACCAGTAGGAGAATTTGCAGGACAAGCGAAGTATTGGCCGTGGTTTTGGTTAATTGTGCCTTCATTTGTATACCTTGTACCTATTTGTTTCTTAATGTCTCTCATATTCGACCACAAAAATTTTGTTGCAGACTGTAAAATACTAAAAATTAAAATAAAATCACTATTTAATAAAAACAAAGGTTAAGAGTTTTTCTCTTAACCTTAATTTTAAATAATATAATTAATAAACATAATCGCATATAAAATCTATATATTAATTTATAATGCAAACTATATTTTATACTTATTCTATGCCTTATCAAAAATCAAAATTATATAAAAGTCAATTTATTAATAGTATGAACTTATAATTACTTATCAAAAATATTAACTACCAATATAACTTAACATTTAATATAGCACTAAAATATAATTTATATCAACTAGTTAAAAAGATATCTAGGATATATAAGATACGCCAAAGATTTATATTTCAGCTCCTTTATCTTTGTCCTTATTAGATTGATTATATTTACCCTCAAGCGCTTTATCAACATTACCAATTTTTTCTTCTATAGCCTCAAGTTTCCTTTTGTAACTTTTTATTTTCCTTAAATTTTGTCTTGGGTTATTACAATACATTGAATGTAAATCCGTATTCCAATACCAAAGTTCGTGCTCATATTCCGCCTTTTTTGCCATCAATTCTTCTTTAGAATTCTTCTGAAAATCTACTGATTCCTTTGATTTCATAAAATTAGCTAACTTATCTATCATAATAATCTCCTTTTAATATTAAATTTATTATACAATATTTAATGTGATATGTCAATTATTCTTATTCAACTAGTGCTAAAAATTTTTAGTTATAAAATTAACTCTATAAATGAAATTAAATTTTTTATTTAATCACAGTCAAAACTAAATAATAATTTATGTATAGATAATACAAAGATAGTATCAAAACATACATTACAAAAAAATTTGAAATTATACATTTATAAATAAATCAGTACTTAACTACAAAATTCTTTAATAAAATATCAAGATATAAAATGTAAAAATTCAAAAACTTTATTTATACTACATTCAAAAAATTGACAAACTAAAAAAAATATGATATATTGTTTAAGCGTTACCGAAACGAAATAATTATCTAATAACTAAAACACCAATCAAAAACAATTTAGTTAAATTTGCATCTTATAGTTGACGCAACTTAATTAGAAAAAAAACAACTAACTTTACACGAACAACAATTATTCAATAACAAATCAATAATTTCATATTACACAATCTTCATATTACACCCACCCCTAACATAAAAAGAACAAAAAATAAAATAGTCAAAATATACTACAAGTAAGAAATAATATTTCCTATAAAATGTATTGAAGCACAAAATACAATGCTGATGTAGCACAGTCGGTAGTGCACCGCCTTGGTAAGATAAAAAATAGCAAATTTTACCACTTAAAAAACAACAAAATTTAACTCAAAAACTGAATATGCTAATGTAGCACAGTCGGTAGTGCACCGCCTTGGTAAGGGAAAACCAAGCACAAAAATTATACCAAAAAACTCAATATGCTGTTGTGGCACAGTCGGTAGCGCACTGCCTTGGTAAGATACGGTTTTACCCTAAAAATTAACTTAAAAAATTGAATATGCTGATGTAGCTCAATCGGTAGAGCACTTCCTTGGTAAGGAAGAGGTAGACGGATCGTAACC
>CALVIT010000013.1 GCA_944331845.1 uncultured Clostridia bacterium
GAATAACGCAAGATGATATTCTTTGCAACATAGGGTGAAAAATTTCCACGATATTTAGCATCATGCGTTGCCCATTTGCCACGATTTGGGAATGACCATACTGTATTGGTCTCTAATTCAAATTTTTCTTCCATTATTAGTCCTCAATATTTTCTGGTGGAACAGGCAACCCCAACTTTGTTAATGGGATATACTCAAAATAATAGTCACATCCAACAGACTGAATGTAATCTAGCACATCCTTATATCTAGGATTTTTAAACCATTCATCAAGAAGATATATATATTGGACATCAATATTAGCTGGTGCCATAAGCTTCTTATATTGTTTTTTCTTAAAATCACAAGTTTGTAATTTTTCATCTACAGAACCTGCTACTTGTTGATGTTTACATTCAATTATAAAAAGAGTATTATTTAGCAATACAAAAATGCTATCATCTGGCAATAATTTTTTAGATATACATTTTGTCCAATCAATATTCAATTCTTTAAGAAATATTGAATAAAAATCATTCTTTTTAAATACTCGTGCAACTTTCTCATTATCAAAATAAACATCATGACCTTTTATAGAATAATGTGGTTGATGACTTAAAAAGGTAGCTAAATCAACTTTTCCTTCAAAAACCAAACCTGTTTTAGTATTTCCACCACCTTTACCATTTTTTATCATTATACTTCTCCTTTATTATTTTATTAATTTTCTCCAACAGCAATTTGAAACCAACCAATTAAATCATAAAGTTCTATCAACTGTTTTGAGTAATATCTAGCTCGACCTGAACTTATATTGCCTTCAGCATAATAATTACTACCTTTAATTTTGATTGGTTGATTTAACAAATTTTTATCATCGGTTAATATTGGGTCTTTCATATTTTCTTTTTTAATTGATGTAGATTTATGTATAACATTGTTCTTAACAATTTCATCAAACTTTTTATTATCAAAATTAATTAATATTTCACAAATTGTTGGTATAATGTCTTTCCATTTTGAGACTGGATATTCTTTATCATCAAATCTAATAAATGTTGGTTTTTCTCCCTCCATTGGAGTAGATTCATCGGACATATCATAAATCCCTGGCTCAAATTCAAAGGCCGGTGCTTTTGTTTCATAATCTCTAGTTCTTTTTAATGGTGCTGTTAATGCTTTGCAAACTCTTTCAGCCACTTCATCATTACGTATTTTTATATTTTCTTCTTTCCATTCAGAAAATCTAACATCTTTTGCAATTTCATTAGTAATAACAAATTGAATTCGGCTAAATGTTTCAATTTCACGCTCCAAGGTTTATTTGAATTTTTTGAGTTATATCCTTGCGACATAGGGACTAAATTCCCTATACAATTTAAATACTTATTCCTTAAATCTTTAGATTTTTCTTCCCCACCATAATATTGTACCCACCAATTAGAAAATGTTTGGGGCATTAAATGTTCCATTGTAACCTTTGAAATATCTACTGGTATATTGCATCTCTCAAATTCTTCGGTTTTAATTAAAATAGCTCGTGCATAATTTACATTTACAGCATCTTTTAAAGCTTGTTTAAATTCATTATCATCCGGGAATCTTCCTGCGGGTGAAGTGCTATTAGACAATTCAAAATATATATTTTCGTAGTTACATTCTAATCCATCATCAAACTTTCTTAATAATTGATTTATAACAGTTCTCAAAGCGCCGCCACCACCAGAAACTGCGCATACTCTATATCTAGCCATAAAATCAAAAAGCAGGTTTAAAATTTTTTCAAGTTCGTTAACTCGATTTTCATATAGCTCGTCAAATAAATAAAGATATAATGGCATTAAATCATCAGTTTTTAATAGATTCAACATTCTAATCAATTTATTGATCTTATAATTTTCACAATTTTCAAACTTAAAATATGCGAAATATTTAGAATATCTGCTCATCTCGCTCAATATTTCCACATTAGTGTTTTCTGGTTGATTTATATAATCATTTTTAAACTTCTTATAAATATTATCTTGTTCAACATCCTCAAATATTTTCATTACTAAAAAATCGCGTGCGAATCTAGAAATATTTTCATTTGCAACGGTTCTTTCAATTTTCACCCAATAATTTTTATATAGTAATTCTTGTTCCTCAATGGAATTTGATAGTAACAAACAATTTCTAATTAAATCTGCAGGTGTAAGCCGTTTTCCAGTTGAATTAATTTTTTCAAATACTGTTTGAACTGCTTCTAGATTGTTCTCAATTTGTAAATTGACATCAACGACTTCTAATTTAGTTATTGTATTATATATACCTTTTAAAGGTAAATTACTTTTTCTTAGCAAGTCAATAAAATGATAATAATTCCTAATTATATTATTTTTCTTGTCATTATTAGTAACTATCCCTTTAACTATAGAATTAAAACTATCGGCATCATATGATGTTTGTTTTAGTCTTACTCTAAAAGCATCTCCTCCATTATCATTCTCTAGATATCTAATTGCTATATTTTCATCAGGCAAATTTAGTCTTTTCATTTCATCTCGAATTGCACACAATAGTAGTAATATTGTAGTGACTCTTTGTTGTCCATCTACTAAAATAAATTCGCTAAAGGATGCTCCATTGTTTTTCCCTTCGTAATACACAATATTACCTAAATAATGAGTTGTATTTGTTTTATAGGAGTTTATAATATCTTCAAACAATTCATCACATTGTTCAAAAGACCATTCATAATTTCTTTGAAATGGTGGAATTATAAAAACTTTATCTAGTCCTCCAATAAACTTCAGAATATTTGTTTCACTTGCTTTCATATTATTTTCTCCTTTTGTAATTCATAACAACTATTTCTGTGATATTTCCACGCTTGCATGCCTGACAATTTATCATTCTTTTTGCATAAACTCTTTCAATGTTAAATCCTTTATATAGATCATCAAAAAAGTTATCATTTCCATTTGTGTTTTTAGGGTCTGAATTTGAAAGCATGAGTAAGCAGTTTTCTTTATCTAAATTTTTATAGTTTTGTGCTAATTCAATTTGGTCATTATCATCAAATCCAGACTTATCATAACTCACAAACGAATTATTCTCTATAAGTGGTCTATATGGTGGATCGATATAAACAAAACTATCTTTATCTACATTTGATAGGACTTGTCTATAATCTCCAAAACTTATTTCAACCTTTTGCAATAACTGAGAGCAAAGCTTTAAATTATCCTTATCGCAAATTAAAGGATTTTTGTATTTTCCGTGTGGAACATTAAATTTTCCTTCTTTGTTAACTCTATAAAGTCCATTGAAACAAGTGTGGTTTAAAAATATAAAATCCGCACATTTTTCATAGTCAAAGTGACCATTTAAATGAATTTGATTATAACGTTCTCTAACATTGTAAAAATATTTAGCTCTATCTTCGCTAGACAAATATTCATTTTCTAAAATACTTAACGGCTTAATAACTTCTTCAACATTTGCTTTAACGCAAAGATAACAATTTATAAGTTCTTTATTTATATCGTTGATGTATGCTTTTTCGATTTTGTAATTTTGCAAAATATGAAACAAAACGGCACCACCACCAACAAAAGGTTCAATGTATATTTTAACTTTTCCGTCGATGAGTTCTTGTGGGAACATCTTATCAAAAGTATCAATAAGTTGACCTTTTCCGCCAGCCCATTTTAAAAATGGTTTAGCAACACCTTTACACATTTTGCACCTCTTTTACTTCAACAATATCAGACAAGTCGCAATTCAATGTTTTACAAATTTTAAGCAAAACTTCCATACTTACTTGCTCGTTTTTACTAAGTTTTGCAAGTGTTGATGTCGCAATATCTGCTTTTAATCTCAGTTCTGTCTTTGTCATGTTTTTATCGATTAACAATTTCCAAAGTTTGTTATAAGATATACCCATTTCCATAACCTCTTAAATTTCTATATGTAGTATACACTATTAATATAAATTTTGCAAATAAAATATCTGTATTTGCGAATAAATTATTGCCATTTATTTAATTTAGCGTTATAATTTAACAAAGGAGTAAATTATGAACAAAGCGGTTATTTATGCGAGATATTCAAGCGATAGTCAAAGTGAACAGAGCATTGAAGGGCAAATGCGAGTTTGCAAAGAATATGCCGAAAAGAATGGATATATTGTTGTCGGCGAATATATTGACAGAGCGATGACTGGCACGAATGACAAGCGACCTACTTTTCAACAAATGATTAGTGATAGCAAAAAGCATGAATGGGGTTTTGTTCTTGTATATAAATTTGACAGATTTTCAAGGTCGAGATATGACAGCGCAATTAACAAGTCTATTTTAAAGAAGAATGGTGTTAAGGTTATTTCTGCAACCGAGCAAATCTCAAACACGCCAGAAGGTATAATTCTTGAAGGCATGCTTGAAAGTTTTGCCGAGTATTATTCCGCCGAACTATCACAAAAAGTTAAGCGTGGACTTAAAGAAAGCAGAATTAAAGGGTTGTTCACTGGTGGACATACTCCTTATGGATATGACAAAGTAAATCAAAGACTTGTGATAAATGAAACTGAAGCTAACATCATAAGGCAAATGTTTAATGATTATCTTTCTGGTATGAGAATTAAAGATATTGTTGTAAAGTTATCCAATGCTGGAATTAAAAACAAATATGGCACAGAATGGAATATAAATAGCATTAGCAGAATTTTAAGAAATGAAAACTATAAAGGTATTTTAACTGCTGACAACACTGTTTACACAAATATCTATCCACAAATTGTTAGTGAAGAAATATTTGACGAAGTGAATGCTAAATTGAAAGTTGGAAAACGCACTTCTGCACACTACAAGACTGATACTCAATATCTTTTAAGTGGAAAGCTTATTTGTGGCAAATGTGGTGGTTTAATGACTGGTGATAGTGGTAAAGGTAAACTTGGAAAGATATATAACTACTACAAATGTTTTACAAAGAAAAGAAATAAGCAGAAATGCGACAAAAAGTCAATTTCAAAAGAATATATAGAAGACATTGTGTTCACAGCAACACAAAACTTTTTTATGCAAATTGATTTAAAGACACTTGTAAAGAAGATAACCGAAATTTACAACAAAAGCATAGAAGAAAATCACGAACTTAAAGCACTCGAAAAAGAACTAAATGACATTAACAAAAAACTTAAAAATCTTCTTTCTGCAATAGAAAATGGTATATTTAATGATACCACAAATCAAAGAATGAAAGAACTTGAAATATCTAAAAAAGAACTAGAAGAAAAGATTGCACAAACTTCAGCTCAATCAATTCAACCATTTAATGAAGAACAAATTTATATATATCTTTTATCTTTTAAAGACATAGACCAAAACAACACAAAAGCAAAACAAAGACTGATTGATATGTTTATCAACAAAGTTGTGTTATTTGATGACCATGTTGACATTTATTTCAATGCAAGTGACGACAAGAAAACTCACTTAAAACTTAAAGAAATGCCAGAAGATGGCGAACTTTTTGAAAATAAGACAAACAAAAAACAACCCGAAGACCCAAAGGGTTCGGATTGTTTGCACTTGGCGGAGAGAGAGGGATTCGAACCCTCGCTACGGTTGCCCGTACTAACGCCTTAGCAGGGCGTCCTCTTGAGCCTCTTGAGTATCTCTCCATTATTTGTTATTAAATTATTTTGTAAACTTAAATACTACTTATTTTATTACAAATTTTTGTTATTATTAAAATTTTTACAATATTTGCTTATTAATTTTTCCATTTGCCCTACTATTTGTCATTGCGTTATTGTTAATCACAGTTTATTAGTATAGGCAAGTATACTTAATTAATATTTTTTATTATTAATAAGATTGTCTCTACACACGAGACTACATTAGTTTAGCATTTTTTTTGCATATTGTCAATCATTTTTTATTATTTTTTAAGTTTGAAATTATTTTAAGAGTTTAATTTATGTATCTTTTCATTTTGCAAGATTTTAAAATATAATTTTAAACCTTTTAACATAATTAATATATATAAGATATATTATTTACATATAACATTAACCTATTTTTGCAATTATTAAAAAACTAATGCTAATAATTGTTAATTACATTTATCAAATTATGATAGTAAATTTAATAAATTTACTATTGATTTATATAAATTGTTGCAAAAATCATTTAATTATTATATAATAATTGTATGAATATTTTATTTTGGTTTTTGAAGATTATAACTTATATACCTATAAGAATTATGTACCCTACTATCATTAAAGGCAAAAAAAATCTAATTAAGGGTAAATCAATTATTGTTGGCAATCATCAGTCTAACGCTGACCCTATTCTTATTTTTACATTCTTTTGGCGAAAAATGAATTATTTAGCAAAAAAAGAACTGATGTCTAACAAATTGTCTAATTGGTTTTTGTCTAAAATGGGATGCATCCCTGTTAATCGACAAAATGTAGATTTGAGCACTATCAAGTCTTCTCTTAAAGTACTTAAGGACGACAAAACTTTAGTTATCTTTCCTGAGGGAGGGAGGCGAGAAAACTCATTTAGTGAAGACATAAAAAATGGCGCTTCAATGTTTGCATTAAAGACTAATGCTCCTATTGTTCCAATGTATTTTGTTAAGAAACCTAGGTTATTCCGTTTCAACAAATTAATAATTGGAGAACCTATATATATTGATACAAATACTCCGCACGACACTTCAAAAGATAATTTAACATTATTAAGTGAAAAAATTGAAAAAACAATGCTAGATATGAAAGAGAAATACACTAAACAAAAAAGCAAAAAATAATTTGAATATATAATTAATATAAATTATTACAATGTAACCTTTCATAAAAAAAACATATTAGTAGGCTCTAATATGTTTTTTGTTTTAAAAAATTTTGATTAAATTAGTTAAAATATTATTACTTATTTATATTTTAGAATATCTTAGCATATGATATCTTAGAATATGATTCTTTATAATACCATTTTATAATGTAATCAAATAAATAATCATTATGAATAAAATTAAACATAATATAATACAACTATTATTTTATCATAGCATTGATGACAAACTATTAGTAAATCTATTCATACAAAACATTTGCATAATTATCTTACCATTAACTATCTAACTAAATCTTCAACAACTTTCTCTTTTGGTACAAATTCTTTTTTTACTAACTTATCAAGGCACATTGTAACTTTATAAACTTCCCCACTATTTGAAAATTTGTAGATGCCTTCACCGTGTTTACGCCCCATCACATAGTAACCTTTAAAAATATCGCCGTTTTTGTATGTTACTTCACAAACTCCGTTCAATTTATCATTTGCCCAAGTGCCTTTCATTCTCATACCATTATCAAAGAACATTTCTCCAACGCCTTCACGAGTGTAGTACTCTATTCCGTCTTCAACTTTTACTAACTTCGCGTCGCCTATATAATAACCATTACGATAATTAACTTTCATTTAGCACCTCTCAAACAAATGAATTGTAACACACAATACCCCCATTGTCAACAAAAAATTTTAAAAAAAATATTTTTGTCAATTATTAACAAACTTTTAAAAATTTAGTATTTTTGTAGTAATTATATGTGTTATTAGTTGACAAATTGATTTTTATTCTACAGCGAATTATCTAAGCGAAATGCTATGCAAATTCTATAATTTATGTAAAAATGTTGATGATTAAACATAATCTATCTAATTTGGGTTGTATTTTTCAATTCATTTATGAGTTTCATCTTTTTTTATTAGGTATTTCATTTACTATTATTATCCATCAATTAAATTCAATTATATGCTATAAAAAATAGTCTAACAACATTGCTAGACTATCAAAATTAGAATATATCACTTAATGAAGAATCAGTTATTGGCACAATCTCATCTGGCGCCTCGACATTAGACAAGTCTAATGGGGCATCTTGATAATCATCAAGTGGAGAACTATCGCTTTGAGCGTCATCATTTGTCGCAAAGAATTCATCATTTGTATTTTGATTAGGCAATGATGGCATACTCTTCTCTAATTCAGCCATATCGCTATCTCTATCCATATTCCTAAATGTTGCATTCTCTCCAACCCATTTGAGTTTAATGTTATCGAGTGCACCATTTCTATGTTTAGCGACAATTAATTCTGCAACAGTTTTCTCTGATTCAGGGACTTGAGTATCTGCATACATAAAAGGTTTGTGTAAGAACATAACAATATCTGCGTCTTGCTCAATCGCACCACTTTCCCTTAAGTCCGACAACATAGGTCTATGGTCAGGGCGTTTCTCGACAGCACGAGATAATTGAGACAAAACAAGTACAGGTATATTTAATTCACGAGCCATAACCTTAAGCAATCTTGACATCTCGCTGACTTCATTTTGTCTACTTTCATTAGACCTACCACTATTCATTAATTGCAAATAGTCGACCATTACTAAATCAAGCCCTTTCTCTCGCTTAAGCCTACGACATTTACCTAGGATGTCCATAGGAGTATTCATAGAAGAATCATCTACAAATATATCGCATTCTTGCAAAAGATTTTTTGCAGCCCAAATCGCCTTCCACTCGCCCGAGTTCATTTCCCCTTTCATCGCCTTAGCCATACTGACCTTAGCAAGAGAACATAGACTTCTTTGTGCTAATTGCTCCTTACCCATTTCCAAAGAGAACACAGCACATTTCTTCTTCTCGACACTAGCGACATGTTGAATAATGTTCATTGCAAATGCAGTCTTACCGACACTCGGTCTAGCAGCGAGCAAAATCAAATCACTATTCTGTAGTCCGTTAGTCAATCTATCTAGAGCATAGAACCCCGTTTTAATGCCTAAAAATGCGTTTTTGTCTCTAGCAATGGTATCAAATCTTTCGACAACTGTTGGCAATACTTCTTTAATATGTACAAGCGAAGAAGAACTTTTTCTTTGAGATATGTCATAAATTGTTTTCTCAGCAAATTGTAAAACTTCTTCAGCATCATAACCATTATAGCACTTCTCCGCTATGCTCTGGCAAGCATCAATAATTTGTCTAAGCATTGAATCACGCTCGACCATATTGACATATTCTTTGTAATTTGCTGAACTAGGCATAGAGTTAGCGATTTTTGTTATATAAGAAATTCCGCCTACTGAGTCCAAAATTTCTTTACGCTCCAAAGAGTCAACTAATGTAACATAATCTACAGGTTTTTGAGAATTATACAATTCTAACATAGTCTCGTAGATTGTTCGATGTACATCGGCGTAAAAATCTTTAGATGCTAGCCTTGAGAAAATCTCGTGTTGCACATTATTATTTAACAATATACAACCCATTACGCTTATCTCTGCATCATCACTATGAGGCATAACACGAATAGCCATAACCTTTCTCCTTTTGTAATTTATATTATAAAATAAATTAAATAAAATCAATAAAATTTGTCGTTAATTGAGTTATTAAAGAATATTATTTCAATGTTTTATGCAAGAATACTGCATAATTTATAAGGTATAGTGAATAAATTAGTTATTATTCTTGCTTATTCTTATCATTAGATTTGTTTGTATTATTTCCTTTAGATTCCAAAGAAACATTAGAAGAATTTAAGTTAGTAGACTTTGTGCTAACATTATTATCTTCGTTTTTTACTTTCGCAGTCTTATTTTTGTTAACAACTACTACATTTTGCTCGCTGTTTTCGGCTCTTTTTTTGTCTACAGCGTTACAAATCGCTGCAATAACAAACACAAAGCCAACGCATAAAACTACATCAAGAAATATCATTAAACCACTTGATAAGTTATAAAATACTGTAAAATTTAGCAAAATCATTATAGGCAAAAAACAAACCGCTATGATTAAATATTTTTTGATATTTGATTTTACTTCATTTTTATCATACATTTTTTTGGGGTCTTTCATAAAATCACCTTGATTGATTATAACAAATTACTATCAATAAGTCAATAGTATAAAGTTACCATTGGTAACTTGTTATAAAAAATTGTAGACATTATTAAATTAAAGACTATATATTGTATTTTATAAAATTTATTCGTATTCACATATAAGATAAGTACAACTTATACTACATTTTGTATCACAAAAAATAACATATATGATTAAATAAACGAAAAACATTCGTCTTATATTATAAAAATATAAAATATAATTCATTCTTATGTATTATAATATAGAATAGCATTGATAATAAATTATGTTATCTTTAAATACAATTACTTAATTCTTGAGTCTTTGTAAAATAAACTTCCCTTCTAAAAATAAAACTTGATTCTTTGTAAAATAAAAACCTTTTGCACAATCAAAAGGTTTTTATAATTTAATTAAGATTCATAATTTAATTAATCAATTATAAAGAATTCCTATAAGCGGCAGACTTTCTCTTATTGTGGTCCAATTCCTTCTTACGAATTCTAATATTCTCAGGAGTAACTTCTAGCAATTCATCATCATCCAAAAACTCTAGAGATTTCTCCAAACTCATTATGATAGGTGGAGTTAATCTTATCGCTTCATCACTTGATGTTGAACGCATATTACTCATTGCCTTTCGTTTGCACACATTAACAACCAAATCATCGCCTTTAGGGTTTTGTCCTACCACCATTCCGCCGTACACTTTAGTACCTGGGCCAACAAACAAATCGCCTCTCTCTTGTGCATTAGCAAGTCCGTATGTTATACATTCCCCTGTCTCAAATGCAATCAAAGCCCCATAATTTCTTCTTTCGATATCTCCACGATATTTCTCATAAGAATGGAAGACTGAACTCATAACACCTTCACCCCTTGTGTCGGTCAAAAATTCAGATTTGTATCCAAATAATCCACGAGATGGGACTAAGAACTCTACTCTCATTCTACTACCTTGTGGGTGCATAGACACTAATTCGCCTTTTCTCTTACCCATCTTCTCCATAACTGCGCCGACAGAATCTTCTGGTACATCGACAACAAGTCTATCTATAGGTTCTAATTTATTTCCTTCATCATCGTATTTATACAATACCTTAGGCATAGATACTTGGAATTCATAACCTTCTCTTCTCATATTCTCAATAAGAATCGACAAGTGCATTTCGCCTCTACCACAGACTTTGAATGCTTCAGTTGTATCAGTGTCGCTGACTCTCAATGACAAATCTTTGATAGTCTCTTTGTAGAGTCTATCTCTTAAGTGTCTACTTGTAACGAATTTACCTTCTTTGCCAGCAAAAGGACTATCGTTTACCATAAATGTCATCTCTACACTAGGTTCAGATATTTTGACAAACTGCAATGCGCTAGGGTTCTCAGCATCACAAATGGTATCCCCTATCATAACATCTTCAATACCTGCGACACATACTATATCTCCACAAGACGCTTGTTGAACCTCAACTCTTTTTAGCCCATCATAAGTAAATAATTGTTGTACACGGCAACGGCGTACCTTGTCCGGACTAAAGAAATTGTCCACTGCAACTGTCTCGCCGACTTTGATAACACCATTTTCAATTTTACCTACCGCAAGTTTCCCCAAAAAGTCGTTATGTTCAGTACTTGAAACAAGTAATTGTAAAGGTGCGTTCTCATCGCCCTTAGGTGGTAGAATGTGCTCAATAATAGTCTCAAACAAAGGTCTTAAATCTTCGCCCCTAGTATTTGGGTCAAGACTAGCGATACCTAGTCTAGCAGAAGCATAGACTATAGGACTATTGAGTTGGTCATCAGTTGCGTTCAAGTCTATCAACAACTCTAGAACTTCATCCACAACTTCACTGATTCTTGCATCAGGTCTATCAATCTTATTGATAACAATGATAACTCTTAAGTTAAGAGATAGCGCTTTCTCCAAAACAAAACGAGTTTGTGGCATTGTTCCTTCAAATGCATCGACTACCAATAGTACCCCGTCTGCCATCTTAAGAACTCTCTCAACTTCTCCCCCGAAATCACTGTGTCCTGGGGTGTCAATAACATTAATCTTATAATCCTTGTAGTGAGCAGAAGCGTTCTTAGCAAGAATAGTAATTCCCCTTTCTCTCTCCAAAGCGTTAGAATCCATAACTCTATCTACTACTTCTTGATTTTGACGGAATACCCCACCTTGTTTAAGCATCTCATTGACAAGTGAAGTTTTACCGTGGTCGACATGCGCTATAATAGCAATATTTCTTATCTTATCCTTAGAAAATTCCATAATTTCACCTTTTAACCAAAAAATGAAACGAATATTCGCCTCATCTAAAGTAATTAATTATACCACAAATTTTTTGCATATACAAGAATTTTTATAAAAAAAACTCATTTTTTTGTATTTACAAATTATATAGATATATATCAAATGTATAATCATTCTAATGATTTAAAATTATTATAAAAAATTTGTAAACAACTATTATATATTTGACATTAACAAAAAAGTTGTATATAATAAGAATTTGTTAAGTAGTTTACATTAATGTGATAATTTGGGAGGTAAAAATGTCAAATATTAGTGAAAGATTATTAAACAAAATAACACAAACATTGCATTTATTAAAAGGATATGTTTTCTCAACTTGGAATGGGTTAGACTTAAATTATAGCGAAGCACTTATTCTATACATAATTGATGAGTCTGAAAGAATTAAATGCCCTATTCACAAAAGTCAAATAGCAAAAAGATTGAATATTACTAAGGCTGCTGTAACTCAATTTTGTAATAAATTAGAGAAAAAAGGTTATATAACAAGTTATGTTGCTAATGATAATAAAAAAAATCATTATCTACAACTTGAAAGTAGTCTCAAAAAGAGCATAGAAAGTCGTTGCGAAACAATGAACAATAATTTACAAAAATTTATTGACAATGTCGGTGAAGAAAACATAATTCTATTTATGGACTTATTAAATGAATTTGACAAGACAATTTTGAATAATTAAAAGGAATTATATGTTAAAATTAATTAATATCAAAAAAGAATACAAGGTCGCAGATTCTTCCGTTTGGGCTTTGAAGGGAATCAATCTAGAATTTAGACAAAATGAATTTGTCAGCATTTTAGGTCAAAGTGGTTGTGGTAAAACTACCCTATTAAATATCATTGGCGGACTAGATAAGTACACTAGCGGAGATTTAATTATAGAGAATGTATCTACAAAAAATTTTAAGGATAGTGATTGGGACGCCTATAGAAATCACAAAATAGGTTTTGTTTTCCAAAGTTACAATCTTATATCACACCTAAATATTTTATCAAATGTAGAATTGGCTTTGACAATATCAGGTGTTAGTGCGAAAGAAAGAAGAAATCGCGCTATTGAGGCTTTGACTAAAGTAGGACTCAAAGACCACTTAAACAAAATGCCTAATCAATTAAGCGGTGGCCAAATGCAAAGAGTCGCTATTGCACGTGCGATAGTCAATAACCCTGAGATTTTGCTTGCCGATGAACCTACGGGTGCACTTGATACTGCAACTTCTATTCAAATAATGGAAATAATCAAGGAAATCTCAAAAGAACGCCTTGTTATAATGGTAACTCACAATCCAGAACTAGCAGAGAAATATTCTACTAGAATAGTTAAGTTATTAGATGGTCAAGTTATTGAAGACTCTAACCCTTATACTGCTTTAAATACTAACAAAGAATCAAATACTAAGGTAGATTCAACTCAACAAGAGAAAAAAATAGAGAAAAAAGTTAACAAAAAGAAAAATTCACCTTATACAAAAACTTCTATGTCTTTCTTTACCGCTTTATCTTTAAGTTTTAAAAACCTATTATCAAAGAAAGGAAGAACGCTTCTTGTTAGTTTGGCTAGCAGTATAGGAATCATAGGCGTATCTTTAGTGTTAGCGCTATCAAATGGTTTTAACTTATATATATCAAAATTACAATCTGATATGCTATCCACATATCCACTAACTATTAGCGGAGAGACAGTAGACCTTAATTCTATTGCATCGTTGTTTGATAACCCAAACCTTGATAAATTCCCTAATACAAAAGAAATCATCATCAACAAACTCACAGAGAAATTATCAAACCTTTCTTCAGGTAGCGATATTAACCAAGATTTCATTGACAACGCTATCAACACCCTTGCCCCAAAATTATATTATGATATAGTTATGGAAACTGGGCAAACATTAAATGTTTATACTTTAAGCAATAAAACAAATCAGTACAAAAAAATTGATGTACAGACTTCCAATCCCCTGTTTAGTTCTTTTGGCGGAGACACAAAATGGCAAATATTGTTAAATAATGAAGATTTCATTATGACACAATATGATATCATTGATGGCACCTACCCACAAAACAACAATGAACTTGTGCTCTTTGTGGATGAATACAACCAAATCGCTGACACAATTCTTGAGAGCCTAGGATACGATAGCAAACAAGATACAATTAATTTTAGCGAATTGATAGGCAAGAAGTTTTATATATTACCAAATGATGCATACTATAGTCAAATAACAAATGACAACATAATTATGTACTCACATTTGTTAGATACAATATCGACAGAATCTTTCGACAAATCAAAGGCGATTGAAGTCAGCATAAGTTGCATCTTACGACAAAAGCCTGACACTCAAAATATGCTTTATAGTTCAGGTATAGCATTTCCTAAGAATTTACTCAATGATTTGTTAGAAATAAATAGCAATTCATCTATTGTTGAATTTTGTCGCAATAATCCAACCATTGACCCAATGACAGGCAAATTGTACGAATCTACAACAAGTACAGTTGAAGATATGTATGAAGCACAATTGAGACAATTAGGCGGAATATCCCTACCTAATTATATCTCAATCTACCCTGTTGATTTTGAATCAAAAAATGCAATCAAAGCACATATTGATGAATATAATTCTAATTTACCCGCAAAAGAGCAAGTGCATTATACAGATGTTATGCAATTATTTATGTCGGCACTAACAACCCTAGTTGATATAATAAGTTATGTATTAATCGCATTTAGTGCAATATCTTTGATTGTATCATCTATAATGATAGCAGTCATAACCTATGTCTCAGTTATAGAAAGGACAAAAGAGATAGGAATATTGCGAAGTATTGGTGCAAGGAAAAAAGACATTTCTCGTGTCTTCAATGCTGAAACATTTATCATAGGTATGATGAGTGGACTCTTAGGTATTATAATCACATATTTACTCACAATACCTATCAACCTAATTATAAATAGTCTAGCGGACGGAATAGGAAATCTCGCAGTACTCGCCCCACTGACCGCATTAATAATGGTAGTTATCAGTGTAGTACTCACAATGTTATCAGGTTTAATACCTTCAAGACTAGCAGCGAAGAAAGACCCAATCGAATGCTTGAGAAGTGAATAGTGAATATATTTTTCATAAAATTGAATTAAATTTATTTATAATTTGTATCAAAGAAATATTTTATCATAATGTATAAATTTATTAAAATTTGTTAAAAGCAACAATTATAAATTAAAAATTTATGTAATCAAATATTAACATTTATTAAAAAATTATATAAAAAAATAATAAATAAATTATAATAAAATAGTTTATATAAAAATACCATTATCACATAATCGTGTAATGGTATTTTTTTTAGACAAATATTTAATAAATCTAAGTCATAGCATACTTAAAAATAACTTAAAATAGATTAGTACTCTTTCATAAGATAACTATCAATAACGGTATTTACTGCTCTTTTTTGTACTTTATCAAGCAACTTGTATTTCCTAGCAAATTCCTTGGTTTCTACAGTCAAAATCATATCGTTGTTATCTTCTTCAGCGAACAACTCTTCCATAGTTATATTAAATGCCTGACAAACTGACTGCAAAGCACTTAATGAAGGTTCATTGCCTTTGTTGAACCAATTTCGTATCGCTCTATCATTTACACCACTTTCAGCCGCCATCTTATATATCGACCAGCCTCTCTCAATTCTCAATTTGTCTAACTTCTCTGCTATAGTCATATTATAATCTCACTTTTATTTGGAATTACTATTCCATTATAATAGATTATAGTCATTTTTATGCTATATAATAATTCTATTTATTTGTGAAATAATTTTCACATAATAAAAATGAAAGTCTAATATAGTATTAAACTTTCATTTATAATCAATATGAATTTTATTATATTTTACATATATTTTATTTTACAAAGAACACAACGCCTGTACATCCTGGGCCTGCGTGCGTTCCAACGGTAGCGCCTATCTCAGTTATCTCAGTTGATGAGAAGTCCACATTAGTATTCTCAATAAGTTTGGACTTCAACTCTTCTGCCCTTTGTACACAATTAGAGTGTCCAATGTATTTAGGCATTGTATCATCTATAGAAGAATTATTCACCATATCGCATATTGACTGTAAACCTTTTTTGATTCCTATAGATTTACCTACCGCTTCAAGTACGCCATTTTTGATTGTTAAGATTGGCTTTATAGCGAACAAATCGCCCAATGCCTTGCCAGCAGCGCCTATTCTTCCGCCTAATCTCAAATATTTCAAGTCATCAATCACCGCTAACAAAACTATCTTCTCTTTGATTGCATTCAAAGAATTCTCAATCTCATTTAGAGGCATTCCTTGTTCAATCATTTTCATTGCTTCCACAACTAATGCTCTATAAGGAAATGTAACCAGTTTAGAGTCGACAATAGCGATTTTGTCACTATTTAATTCTCTTTTTGCAAGTCTAGCGGAATTTACAGTACCAGATAATTCTCCAGACATTGTTATTATCAAGACTTCATCTCCATTATCAAGAATAGGTCTTATATATTCACAATAAGTCTGTGCATTAATTTGACTTGTATGTGGTAACTCTTTAACTTTAGATAATTTCTCATAGAATTCTTCAGTAGATAAGTTCACATAAGGTGTATATTCTTCATCATTAAAATAAACCTTTATTGGCATCAAAGTTGCATACTCAGGCAATTCTTCTGGTCTCATATCACAACCAGAATCTATTAATAATTTTATAGCCATAATTCTCCCCTTTACACAAAAGTATTTCATTATAGCATAAGTTTAGAAAGTTTGCAATTATTTTGATAATCAAACTTTTTATTTGTGCATTTTGCACAAAATAAAAACACACACAATAATTGTGTGAGCCAAAAATAGTTATATAATAGTTAATTAGTGTATTTGTAGTAAATCTATAAACTTATCTTTTGTTCACAAAATGTGCGTTTTTAGATTATTATGCATTTACTTGCAATGAGGTATCAATACAGTTCTGTAATTCCAAATTTACTTAATAATGAGTCAGAATTTAATAATGAAGTTTCTTTGATGATATCAATCATTTCCTCACAATCAAGAATTTTATACAATTCATAACCTGAGTCTGTCATAATGTCTTTTAACTTAAATGCTAATTTTTGATAAAGATTTTGAAATGACAATGTCATAGAACTTATTAGATTAGTATATACTTTGTATATGTATTTAGTTTTTTGACATTCTCTAGCAGGGACTCTCGACAGCGCCTTAGAATAATCACTTAATGAAATATTTTTCTCTAATTCATCCGCCATAACAAAAAGCGGTGATTGTAATTCATTCTCAAAGTACATCTCATATAATAGCGACAGCATTTGAGAATAAACGAAAGAAATTTTGTCAAATTCATTATACAAATGAACATTTTTAGTCAAAAATCTATTAGTTAAATAATAGTTATCGTGATATGGTACACCGTTCGAATACCCATATTGAACGACCAAAAGCAAATTCAAATCTCGCAAAAAATCAATATTTGCCCTACTCTTAATATTACTTATATTAACTATCTCATAATATATGTCAAATAGCATTTTTAGATTAATATTGCTTTGTTGTTCAAAGAACTTCTCTTTGAGATACATCTCAAAACATCCAAATAGATGACCTATTATTTGTGCATAAGTGTTAGACAAATTAAGTTCAGCATTCTCATCTACAAGAATAATTTTTAATTTTGGTTTTATTAATATAGGATGGTTGTTTATTATCGCATAAGGGCATTTAGCATATATATTTACCGCTTCAGTTGCTACATAGCAATAAGGCACTTGCATTTTGTCAGCAATGAGTTTAGCAATATTCAAACAATGCTGGTCGCCGTATGCGACAATAAGTCTAGTATTCTCCTTAAGTTGCAATCTCGCCAAATTCAACCCACATAGACTATAGCAGAGTTCTTTAGGGATATTGACTGTTGTAACTTTGTAGTCTTTGTGCAAACTATTTGCTAATTTGTCTGCTTCTTCGCCAATAATAGCAATCTCTTGAAATTTGTATTTCTCAAAAATTTTCCCAAAATGTAATGGTATGTTTTGAGTTAATACAATCCCATTCTTAAATAAATATTCTGTCGAATTCCTCATACCCCAATTATATAATAGTAAAATTTGAAAATTTTGATATCTTTTGTCGAATATTAAGAAATTTTGTCATAGAATCAAAAAAAACACTTGCCAAAACCTGCAAGCGTTTATATATTCATAACTTTGTTACAATACTAAATTTATTATTATAATATTCGATACAAATATCAGCACATTCTATAGCGTACTTAATCATATCAAAATCGCTACTATTCCTTGGTAAACTCAAATATTCATCAAATTTTCTACCGCCACGCCCATTTTTTTTGATTCTTAAATTGATAACATCGCCACCCATATTCTTGTATGTCTCTACTGCCCTATAGAATACTAAATCATACATAGTTATACAGCAATTTATACAATAAATTTGCCCGTACTTTTTTGATATTTTAGCGATATTATCAACTAATTTATTTAGCGGAATAGTATTGATATCTATGTTTGTATCGCATTTAAAATAAATACATATCCTATCTTTGAACAAACATTCATCCTTTCATTAAACTATTATCTATTTACTACAAAGACTATTGTATACTATTTCTTAATATAAATCAATACCATTTCAAAAAATAAACTTTAACTCACTATATTTTTGTATACTTTACATAAAATTTAGTCAATGAGTTCAATATTATCTATTTTGTTGTCAATCATAGTTAACTTACAAATCTTGCTCGTGTAGTTGTCATCATTTTTGTATATTAGTACTACGCTCATATCATCATTTGTATAGATATTTTGTCTCACTTCTTGAAATTGTCCAAAGTAAGACAACAAATGTTCATCATCTACACCATTATTGAGTTCTTCGGTTAGATACTCTCTACATTTGTGTATATCTTTAAGTTGCAATGCTTCAAAAAATGCATACGGCACCAAATCTGCATTAATTTTAACATTATCATTCATAATAACTAGATACTCTTCATCCCTATAAAATTTACCATTTTGTACTTTGTACACATGCACCCTTCCGTGCTTATGTATGTCAAAACATTTTGACAAAGTCTTTATGCAATCATCGTGAATCTCAATTTGATTTGCTACAAGTTCTAGATTTACTTCAACATTTTGATTAACTGACAATACTAGGAGATATTGATAATCTTCAATTGCGCCTTGTATTAATATAAAGTACTCATTATTAATATATTTGCTAGTTATATTCACCTGAGTTATACAACTTGTAGACTGATAATCTAACATAATTTTATCTTTTGACAACACTTGAATTTGACTTGCACAATCTCGCCCTTCCATATTGTATATTCTTATTTCTAGTTGTCCTATGATAGTATCAAGCATTTCATCTTTAATTAATAATGGCTTATTATATTGTATAGAGTATGGTAAGAAATATAGTTCGTAGTTTTGCATAGGCAATTCTACTACACTACACAAATTGCTCGAGCATCTAATTTTACCGTTCTCACTAGATATTACACACGAATATGGTAAAGTTTTGTTATTCAAAGGAAAGAATGTCAATACGAATTTACCTTCTACTTTGCAATTTAATTGTCCCCCTTCCAAAATGCCAAGTTCATTGCCGTTCAATAGAACTAAACAGTCAAAATCTGCTTTAATACAAAAATTTCTCATATTATCCTCATATTAATATATGAATTCAATTATTTTAATATAACTAATTAAATACTTGTTAACAAATAATTATTTTGTTGATATTTTTGTTTATTTCTTGTATAATATGTATGGAGATATTATGTTAGAAGAATTAATTTCAAATCCTCTATTTATAATTACATTGGTAGCAATCGGCTTATTTTTGATAGGTTTAGTCATAGCAGGTACCGCACATCAAAATTTTTATTCTCTGCTAACTAAACTTCAAAAAGAAGAAAATTCGACAGGTTCCTATACCTATGAAGTCATAGAATATGGTATACAACACAACAATCAAAAAACTCAATTATTCATCGCCGGAGAGAAGATTGATGATTGCTACGACTATGAGAACGATTCAATAATATTGAAGGAGAATGTTTTCTATGGTACTGACATTGCTTCTTTAGCGATAGCTAGTCACGAATTTGGGCATTCTATGCAAAGGTACAATAGCAATTTTTGGTTCTTTGTCTGTCATATTTTCCAAAAGTTAAATTCATTTTTTTCAGGGCTAGCATTCCCTTTAATATTCATAGGACTTATTGTATGGATAATACCTTTTGAATTAAATATCATAGGTAAGGTTATGATATATGTAGGATTATTTGCATTTTTGGTATCTTTATTGCTCAAAATATTCTTGATACCGCTTGAATTTGGGGCGTCTAAAAATGCAAGAAAATTCTTAAAAAATCAAATAGGTATCAAAGGTAAAGAATTAGCAAAGGTAAGGAAACTTCTCAATGCAGCAGGTATGACCTATGTGGCTTCACTCTTCGCTACCCCATATAGAATATATCGCTATATTTTTAAAGGTTATTGATATTAATGTATAAAATAAATCTTTTGATTATTTGTAAATAAAAATGTATATAATATTACTACAATTTCTAATTAGGAGTTAAAATGGCTATTCAAAATTTTGTAAGAGAAGAAATAAATTCGGTTTTTGATGATTGCTACGCTATCAAAATATATGATAATAATCATAAAACTATTTTTGAGAAAGGCACTAAAGAATTTGACAAAATACTTCAGTTGTGGCAAATAACAGTTAATAGTGGTTACGAGATGCCAGCATTTGGAGTGAGCATACACGAATTAACTATTGAAGATATGCAAAAGGGACTACACATAGAATTCTTATTTGACAAACTAAATTATCATAATGAAATGCCTTTCGATTCGCTACTATTAAAACTACAAGAGAATCAATACGGGTACCAACTTATAAGACACTATGAAGACAAATATCAAGGTCGTTGCTTCTATGTAAATACGACAGAAATAAACAATGATTTGTATGATTACATTCAAAGTTTGACTGCTAAAAAAGACTAATGCGAGCAATATTTCGCATTAGTCTTTTTGTTATTTTTGCATTGTAAATTAAATATTAGGTTATTATTTAGTTAAATTAAGTCGATTTAACCAAGTTGTTGTGATAGTATTTAATTACACACATTACGATAATATTTTTTATAATGACATTGACTTCACACTATTCTTCTCTTAAGTCCAATACATAAGGTTGTGTTTTATCTCCAATGCTTTGATTGTAGACAAGTTCAAAATAACAAGAAGTACACCTTATTCTTCTAATGTTATATGTTTTGTTATCTTCTGCCTTATATTTCAGTCCTTCACTATATTCACACTCTTTACAAGAATCATAGTTATACACTGTTTTATACGGACAATGACAAAATGTCATTATTGTAGGGCGACCAACATAATTATGTCCCGCCGTCATAGATTTTGACAAATCTTTCTCAATAGATTTTGTGAATGCCTCCGCCCCCAAATCAACGAGCACTTTAGCGGTGTACATATTAGTAACATTCATTTGATAACCAACGATTGTCTTATACCCTAGTTTTGCAAAACATAGACCATATATATTATTTGCCACGACTCCAATATTTTGATTACCTATCTCAGTTAACAAACTTTTTAACTTTTGGATATCATAAGAATTAGCAACATTAGGCAAATTCAAATACACAAATTCGTGTCCTAACTCATTCGCCTTAATCAAAAAGTTATTAATATTGTTAAATTCATAATTATTAGGAGCATACACTAAACAACAATCTATAGGTACCGACTCAATATCTCTTATGTCTTCAACAATCATAAAGTTATTAGTATTATCTTCTTTAACTGATAATTTTTTTACACTATTTATCACTAATTTGTGTATAGGCTTTTGATTATGTTCAATTATAGCGAGTCTTAACTTCTCAACACACATTCGCCTTAACTCATTTATTCTTGAAGTCGGTATGAAGACTTGCCCTAACTCACAAGTTAACCCTTCTAACTCAAAATTAGTATCGTCAAATCTATCTATATTCTTTAACAATTTATCATAAGTAAGTGCTTGATTAAGTGCCTTGTCGCATACGAACATACTCTCACTTGTTGCGGTTATGTCTTTATAAATTAATGTTAACCTACAAGGTTCATCTTCTTTCGCGACGAAATGTGCTTTAATTGGCAATTTTTTTATTGTAGAAATCAAAATATTCTCACGCACACTATCAACTGTTTTGTATACAGTATCATCCACATTTGGTGCATACTTAGAGTATATTTGATAAGTGTTAATACCTATCTTCTCTACACCGCCTACACCTACGCTAACTTCTTGCCCATCAGGTCCAACGAATTTTAAACCATCGCCGTTATTGATAGCAGTCTTAGATTGTATAGTTATAGCATAAATATTTTTGAAAGGTCGCACACTCTCTACTTGCCCAATACTTACGCCCCTATGGTTTTGAAATTCAGCATTAATAATATTCTCTTCTTGTATTCTATCTAGATATATACCTTCATTGTAGTCGCCACGATTAAAGACTCTCTTAAGATTAGACTTCTCGTATGCGCAAACTTCATCGTTATAATCACAATCTATAACATTTCTATAAGATTGCACCGCCTGTGCTACATAGGATGGTCTTCTCATTCTCCCTTCTATCTTGAATGAATCTACGCCTAAATCGCTTAACTGCTTTAACCTATCAATTAAACACAAATCTCTTGTAGATAACAAGTACCCTTCAGCATTGTTAAAATTCGACCTATACTTCAATCTACAAGGTTGCAAGCACGCTCCACGATTACCGCTTTGATTGTATTTTAATGCACTAAAATAGCAATTACCAGAGAACGCTACACACAGTGCGCCTTGTACGAAATACTCTATCTCAAGGTTAGTCCACGCCTTGATTAAGTCAATGTCATTGAGCGTAACTTCCCTAGACAAAACTACTCTCTTAAACCCCAATGATTCAGCAATAATTGCTCCCTCAAGATTATGTATGCCCATTTGAGTACTTGCGTGTAATTCAATGTCAGGTATCTGTTCCTTAAGTATTTTAGCAAGTCCCAAATCTTGAATAATGAAAGCATCAACACGCTTTGTATATGCCTGCCTTACCATATCAAGCACATCTTCAAGTTCTTCATCCGCTATTAATGTATTGACTGTAAGATACACTTTGACATTGTATAAATGACAAAAATCAACCGCTTCGCTTAGGTTCTCTAAACTAATATTAGTTGCCTTGCTTCTAGCATTAAATTTTGGTAACCCAAAATAAACTGCATCAGCGCCATTATAAACTGCGACCTTCAACGCTTCCAAATCGCCTGCAGGTGCTAAAATCTCAGGTTTCTTAGATACAAAATCTTCATTCTCACTTAACATAGATAAATTATAACAAAAACCCTTGTCAATTACAAGGGTTTAAATGTTTTTTGTTATCAAATTTAATATTTTTTAACTAAAACGCATCATTAATATTAAATTATTGAAAGAATATCATTAATATTATTTATACAACAACATAAAGCATATAACTACATTCTATCTGGGACCTTAATAGCGAGAATATCTAACAACTCTTCATTTATCTTTGATACAATGTAACAAAGTTTCAAATAAGAATCTCTCTTCTTTTTATCGCTTTCAGTCAATATTTTAGTTTGAGAATAGAAGTTATTGAAAGAATTTGATAATACAAATAAATAATCGCATATAATATTTAACGCTTTTTGTTCAAAGGCTTTTTGTAATACCATAGGTGCCTTGATTGCATTCAATATTACATCAATATATGCTTTATTGTCGATATCTAATAATTCAAATTTATCCACATTAGTGAGTTGAGATTTTTTGATAATAGAATTAGCACGAACAGTTGTATATAGAATATAAGGGCCTGTCTTACCTTCAAGGGCACAGAATTTATCAATATCAAATATAAAATCAGTTTCTCTATTATTGCTTAAATCAGCAAACTTTAATGTCGCACTAGATATGATGTCGCAAATTTCTTCATCATTCTCCCCACCATTTGACATTTTGTTTCTAATCTCAGTTTTGACATTATCAATAAGTGTCAAAGCACTCATAACGCCCCCATCTCTCGTCTTAAATGGCTTGCCATCCTTGCCATTCATCGTGCCGAAAGCGAAGTGTATAAGTTGTGTATCATCTTTGACATATTGTGCCTTCTTAACCGCTCTAAATAATTGCAAAAAGTGCAAAGATTGCCTATTATCTGCTACATACCAATACTCGTTAGGTTCAAATCTTCTTTGTCTAGATAGAATAGTCGCCATATCAGTAGTAGAATACATAGCAGCGCCATCAGACTTTAATACCAAAAATGGTGGGACTTCAACCTTATCATCATCCTTAGCAACATCAATAACAACCGCACCTTGACTCTCGTACGCTACCTTCCTATCAATCAAATCTTTAACCATAGGAGCGATAAGTTCATTACAAGTACTTTCGCCTTCGTATAGGTCAAATGAAACATTCAAAAAGTCATAGGTCTTCATAACAGGACGCATAGATTCAGCAACAAATAATTTCCATAACTTATAGTATCCTTCTCTTCCATTTTGTAATTCATAAGTTATCTTGCGACATTTGTTCAAAAACTCTTCATCTTCCTTCGCCTTAATATTAGCCAAAGGATATATCTTCTCCAAATCTTCGCTAGACACCGGAGAAATAGTTGGATACTCGCCCTTATAGTTCTCATCAAAGAAAGGTAAGTCAGGCATTCTCTCTTCAATGCCCGCTATGACCATACCCATTTGACGCCCCCAGTCGCCAAAATGTACATCACTGATTACTTCATAACCAAGTTTTCTAGCAAGTCTCTTAAGCCCTTCGCCAATATCAGCACTTCTCAAATGCCCTACGTGTAGAGTCTTCGCTACATTAGGCCCGCCATAATCAATGAATATTTTATGTCCTTTAGGTGTGCATATCTTATCGACTTCTTCTTTGTGTCTATTCAACTGATTAATTAAAGCACTATTATTGAATGTAATATTAACAAATCCTACACCTGCAACATTAGCATCTTTGATTAATTCATCTTGCTTTAATTTATCACACACTAATTGTGCTAACTCTTGAGAAGTATACCCATATTTTTTAGCCAAAGCCATAACGCCATTGTATTGGTATTGCCCTAATTCCGCCCTATTGCACTCCACAACTTTCACATTATCAACTTGAATATTTAATTCATTCAAAATACTTTGAATTTTGTTCTCAACTTCTTCTATTAGATTTATCATAATGTATTTATTATAACATAATCGGCACTTTTTTACAACAACATTTATAATATTATTTACTTAACTTTAATAATATTAGGTTGTTAATTTGTATAAAATATAAAAATATAATTGTATAGTTAATAATAATTTAATTTTGGTATTAATTTTATAAAAATAAAGTTTTACTTTATATTGTTAACTTGTCATAACTTATATTTTTTGTAAGATTATCATAACAAAAAACATTGCGATTATCATAATAACCTACAATGTTTTTTATTTTAATATAATATAGTAAATATTACATTTAATCAACATATTAAATACTAATTATAACTATTTTAACTTATAGAATTGTGTAAAATTATCTATAATAAATTCAATTTATACAATAATATGCTAATTTTTGTTCACATAACGCTATATTTTAACATTATAACTCCATAATTTTGTAGCATAAGACTAATTTTTCTGCAACCCCTTTGTTTTGTTAATTAAACTAAACCCCATAGTTTTGTAGCATAACACTAATTTATTATAACCCCATAATTTTGTAACATTAAGCTATATGCAATACATTATATATTAATAGTATATATTATTTAACACATAAAGTATATTTTATTCTAATTTTGTATTATTTTTAGCACATATTGTATAATTCATATTATAATTGTATATTTTTATTTATAATTTATCAAATTTAATTTATTACAAAGCACTTGAAAGTACACCGTTTGCAAAGTAGTTCTTGTTCTTCTCTACTTCAAATTGATATGTGTTATATCCATTTGTTTTGTCTTCTTCGTATTCTATTGATACTACTTCTTTGTCAAAGTACTTTGTTAATGAGAATAATTTGTCCCCTATTGTAAACTCCCCTACTAAACCTAGTTCGCTATATGATATCTCGCCTTTATCTTTATCATAACACTTCCAACCTAATTCAGTATACAATGGATGGTCATTTGTTAGTTTTATATTCGTTCCATCTTTAAAGTTAATAGTTATCAATTCTTCTCTAGTTCTTTGTATTATCTCAGTAATTGTATCTATTTCTATCTCATTTGTATCAAAGTTATAAGATTGTATCTTATCTCCTATATTTATCTCATCTGCTCGTTTTGTACTGCCATCCGCAAGAGTTATGAGTGTGTCTTCGTAGACACAACATATTTCAGGAAAGCCTGATTTTTCATATAAAGTTATTGTTACATCATTTTTTGGCATTACAAACTCATACCTCCATCCATAACCGCATCCAAAACCAAACTCAGAATCATATTCAACGCCATCTATAAGAGGGACCCCATAATACCTACCATCATAATCTTCATATCGAATCTTTGTTCCGGCTTTAATTTTAGTAGGCACATTAAAAGGTGCACTTATAGTATCTCCAGTATCCATATTAAAAATTGCATAATTTAATTCATACCCAGTAACTAATAAATAATACCCTAATGCACTAGCGGTAAAGTTAGCATAAACATTGCGGTTAGCGGTTACATTTGTTAAATCGTCAACTGTGTCACCACCTTTTGTTGTTACCCAATTAGCGAATTTGTATTCATAGGTATCATCACTTGGTTTTGTTGGTGTTATACCTGCATCGCTCGCTGTCCCACCATAATCTACTGTACTTGCCCCTAAATAGGTCCCATCATAATTATAGAATGTTACCGTATATTGATTTATTGTTCTTGTGAAGTTTGCTGTTATGTTTGTACTTGCTGTGATAGTTCCACTATTTGAACTCCATCCGCTAAAAGTATAAGTATATTGTGCTGTATTTGTTTGTGGTACTGCGGTTATTGTACCTATGGTTACTCCAAATTGGTCAGTAAATGTCATTTCATTACCATTTGCTTTATAAGTAGTCCCGTTAGGTATTATTATTTGATTGTCTTTTTGCTCAAAAATTTCTAGTCCAATTATTGAACCATAGGTAATGTCATTTACCGAAAATGTTGTTTCTACTTTCTCTATGACATTTGTATATGTTCCACTAAGTGTTGCTCTGCCCGGTAGAGTATCGTTCACTTGTGATATTATCTCTATACTATAGTTTTGTGTAGTTACTTCTTGCTGAACATATATTCCACTCATTAACTTGTCTAATATTATGTAGTCTTCCGCTTGTACTATGCTATTAGAGTCAAATACTGCTACCCCATTAGAGTTAGAACTTAATGTAAACCCTACTCCATTATTAGTTGATAAACTAAAGTCACTAGGCACTACTACTATATTATTATCAAATGTTGCTTCGATTGTTACATTCGACTCTTGACTTATCTTCACACTTAATACATCGGTTGTTTCTTTTATTTCCGCTCCCGTTGCTTGTGTTGTTCCTAAATATGTTGTATGTTCTGTATTATTTACATAGTAATTCATATTCATTGTCATTGTTGGACTATCAGTCAAGGCAAAGGTTACTGTGCCTACTGCACTCTTTGACGCTGTCAATGCTGACAACGACAAACACAAAAACACCGCACATATTAGCATAAATCCTATGTGTAGTCCTATCAATAACTTTGTTGTTTTATTAATTTTTGTTGTATTCATCATACTACCACCTTCCCTTTATCTGCACATTGTCTAGCAAATTCAATCTCGGTAATATGATGTGCATTTTTTGTTATTTTATTTGTTAATTTAATAAATATACTCTCATTAAATTTATGAGAAATATTGTTACATTTTATTTGATTATTTTGTTGTGTAGATAGTAAACTATCTACCCCCCCCCCCCCCCTAACATCTTCATTTTCTTAAACATAATATCTCGCACTCCTTATTTTATTAGTTA
>CALVIT010000014.1 GCA_944331845.1 uncultured Clostridia bacterium
GAACCAGATAGGAAGCACGTATTATTTATAGATGAGTTAACGAATGTGAAACCAACAGTACAAAGTTTGGTATACAGTATAGTATTAGATAGAGCAGGTAAAGACGGATTATGGCCACTACCAGAGAATGCGGTAGTAGTAGCGGCAGGGAATGAAAGCAAAGACAACTTAGCAGCATATCCATTGACGAACGCATTATTTAGAAGATTTAGCCATATTTATTATGAAGTAAACAAAGAAGATTGGCTTACTTGGGCAACAAAGGTAAATAGCAGTATGGAAGGGAAGAAGATACACCCAGCAATAATAGCATACATAATGAGCAAAAAAGATGTACTTAATCAAGAATTAGATGAAGAAAATCCGCATATAGTAACAGACCCAAGAAAGTGGGAGATGGCAAGTAAGGTTTTATATGCAACAAAGAACCCTAATTCATTATTACCATTAATAGGTGAAGAATTGACAGCAGATTTTGTAGACTTTGTACAACAAATACAAATAACCCCACAAGACATAGTGAATGGTAATTATGACGAAGAAGATTTTAAAGAATTAAACATATCACAAAAATTATCAACAATAGCAGGCTTAACAATAGCACAAGAAAGTGAACTAACAAAAGTAAGAGAATTCATTAAAGATAATTTAGGCAAAGAACAATTAGCAACTTTTGATACACTTTGGATAGGCAATGACCCAGAAAGAGCAATGATAATAGGCGAATTAAGAGATAATAATAAAAATGTGTATAGAGAAATATAGTTTTAATATAAATATCATTTAGTTATCAAAATTTGGGGTGTAAAAGTTTATATTATTTTTAATATGTTGTAATTTAATTTAGAATTTAAAAATTAAATAGATTTGCAATTTTATTATTAATTAATATTAAATTATTTTAATTTGTGATATAATATTCAAAATTATATTGGGAGATGTAAAGTGAATACAGAAGAATCATTGGTAATAGAAATTGGAAATGCAAAAGAAAATTATGAATATGCTTTAAATCATAGGTGGTGTAATGTCAAAGCACACGGTCAAGTGATTATTGATAGTGGTGATGCTAATTATAACTACTTATTTGCTAGAGATATTAAGCGTGCAGATATTAAAGCACATGCGCAAGTTGTAATTAGTAGCGGTAGAGCAGATTTAAATTATGAATTTGCTAGAGACATTAAAGGAGCAGACATTAAAGCGCATGAGAAAGTTGTTATTAATAGTGGTGATGCGCATATTAATTATGAATTTGCTAGAGATGTTAAAGGTGCAGATATTGGAGCACACGGACAAGCGATAATTAATAGTGGTGATGCTAAATATAATTATTACTTTGCCAAAGATATACAAGGAGCAGATATCCAAGCACATGGACAAGCGGTAATAGATAGTGGAGATGCTAAATATAATTATTACTTTGCCAAAGATATACAAGGAGCAAATATCAAAGCGCATGAAAAAGAAGTGATTGATAGTGGTGATGTGTATTATAATTATGAATTTGTTAAAAACATTAATGGTGCAAATGTGAAAGCACATGGACAAGTTGTAATTAATAGCGGTAGAGCAGATTTGAATTATGAATTTGCTAGAGATATCAAAGGTGCAGAGGTAAAGGCACATGAACAAATTATATTAAATTGGGGTAATCCATTATACAGTTATCAATTTGCAATAAATGTAAAGGGTGCAAACATTGAAGCGCATAGGAGAATTATTGAGAAATATGGGACGAAAGCGGAACTTGACAAATTTGATAAAGAAGTTAAATGGTTGAAAACTGATTTAGATTATGATAAAGAAGGGAAAGATATTAATAAGAAAAAGGATGCTGTTGAAAGAAAAAAGAAAAATAGTAATGCATATCAATTTGACTATAAAAAACTTAATAATGATGAGTTATTAAATGATTTAGTACAAGCGAATGTAAGTGTATTTTTACACGGACCGAGTGGAGTGGGTAAGTCAGCGAGGGTAAAGCAATTAGACCCAACGGCGACAAGAATAACATTGCGACCACAAATGAACCCAGAAGAAGTAGATGGGACACTAAACCGAGAAACAGGGGAATACATACCGCCATTATGGTACACACAACTATGTGAGAAATGTGAGAGAGAACCAGATAGAAAGCACATACTATTTATAGATGAGTTAACGAATGTAAAACCAACGGTACAAAGTTTGGTATACAGTATAGTATTAGATAGAGCAGGTAAAGACGGATTATGGCCACTACCAGAGAATGCGGTAGTAGTAGCGGCAGGGAATGAAAGCAAAGACAACTTAGCAGCATACCCATTGACAAATGCCTTATATAGAAGATTCAGCCATATATATTATGAAGTAAATAAAGAAGATTGGTTAGAATGGGCAACAAAGGTAAACAGCAGTTTTGAAGGCAAGAAAATACACCCCTCAATAATAGAATATATAACGAGTAGGGAAGGTATACTTAATCAAGAATTAGATGAAGAGAACCCAAAGATAGTAACAGACCCAAGAAAATGGGAGATGGCAAGTAATGTGCTATACGCAACAAATAATCCGTACGCACTATTACCATTAATAGGGGAAGAGTTAACAACGGACTTTGAAAACTTTTTACAACAAAAGCAATTAATGCCACAAAAAAATAAGTATAAAGAACTAAATAATGATGAGTTATTAAATAGTTTAGTAGAAGCGAATGTAAGTGTATTTCTACACGGACCGAGTGGAGTAGGTAAGTCAGCAAGGGTAAAGCAATTAGACCCAACAGCAACAAGAATAACCTTGCGACCACAAATGAACCCAGAAGAAGTAGATGGTACACTTAATAGAGAAACAGGGGAATACATACCACCACTATGGTACACACAACTATGTGAGAAATGTGAGAGTGAACCAGATAGAAAGCACATACTATTTATAGATGAGTTAACGAATGTGAAACCAACAGTACAAAGTTTAGTGTACAGCATAGTATTAGATAGAGCAGGTAAAGACGGACTATGGCCACTACCAGAGAATGCGGTAGTAGTAGCGGCAGGGAATGAAAGCAAAGACAACTTAGCAGCATACCCATTGACAAATGCCTTATATAGAAGATTTAGCCATATATATTATGAAGTTGACAAACAAGAATGGTTGAAATGGGCAATGGATGTAAAAGAAGAAGAACCTGAACCAGTTTTAGAAGAAGAAATAAAAATGGCGAAAATACATCCAGCAATAATAGCCTACATAATGAGTAGAAAGGAATATGTATTAAATCAATGGTTGGATGAAGAGAACCCAAGGATAGTAACAGACCCAAGAAAGTGGGAGATAGCGAGCAAAGTATTGTATGTAACAAAGAACCCGTATGCACTATCACCAGCAATAGGCAGTAATTTGACAGCAGATTTTGTAGAATTTGTACAGGATATACAAATAACGCCAGAAGATATAGTTAGTGGAAATTATGACAAAGCAGATTATAAAGAATTAAGCATATCACAAAAGTTATCTACAATAGCAGGGTTGACAACAGCACAAGAAGGTGAACTAGCGTTAGTAAGAGAATTTGTTGAAGACAATTTAGGAAAAGAATTATTAGCGACATATGATAGTTTATGGATAGGCAATGACCCAGAAAGAGCAATGATAATAGGCGAATTGCGAGAGAACAATAAAAATAAAAAATCGATTGAAAAATAAAAATTAGTAAAGAAAAAACAAATAAAATTTAATAATTTACATAATACGATTTATTTAAGGAGAAATATATGAACACAAATATTGATATTAATGAAAATGCTAGGATAGCACCAGTTTTAATTAAGGACATAGACAAAAAAACATTTAATGATGCGGTCATAATTGATAGTAGCATTGATTCTAAAGATTTAGGGGTAGTTAATACTGCTAAAGGAATTAATTATCCTAAATGGTATGATGAATTATTAAAATTAGATTTTAATATTTTAATTATTAAAGATATTGACAAAATTGAGAAATACGAACAAGAAAAGTTTTATGAAATACTAAAATATAAAGAAATTAGTAATATAAAATTACCTAAAGGTTTACAAATTTTTGTAACTTATTCTAATATAGATAATGTTGCTGATAGTATAATTTCATTATGTCAAATTATTAAATAGGTGAAAATATGGAAAATGCAAGTTTTGATATTGAAAGAATAAAAAAGAAAGTTTTAAGAAAGTATCCAGCTTTTGGTTCTGTTATAGCAAATTGTGAGTATCAAATAGTTGATAAATCGCACCCTATTCAAACTGCGGGGACAGACGGCAAAGTTATTTATATGAACAAAGATTATTTAAGAAAGCTTGAAGAAGATGAGCAAGTTTTTGTTCTTTCGCACGAGATTTGTCATATTGGTTTAAATCATATTTTGCGTTCTAAAGATAAAGACCCTAGATTGTGGAATATTGCTACTGATGCAGTTATTAATAGACATTTAGTCAAGGATGGTTTACCAAAACTTGATAATATAGTTTATTTGGAAGAAGCTTTAAATTATGATGCGGAAGAATTATATAATAAATTACTTCAAGATGAACAAAAGAATAGTCAGCAATCAGGAAATAACCAAAGTCAAAACAAAGACGGACAAATGAATAATCAAGAACAAAATCAAGATAAACAAAATTCTAATTCTCAAAATTGTAATTGTCAAAATCCTAGTAGTTGTAGTTCACAAAACGGACAACAAAACGGACAAAATAATAATGGTCAAGGTGGTAGTCAAAATCAAGAGCAGAATTCTCAAGAACAAAGTAATCAAGGACAAAGTGGACAACAAAGCCAAAATGATATAAAGTCTAATGATAATAATCAAAATCAAAATGACAATAGTTCACAAAATGGACAAAATGGAAATGAGCAAAACTCAAAAGGTCAAAAAGGGAATAGTCAAAGTCAAAATAAAGACACACAAGGTGACAACGAAGAGCAAAATAATCAAGGTGCTAATTCACAGGGTGGGGGTCAAAGTCAAGGCAATAATAATTCACAAGTTAATGATTATCAAGTTGGACACGATGAGCATACAATGTGGGCTGATGCGTTAAAAGACTATGAGCAAAATCAAGGCAATAATTCAAAGAAAGACTCAGATAAGGACAAAGACAAAGGTCAAAATAATAAATCTTTGAAAGATAAATTAAAAGACAGATTACAAAAAGGCAAAAACGACAAGAATAATGATAAGAATACTAATTTAGACAATCAAAAAAATGAAAATCGAAATAAAAATGTAGATGACAAAAATCAAAACAAACAAGGGTCTGGCAAAGAAGGGGTACAGCAATATAATAGTGAAAAAGAATTTTTCAAAAAAAATAATGAAATGAAAATTAAATATGCTGAAGAAGTTATGAACAAATTATCTAGCGAGTCTCGTGGCTTTAGTGGGGGAAGCGAATATGTTACTTTCAAGGATATTGGCGATGCAAACAAACCCGTTGTCAATTGGAAAAAAATTCTAAAAGAAACATTAGAAGTAGAAGATGAAGAGTGGGGACATCGTTTTAGTGATAAAGGCAATAATTATGCAGCGAGAATACAAGATGTTGAATATGATGAAATGCCTGACACTGAGATAATACTTGATGTGAGTGGTTCGGTTAGCGAAGAACTATTAAGAAATTTTTTAAGACAAGTCAAAACAGTGTTAAAAAACTCTCATATTAAAGTAGGTACATTTGATTATGATTTTCACGGTTTTACTGAAATAAAAAATGCAAAAGATATTGATAATCTAAGATTCTATGTTGGCGGTGGGACGAATTTTGATGCAGCGAGTAGAGCATTTACTAAACGAAAAGATGTTAATAAAATTTGTTTTACTGATGGGCAAGATGGCGGAGATGCAGAAATAGTTGACAAGCGTAGTGATATTATTTGGATAACATTTCAAAATCCGAATTTCAAACCTGATTATGGTAAGGTCATTTATGTTCCAGAATCTGTTTTTTATGAAATGAAAACAATAGATAATGATTATTCTAGATAATAATTAAAATTTATTAATTACATTATTGCTAAATTTATAATTTATTGCTAAAAATGAACATATAGTTACCCAAAAATGAGTATTAAGTCGCCATAATTAAGCGTTTACTTGTGGTATTTAACATATTAACTTTTTATTTAATTAATATAATTAATAATTTATTTCATTGTATAAATACAATACAATAAATAAAATGGTAAATATTTAAAAATATGCCGTATTAATTTGTATTAATTTGTATTTTTAGTATTTATAATTTTAGATAAAAATTTATTATTGTTATATTAGTAGCATACAAAGCATTTTTATAAACATTTATTATTAGTGAATTACAATATGGTTTATATATAAGTATTAATGCGTATTGATTTGACATTTTTAGGTAATTATGTTATATTTTGTCTATTATGGAGAATAGAAAATTTACAAAGAATGACAATGGTTTTGTATGTGCTAATTGTGGGCAAGTTGTGCAACCATTAGGATACACTTCTAGGGACCATTGCCCTAATTGCCTTGTCTCAATTCACATAGATATTAACCCAGGTGATAGGGCGAACGATTGTCAAGGGCTATTGATACCTTGTGGAATTACTTACAATAATAATAAAGGCTATGTTATCAATTATAAGTGCAATAAGTGTGGTAAACTGCACAACAACAAAACTGCCGAAGATGATAATTTTGAAACTATTCTTAAGGTTATGAATGGCACATACTATTATCTAGATTATAAAAAGTAAATATCTAGTATTATGTGCTAATTTATATTTGAATATAGTCTTATGTAGCGAAAGGTGTTCTCTTACAAATCTTAGGGCTTTTGACTTAAAGGTGTAGGAAACTGATAATGATTTTTATAATATCGCTTGTATAACTTGCATAAAAGGTATAGGGGGATTGAAAATTCTTCAACATATTAAATTATAATTAACAAAAAACTTGCTTTAGATAAGCAAGTTTTTTTTGGTGTATATTAGATTATATATTAATATTTTTTGTATACTAGTTATATTGCTAGATATTTTAACAAATTTATTAAATTAAAGAGTAGTATCTAATAGTGCCATTACAAAGAACCCTATTGTAAGCAATATTGTTGCTTTGTTTTTGCCATTTTTTACAGATTCTGGTATGAGTTCACAACAAGCGACAGCAACCATAGCACCCGCTGCGAAACTCAACAGAAATGGTAATATGCTAGACACATATACGCACAATAAAAATGCTAAAAGTGCAAATATTGGTTCTACAATTCCTGATAGCATACCTATGAAGAAAGATTTTCGAGTAGATATGCCTTGTGCTTTAAGCGGAAGTGCAACTGCTGCGCCTTCTGGGATATTCTGTATGCCTATTCCAAATGCAAGCATAAAAGCAGCACCTATAGTTGTTACATCTGCACCTAAAGTTAAAGAACCAAACGCCACACCAACAGCCATTCCTTCGGGTATATTATGGAATGTAATAGAACCGACAAAGATAACACTTTTTTTGAATGTTTTGTGCTTAGAGAATTTCTCTAAATTAAAAAATTTGTCAAGTATCTTGTTAGATAGTACTATGAATAACCCACCAACAAGAAAACCTATCGCAACGAATAAGTATATAGGCAAATCATTTTGTTCGCAAGTCTCAATCGCTGGAGACAATAGCGAAAAGAATGATGACGCTATCATTATACCGCCAGCAAGTGCGAGAATACTACTCATTTTGTCTTCATTGTGTTTTCTAAAAAAGAATACTAAACTTGCTCCTGTTGTTGTACAAAGGAAACAAAACAACGCCCCTATAACACACTGCCAAATAGGCGCTAAACTTTCGTACATCCTATCTTTCTCCTAAGTTATAATACCATTTCATTATATGAATTCTCTAGAATAAATGTGAGTGTTAGCATATACACTATTAAATTTACTTTTTTTATTTTTGGTGTAATTAAATTACAAACTAATAGTTGAAATTATATTTGTTAATTTTATCAATAATTCGCATATAAGTGAATTCTATTAAGTGTAATAATTCACAAATTTTTAAAACTTTAAAGCATAAAATTTTAAAAACCATTATTGACAAGATAATATGAGTTTGATATAATAAAAATAAGGAGAAGAAATTATGGCGAAACAACAAGTAAAGAAACAATCAATATTAGATATTGTAGTGAATGCAACAAAGAGAATGGCGAAGGATAAAAAGGTAGATATCAATTTTTATGATGAGAAGTATGCACCATATTTTGCGGACTTTGTAAGAAGAACAAGTGGGAATAAAAAACTTACAGACAAAGAGTGTATAGATAAGTTGAATGATGACTTTCTTAAAAATGTAAACGGTGGGTTGCTAAAAGACTTCCATAGAGAGAGAAATATATCACAAGCATATACAATATATAAAAATGTAGTAGCGACAGCAGAGACGAAGTTAGCGAAAGAGTATGGTGAAGATAACTATTATGATATGGAGAAGTCAAAGAATACTTTTGCTCGTTTAGCATTCAAAGAGTTTGAAGAATGGCAAAAAGCGAAAGATAAGCAATTTCAAGAGTTAGCAAAAGTTAGTGAAGCGGTGTACGCAATGCAACACAGTAAGAACCCTATGAAAGAACTAAGTCAAAATGGTTTAGTCATAACACCTGATATGATTCAAACTTTACTATTTGTGGGACCTATGATTGCTGGGGGTGTTATTGTTGGAACTGCTGCATGGCTAACGAATGATGATGTAATTGGAACAATGTTTTTAGCGACTTTGGGATTGGGCTTAGGAATGGTGGTGTCTATATTATTAACTGGGATATACTCAAAAACACCACAACAAAATATGGATGACTTATTAAATAATTTAGCTAAAGATTATGGATTTAGTAGCAGTACAGAATTAGTAGATGCAATCAACAAAAGTACATACTCATACTTAACTGAAGAAGAAGCACAAGCAATGCACACATATTTACTTGAAATAAGTAGAGATAGTGTAGCGGTAAAAAATGGTTTTGAAAACTTTGAAGATGCAATGAATGCAATAGATAATGCTAAAGTTGAAGAATTTTTGTATCAAGATACTGCATTAGATAATTTAGCAAGTGAAAGGCAAATAGCGCTTGAAAGTTTAGCACAAAGAAACGCATTGAGTAACTATGATGATATGATAAAGTATCTAGAGAATCATAAAATATTAGTTGGCGAGACAAGTCATGTAGGATTTGGTGGAGCAGGATGGTCAGAATATTCTTATGACACACCGACTGCAAGAGCGATAGCAAATCAACTTGATTATGTTGACCATTACTATACAAGTAAGATAGAAGGTATTAATTCACAAATATGGCCACAAAAGATAGAAGTAATAGATGATGAAACATTAAATAATTTAGCATTAAAATTGAATGCACAAGAAGTTGTAGTTAATGCTTCATACGAAAATCTAATAACAGATAACGCGAATGTATTTTATTCACCGAATCTAACTACACAAAATATGGGTACAGAAGTAATTGACATAGCGAATCAATTTGGCGAAGACACAGTTACAACACACACTGACCAAGGTAATATAGTAATAGGGAATAAGGCGAGTGAGTTAAGTATTGATAATGTAGACACGCACAATTTGGGCGACAGTGTAATAGACAATGTAGATAATGCAATGCAAGCGGTAGAGATATCGCCAGTAGATATGCTTGCAGGAGCAGGAGTAGGTGCAGGTATAACAGTAGTATTTAAGAATGGTAGAGTTATAAAAGATACAGTCAAGACACACAAAGCAAATAAGAAAGCAAAGCAAATGAAAGAGATAGAAGAACAAATCGAGAAAGACATAGAGAGATAGTTAAAAATATTCATAAAAGTATAAAATATCTTATATTGATTATAGTTTAGTTATATTGATATATAGTCTAATTATATTGATATATAGTCTAATTATATTGATATATAGTTCAATAATAAAATTAATAAAAAAGACAAGGCAAATGACTTAATGTTATTTGCCTTGTTGTATAATAAACATTATTTATAATAAAAATTAAGATATTAAATATTAATATATTAAAGATTAGTGATGATAAAGAATGTGTATATCAAAAAGCAATTATGATAAACACTATGCATATCAAAAATTATGTGTGATACTCATTGAGTATTATAAAGATTTTGCATTATAAAAATTTTGATATTGTAGATTAAGTTCAATATTAACTTTAATATAAATTATTTTTATACTTCTTGATAGTTTTATTAAATTAAACTACAAAATAATAATAAATGTTTAAATGATAATCTATCATTTAATTAGAAAAAATATAAAAAGGGTATTGACAAAGGTTATATAGTGTGTTAATATATGTGCAGTCGAAATAAAAACAAAAATAAACGAAAAAGGAGAAAGTTCTATGATAACTTTAAATATCATAATAAATTCAACACAAAATTTAATATTTAGTTATCATACGAATGGTTTTCTTTTCGTATAGTTTTCGTTATACAATTTTAGGTATGGAAACCTTCGTATGATAACATTACGGAGGTTTTTTTTATGAATAAAATAGATAAAAATAATAATTTTAAAATCTCAAGTTATTTAAGTAGATACAAGTTGGCTATTACATTTTATATTATCTGTAATATTATATCTTATGGGACTGCAACTTTAGAGATTATATTTGTTGCAAAAGGTATTGAACAAATTACTTTGGGATTATATGATGAATCAATCAAAACTTTTATTATACTATGTGGCTTTGCTGTTGTACAGCATAGTAGTTGGTTAATTACTGTTAGGTTATTCCAAAAGTATTCTAACAAGATTATGTCAGAAATTAGTAGCGATTTAGCAAGGCAAGCATTTAAGTTAAATTCACAAACCTATTCTAATCATAATTCAGGGACTATGATACAGCGTATTGTTAATGACCCGCGAGTTGTTGTGTGTAATCTTGATGCGTTGGTCGATAGTTTGACTCAAATTATGTCATCACTTGTTATAGTAATATACATTGCAGTGCTTAATCTATATATTGGACTTGGTATTCTAGGTATTATTATTGTATGCTTTATTATTGAATTATTTAGAAGAAAGGTTATGAGTAAAAATCAAAAAATTTATAACAAAAAATTAGATGATGTTACTTCTTTGACTACTGAAATTGTTAAAAGTGAGAAAGATATTAAGGCGCTTGGACTAGAAAATAAGTTGAAAGACATTTCTAATAGAATGTACAGCGAGTTTGGACAAATTAGCGACAAGAAACAAAGACAAGACCTTTATTTCTGGGGTAGCAGAAATTTCATTATAGATTTGTGCGGGTATTTGTTATTATTGTGCGGAGTGTTGCTGATTGATTTGGGTATGATGACATTGGCTACATTTATGATTATTTATGTTAACAATGATAAGTTATATCAATTAATTGTTAATGCTGGGGTAATGAATGAGATTGTTGTAGAAACTAGAGTCAGTATTAATCGAATGCGTAGTTTATTTGACAACAAAGAGTTTGTATGTGAAACTTTCGGGGATAAGACTTTAGCAAATGTACAAGGTGCTATAGAATTTAGAAATGTATGCTTTAATTATGGCGATAATGTAGATAACAAAGACAACGAAAACGATGAGCGTAGTATAGGCAAAAACATATTTGACAATTTGTCATTTAAGATACAACCGCATACTACAGTTGCTTTTGTTGGTAGGTCGGGTAGTGGTAAGTCTACAATTCTTAATCTTATTAGTAAGATGTACACGGTGTCTTCGGGTGAGATACTTATAGATAATGTCAATATCAATGATTTAGACAAGGACACTTTGAGAAATACTATATCACTTGTCAATCAATTCCCTTATATATTTGATATGAGTATCAAAGACAATTTATTGCTTATCAAAGAAGATGCGACTGATGAAGAACTTTATGATGTGCTAGAGAAGTCTTCTATGCTTGATTTTGTAAATGCTTTACCGAATAAAATCGACACCAAAGTTGGCGAAGGTGGTATTAAGTTGTCGGGCGGACAAAGACAAAGGTTGGCGATAGCAAGGGCATTGCTTCGCAAATCTCCTATTATTATCTTTGATGAGAGTACAAGTTCGCTTGATAATTTCGCACAAAATGATATCAAAAATAGCATTGACAATATTAAGGGCGAGAGTACTATAATTATAGTAGCACACCGCTTGTCTACAATTAGAAATGCTGATAAAATTTTCTTCTTGGATGAGGGGCAAATTGCGGGAGTTGGTACTTTCGATGAGTTATTTGAGAATAATGTCAAATTCAAAAATATGTTTTTCGCTGAAAATCTTAGTTAATTTGTATGTGGAGTGTAGGTCAAAGTTTAGGCAAGAGTGAGAGTGTAGATGGGGGGGGGGAAGTGTAGGGGATTTTCCATCCCCTACGACCCTAGGACAAGGACAGGGTCCTTGACCTGTGTACTATAAGTGCACATACCGAACTTTGGTGTGAGCACTTAAGTATTTTGCTTTTTGCTAATGCAAAAAGTAAATATCTAAAGTATTACGCACAAGACTTGTATTTTGGTACATACCAAATTATGCAGGTCAAGGACACTGTCCTTGCACTAGGGGTTGTAGGGGGATGGAAAATTCCCCTACATACAAAATTAGTATTTAAACACAAAACCTGTGTTTGTGTGCTATTTATAAATATATAAAATTATGTAAAAAATAATTATTTATCATAGGCTAACTTATTTACAATAGTTTAGTCTATTTTTTGTCAAGGGGTATGAAAGTAGTATAGTTTGCTTGAATAATTTAGCATTTTATGCTATAATTAAACAATGAAAGAATTATTTGAGAAATTAGACAACATTAATGATGTTAGAGAGAGTCAACTAAAGAATGTTTTGGTACTTGCCTTTGTTGGCGATAGTTTGTACACTACTTTTGTTAGAACAAGGTTGGCGGTTCAAAGCGAATTGAATTCTGGCGCTTTAAATAAGATAGCGAATAGGTTTGTTAAGGCTTCTAGTCAAGCGAAGGTCTACAATGAATTATTAGATAAGTTTACTGAGAGTGAGTTAGACATAGGCAGGCGTGCTAGAAATGCGAAATTGCATCACTCGGCGAAGAATGCTACGCTTGAAGACTACAAGGATGCTACGAGTCTAGAAAGTATTTTGGGGTATATCTATCTCTCGGGCAAGATTGATAGGTTGATTGAGATTATGAACCTATGTTATGAGTTGGTGGAAAAAGATATCCAGTTGGTAGATAAATAATAGCATTTTATTAGTTAGGCAGATAGTGTAGTGAGTCTACAACAATATGGGTAAATTGTGTAGGTTATTATCATATATTATGAAAGTTTATTAAGTAGCAAGATAAATTGTCTATTAGTTCTTTAATTAGATTAACTGAGTTATATTTATATAATAAGCAAATTATGATTAGGTGGTTGTTATGCAGATAGAAGGTAGAAATAGTATTTTGGAAGCAATGTATGTTAATAAAAAAATTGACATTATTTATTTACAACAAGGGCTGAATTTTGGTGAGATAGAGAATCTAGCGAAGGAGCGTGGCATTAAAGTTGTTAGGGTATCTAAGATTGAACTTCAAAAGATGAGTAAGACTCCAAAGCCTCAGGGCGTGATTGCTAAGATGCAAGACTTCGAGTATTGTAGCATTGATGACATAATCAAAGATGATGGTTTTGTAGTATTATTAGACAGTATAGAAGACCCGCACAATTTGGGTAGCATAATAAGAACCTGCGAATGTGCTGGGGTTGATGGAATAATTATACCTAAGCACCGCTCCGCTGAAGTCAATGAGACAGTTGTCAAGACAAGTGCGGGGGCTGTCAATCATATGAAGATTGCTAAAGTTGGTAGTCTCAATGATGCGATAGAGTATTTGCAAAAATGCGGATATTTTGTTTTCGCAACTGCAATGGATGGAGAACTTTGTAAGGACACAAATTTGAAGGGCAAGATTGGAATTGTGATAGGCAATGAAGGGAATGGCGTGCACAGATTGACAAGACAAAAATGTGATGGAACACTTAGAATACAAATGCGTGGGAAATTAAATTCTCTCAATGCTTCTGTCGCTTGTGGGATAATATTATTTCAGGCGTTAGAACAAAGGTAGGGGGTGCTAATGAATATTGATGATAACAGTTTACTACTAGAATACAAGAAAGGAAATGAATTTGCACTTGAAGAAATCTTCAAAAGGAATAAACCGCTCATAAATAAAATTGTGAGAAAATATTTCTTGATAGGTGCGGACTTTGAAGACTTAATGCAAGAAGGTATGATGGGGCTATACAGGGCGATAATAACATTTGATAATTCTAAAGATGCGAATTTCTCGACCTATGCTAGAGTATGTATTGAGAGAAGCGTATTAAATGCTATCAAGAGTGCGAACTCAAAGAGAAATTCACCGCTCAATAATTCAATTAGTTTGAATGTTGCACCGAGCGAAGGCGAAGATGAAGACGAGTTATTTGTTGTATGGGATGACAACAACCCTGAATCAATACTTATTAACAAAGAGAAATACGCTAAACTTTTTGAAAAAGCAACTCAAAATCTTAGTCTTTTTGAAAAAAATGTGCTACAATTATACCTAGATGGTTTGAGTTATGTTGAGATAGCACAAAAATTTGACAAAACTCCTAAGAGTGTCGACAACGCACTCACTAGAATTAAATCAAAAGTCGCTTCGAGAAAATTAGAAAACATAGAGGAATAATATGGCTTATTTAGCATTATACAGGAAATATAGACCGCAGACATTCGATAAGGTCGTCGGTCAAGAACACATAACTAGAACGCTTGAGAATCAGGTTATCAATAACAAGATAAGTCACGCATATTTATTTTGTGGGACACGGGGAACAGGCAAAACTAGTGTCGCTAAAATTTTCGCTAGGGCTATTAACTGTGAGCACCCTGTAAATGGTTCTCCTTGTGGGCAATGCAATGCGTGCAAACAATTAGCACAAGCAAGCAATATGGACATTATGGAGATTGACGCTGCTTCTAATAATAGGGTCGATGAGATTAGGGAGTTAAGGGAGAAGGTCAAGTATCCGCCTGTTGTGGGTAGATACAAGGTATACATTGTCGATGAAGTCCATATGTTGACTGACTCAGCATTCAATGCTTTGCTTAAGACCTTAGAAGAACCGCCAGCACACTGTGTATTTATCTTAGCGACAACTGAAGTACAAAAATTGCCAGCGACTATTCTATCTAGGTGTATGCGTTTTGATTTCAAACTCATTGAGCAGAATGTGCTCTGTGATATGCTAAGAAGAATTTTCGATGATAGCGGTATAAAGTACGAAGATGACGCAATCTCGTTTATTGCCAAAGAAGGCAATGGGAGTGCTAGAGATACTTTGTCTATTGCTGATATGTGCGTGTCATTTGGGAATGGAAATGTTACCTATGATGGGGTGCTACAAGTGTTGGGGGTCAATGATGACTACAAGTTGTGCGGACTTGTTCAAGATATTATTGATGACAACGCAGGCGAATACTTAAGCACGATAGATAAATTAGTCAAAGATGGTAAGAGTCTATCAATGCTTGCTAGAGATATGTCGACATATTTTAGAAATCTTATGGTAGTCAAGAATTGTAAGGACTACAAAGATTTGATTGTCGTTAGGAAGGACATTGTCGACAGATTGAGCGAACAAGCAAATAGTTTGACAAATGACAATATAACAGATTTTCTTGATGAATTTGGTCAAGTGGAACTCAACCTAAAGTACAGTGTTAGACCACAACTATTGATAGAGACTGCTGGACTAAAGTGTATGAAACTTAAAAAAAAAGATTAGTTAACAAAAATAATACAGTTACTACACCTAAAGTCTCAAGTATAAAAAAAGATAATGAGAATAGCAATTTAGATATTGAATCAAACAATATAAATAAAATTAATAAAGATAATATCAATAATAAAATTAATAATGTCGATAACATTAACACTAACAAAATTGTGTCAAATAAGAATAGCATTGATACCCTAAATGAAATAGACAATAAAAAAGAGTCAATAGCAAATACTAATAAACCATTAGGTAGTAACTCTCAAAGTAGTGAAATAAATATGTGTGTAGATAACTCAATAGATATAGATAATGTATTCAATCAAGAGTTAGACATAACATTTAAGATTTGGGGGCAAGTATTGCTTGAGATGAAGTCGAATAATGACAACTTATTGTATGCTATGTGTGGGAATGTTATAAGAACTGAGATGGTGGGCGATACACTTAATCTTGTAGTCAATAATGATAGAGATTATCAGGCATTAAGCGATATAGACAACCTAGAGAGATTACAAAATTATGTAATGCGATTTACAGACAAAAAGGTTCAAATTATTTTGGACCATAAAGAGAACAAACAAAATGCCGACATAGAGTATCTTAAAGGCAAATTTGGAGACAAATTAGTTGTGAAATTAGATTAATATTGATAAAATTTATCAATATTGCTTATAATTCATTTGTATAATTTAATAAAAGCACTATAATATTAAATAGAATTTATCATATAGAATGTAGGAGGATAATTATTATGATGAAAGGTGGATTTGGGGGAATGAATATGCAAGCGATTATGAAACAAGCGCAAGCAATGCAAGCAAAAATGGCGGAAGATAAACGCAAACTAGAAGAGTCAGTTGTTACTGCTACAAGCGGTGGCGGTATGGTCGAAGTTACAATGAACGGTAAATATCAATTACAATCAATTAAGATTAACCCTAGTGCTATAGACCCTGATGATGTCGAGATGCTAGAAGATTTGATAGTAGCAGCGGTTAACGATGCTAATTCACAAATCAAAACGCTTGAAGAGAGTTTGATGCCTCAAATGCCAACAAATCTAGGTGGAATGTTCTAATGAATCAAATTGAGAGTCTTGATAGGTTGATTAATTATTTCTCAAATTTACCGGGAGTTGGAGCGAAGACAGCACAAAGGTACGCATACTTCATCCTTAATCAAAATAAAGAGTATGTCAAAGATTTTGCTAATGCGCTTATTGATGCGAACACGAATATTAAGTATTGCAAAGTGTGTGGGAATTTCACGGACAAAGAAGTTTGCGACATTTGTACAAAGCGCGATAACAAGATTATATGTGTAGTCAAAGAACCTAAGGATGTATTGGCTATTGAGAAGGTCAAAGAATTTAAGGGACAATATCACGTTCTACACGGGACATTGAGTCCGCTTGATAATCGTGGACCCGATGACATTAGAATCAAAGAGTTATTGCAGAGAGTGCAGGCAGGCGGAGTGGAAGAAGTCATTATGGCGACCAACCCCGATGTCGAAGGCGAAGCAACGGCAATGTATATATCAAAATTATTAAAACCTTTTGGAATCAAAATAACAAGGTTATCACAAGGCGTGTCAATGGGCAGTGATATTGAATACGCCGATGAAGTTACGTTATCAAGGGCAATAGAAGACAGGAAAGAAATCTAGTTTTTGTGGGTGATAAATTGAAGAAGAAAGAGATGAAGGCGGTTAATCCGTACGCACAGTTTAGACCTAGTGATTCAGCGTTTTTGAACAAAATTGATTCACAGTTGACTAAGTTTAGCAAAGATAATAAGAAATATCCCTTGGAGTTCTATGAGAATGCCAAGGCTTTTGTGATGAATGTTATAAATCTAAGACATACTACTAATGCTAAAGAGTTTGATGACTTACCCAAAGTATTAGTCGATTTGACTAACGACAGAAATATTGACAAATTATTTCAAGGGTATCTTAACGACACAAAGGCTGTGGGTAAAGTTCTATTTAGCGAAGATATGACTATAGATGAAGTCTGCGCCTGTGCTATGGAATATGTGCGTTTGTGTTCTTCTAGTTTAAGTACCTATGAGAGTGAAGTACCGCAGGGGGATATTAGCAAACTTGCTACTTCTTATGCTAAATCATATAATGGAGTTTTGTCTTTTTATTTAGGAATAGGTAACGAAGAAGATAGAAGTCAACTTCTCGCTAGACTAATAAATGTTGGTATAGATATTATCAAAAATATTTCTTATGCCGAGAGTATATTAAATTCGTATGGAGATGCACTCTGTCAAGTAATAGAATTTAAGGGTAAACCTATGTTGTCTATTATGGCATACACAGGGGATGCTAAAACCTATGCTAAGAATGTAGGTAAGTATAGTTCGTATTATCAATTCTTACAATTCGATGAACATATTGAGATGGCGAGAAATAGAGCGCTTAAAACTTTAACAAAATTTCATAACTTCAATAGTTTTGTACCTAGTACTAATAATGTCGAGAAATTAATTGGTCAAGTTTGTGAAATTGCTAGTAAAAAAATTTCAAATGTAACAGCGACTGAACAAAATGTTCTCATAAATGTTGATAAGAAAATATTTAAGTTAAATACAATTCTAGAAGTAGTATTTTATGACAAGAAGATTGAATATGAGATTTTGCCTGATGTATTTAATACATCGTTAATTTGTTACAAACTTAAACTCAAAGATTATTCAAGATTTAAGTTGTTCCCTAACAAGATAGTTGATGATAAATTCGAATTAACTGAACAAACTAATTATGTTGTTGCGAGAAGAAATGTCGAATTTGATGAGAACTTAGACACTAATAATGTAGGCGATAGTGGAGCGACCGAAGACTTCGCTAGTAAATTAGAAGAGCAGGACGCACTAAATGATTTAGCGAGTGCCTCAGGAGAGATAGTTGATGGTATAGACTATGACGCTATAGATAATATCTCGCCAGTACCAGCGGGCGAAGTGCTAAATAAATTACAAACTAAGTTTATGGCGCCCGAAGATAGCGACTTTAGTATAGACGGTACACGCTTTAACCTAAGCGAAAGTCAAGTTAATAGTGCGATGGAAATATCCCCTAGCATTATGGAAGATGTCAAAGAGATAGACAATACTAAAGCGGAAGAAGAAAGGAAAATGTTTGAGAAGGAGTTAGGAATATCACTTCCTACAACCTTTGATTCAACAAAGCCTAAGAAGAAGAGTTTCTTAGATATGATGGAAGAGATAGCAGATGATATCTCCAAAAATAGAGCGAAGAAACTTCAAGAGAAGTACAACGAATTTGAACAAAAAGGCGAATTGAACCACGGTAATACTTATGCTATTGATAATCACGCTAGAGATAAGGCTGAAGTCAAGTTAGATAATCCTACCCCTAATACACAGAATATAGATAATATTGTTAATACACATTCAAGCGTAAATAACTATTTTAGTCCTGTAGATAAAGATACACAAAGTGCTTATGAGAAATTAGATAATCACGAAGAGAATGTAGATAAACAAAAATCTAATTATGCCTATGATGCTTACGAGAATGTGGATACTCAAGAAGTAGACAGAGACTATGAGAAATTAGACAATGAAGAATCTACGCTTGCTGATGAGTACGAAGATTTATCAAATGTAATTGACCCATCTATTGATACTGAAGATGATGAAGAAATAAGCGGACAAATAAGCAATGAGATTTTGCCATTAAGGTATGCAGACAAGGTTAGAAATGATGATAATATAGATGATGAGAAATATATTGATAAATTAATTGTAGATAGTGGTACTGATAATACAAAAACTAATACTAGCGAAGAGTCTCATAACAATTTTGATTATGACAATGAGAATATTGTTGATAATAGATTAGATAATACTAATAGTGAAGATAATCAAAATAAAATTATTAATGATGACTCTAGTATAGACAATGATATTGTGTCTAATAAAGCAGAAGACAATATAATTGTAAATGAAATTAATTCAACAGATAAAATAAGTGAAGAAGATAAAAATAGCAATTTACAAATTGAAAATAGCACTACAAATACACAAAAGAGTAGTATTGTCACTGAAAACAGCAGTATGCCTACTGAAAATAGCAGTGTAGATACACAAAATACACAATTAAGTACACAAAAAACGCAATCAGCGTCTCAAAACAAATTACCTAAAGGCGTGCCAAAATTGCCACCTAGAATACCAAAATTACCTAAGAGAAAGATATGAGATTAGATAAGAAAGCGAATACAAAAAAAATATATGAGAATTTTTTACCATTAACAGATGACATAACGGATATGCTGTATAATGAGTACAAAGAAGAAGACCCACAAGGGTTTGAAAGAAAGATTAGTATGGAGAGAGAGGGATATCTTTTGCAAAGTGCTAGAGAGTTAAATGAAGATGGCGAGAGTTCCTCAATCAGTATTTTTTCTAATATTTTAGAAGGTGAAATAGCAAAGCATAATTGTGAATTACTTTGTAATAAAAATTCTTTAGCGAGAGAATTAGACACTGCATATAGACAGAATACTAAGATTGATAGATACTTGAGTTGTAGTAATGTTTTCAAATTTAGTCAAGAGTATGTGAGTGAGATAAATAAAATCGTAGATTGTTTGTGCCTTAACAAGTCATTTGAAGAGATAGTGTCTTTAGGGCTCAATTACGCACAGTTCACTTGTATTTATGGTATTGATGAAATATTCAAGAAGAAGAGTCCTAAAGAGAAGAAACTCACTATTTTTGAGAAAAATTTATTACAAGGTACAATGTTAAATGCTGTGCAGGCGATGGACTATCTATTAGAGTTAGGGCAATGTGGGTATGTCGCTTTGTTTGGCGGAAGGACCGTGTGTACTGGACAAGCGATTATGACCGCTAGTATAATAGATTTGGCATTCAAAAAGAATGGCATAAATGCGAAGGCATTTGTGTATAGTACTCAAGACCATTCTTTTGTACAAATAAATTATAAAGACAAAAAGTATGTCGTTGACCCTACACAGTATTATGATGATTTCAAATTAATCAAAGAAGTTGATTTGGAGAATGCAAAGAATATTAAAGGGGCTCAACCTTTGAAATTAAAGAAATATGATAATGATTCACATTTCGCTGTCATTGAGTATTTTTTGTACAAATTCAAGATGACTGAAAGATTAGATTTTATTGGGCAAACCGAATTAGTGCCTATGAAATTAGCAAAAATTATGGCGCATATTCAACAAAATTTGTCTAAATTGTCTAAACTCATTTATCCTAAAGCAGTCTTTGTCAATAATAGAGAGATATCAGCACCTTTTTACTTTGAATTGTGCCTTAATGCGTGCAATATTCGTTACAAAACAGGTTGCGGATGTGTAGATTTCATAATCTATGACAACAACAAAATGTACTATATGAATATTGCTAAAGCATTCACTGCTGACAATAAATTAAGAAATGCAAACAAATTTATGATAACAAGCAGTGAGAATGATAAAGATAATGCTGATAAAGATAATGCTAATAGTTTAACCATTACAAAAAGTGATAACAAAGATGACTTGTCATTTGACAAATAATACTATACTATATGCTCACACTATAAAATAATTGAAATATAACTATTTAGAACACAAAATACTTAAAAGAAAACTATTGTCAATGAATACATTTGTATGTAATTGTTGTAGAATTGTATTTGTTTTGACTCTAAAGTATATGCTCTAATTTTTTACTAATCAAATACTACAAAATGTTAAGAATACATATTGCAAATATTTACATTAATTTTTAAGTTATAGTGATAATTACATAGTACATAATTTAGAAGCGTAGATTCTTATCATTGTTATTAAAATTTAAGTACATTGAGTCTATATAGTTAGCATAATAGAATAAATAAAATATGTAGTATGTAATATTATATAATTATAAACCATACGACAAATGAGTAGATAAAACAATTAAATACAATGCAACACATTATGGGTGTTGCAATTTTTATAGAACTAAGTAGGGATATTATGGAACAATTTACTTTCATTAACAATTTAGATTGCAGTCTTAAGCAAGCATTGACATATTATTGTACAGGGCTTAACTCTCAAGATATTAACAATATCATAAAAAATAAAGATGTCAAAATTAATGGCGTTAGAGTTAAGGAGAATGTCGCTATCAAACCAAATGATGAGATAACAGTATATTACTCACACAAAAAATACTACGATATTTTGTATCAAGATGAGAATGTTGTCATCATTAACAAAATAAGAAGCATTGAGACAAATAGCGATGAGTACAAGCAAACACTACTATATGAGTTGTCTAAAGAATACCCAACTATTATACCTATACATAGGTTAGATACTAACACTTTGGGCATAATGTGCTTTGCACTAAATGAAGTCGCTTCACAAGAACTTGTGTACGCTTTCAAAAGCGGGCAAGTAATAAAAAAATATTTAGCGGTTGTAAGTCAGAATAATATACAGCCTAGCGGACAATTTCAAGACTCTTTTGTTAAGACCAAAGATAATATTGTTAGATTTGATTATGCACAAAATGACGGCAATGATGCTAGACTGTCGTATGAATTAATTAGCAAAAAAGATGACTTAGCGATTATTTTGGTAACATTGCATACAGGCAAAACACACCAAATAAGAGCACAATTAAGTTATCACAAAATTTATATTTTAGGCGACGGCAAATATGGCGACAAAAACTTAAATAGGAAATACAAAAAATCATATCAATGTTTAACTTCTGTCTATTTGGAGTTCACCAAATTAGACAAATTAAAATACCTAGAGAATAAACCTTTTGACATCATAAAAGAAATCTACAATAATATAATTGATTATTTAGGTTGATGACAAATATATATTGTAATCATCTAACTCAATATTTAAAATCTAACAAAAATCGATTATCTTTATTTTGTTTTTTTACTATGTACTGTTTTAATTTATCTACAGTCCGAGTAATTATTTAATAATTTTCTTATCCTAACAAGTGCTATTGCTAAACTAATTTGTGAGAATATTACAAAATATTACTTTGTTCGGGTATTATACATAGTAACTCTAAAAATATATATAAGATTAATTAAATGTTTGATAAAAATGTATACACAATTATTAATAAAAAGTAAAAAATGCTACAAAATGTTTGACTAAAAAATAAATATTATGATATACTAAAATTATAAAAAAAAAAAAAGGAGAAAAAAATTTATGTTCCAAGAGAAAAAAAATGCTGGGGGGTGGGGGGCATTCTAAGACCCAAACAATAGGGCAAACTAGCGAAAAAATAATACATAATGACTTAAACTGTAATAAGGTAAATAGTATTAATGCTAACGAAGCAATTAATATCAATGATTACAATAGTATAGAGAATTATAACTACAACAATAACGACAAAAACTATAAAATCAATAAGGTAGATTTTAAGAATTGTAGTCATAATACAGATACTTATAATCAATTAGTTACAATCAAGAATAATCATACTAGAATTAATCAAGATACAAATAACACTCGTATAGATGAACTCTCTAGTAAAGAAGAGAAAGTATTATCTAGAGTGCAAGGACTACACAAGCGAGCAGGACTTATAGGCTCTAAAGCAAGTCGAAGAGCGAGTGCAGATACACAGCACACAAATACCTTTATTCGTTCTACAGTACAGATAGTACTGTGGCTTTTGACATTTGTCTTAAGCACAATGCTAGTACACTTTATAAATGTAGGCAATAATAATAACTTAACGAATATACAAACTAATATAGTTGCAGAAGGAGATACATTTGCAGATGTAGACACAAGATTAGGTGATGGTTTAACTTTGCGTACAGCATTTCAAATAAGTACATACGCCGACTTAGTAGCATTAGCAAATTTAATCAATAGTGCTGACGCTGACACTACTATAGATGGGGATACAACTTATAGAAAAGCCTACTATCGGTTATTCGGTGATATATGGATAGAAGATAATACTTGGACACCTATAGGTACTTCAAGTTTCCCATTTGAGGGGACTTTTATGGGAGATAATTGTTCAATAATATTTTATGTGCCAATATCAATTACAAGCAGTTCTGGGAATGTCTATGGGGGAATTTTTGGATATACTAAAAACGCTACTGTTGGAGGATTAATAGTAGATTGGAGAGGGGCAGAAGATGAACCTATGTTATCAGCCCATTCGACTTCTGGTATGGTTTATGCAGGCGGTATTGTTGGTTATGCCGATTCTACTACATTTGAAAATTGCTACATAGGAAGTGGGACAATAACTGCTAGTGGGGCTAGTTATTCTTATGCAGGCGGTATTGTGGGTTTTGCTGTAGATTCGTCGATATCTGGGTGCGGGATTGACCCGAGTGTAATTGTAAACGCTAATAATTCAGCGTATACCTATGCAGGCGGTATTGTTGGTTATGCTTATTCTTCTATTACTATAGGTGAGTGTTACAGTCGTGGGGATATAATTGCAAGCGGGTCTATTGAAGTCTATGCAGGTGGTATAGTTGGATATACTTGTCGTTGGGTGATTTTGGTAAATGCAACTGAAATTGAACATTGTGACAATTATTCTAATGTTTCTGCATCTTCGACAGCAGGTGTCACTTATGCAGGCGGTATTGTTGGTTATGCTCAAAAGCCTACAACAGTTTATAAATGTAGCAATGCGGGGACTATTACTTCAAAGTCAATTACCAACTCTGCCTATGCTGATGGAATAGCAGGATATGCTGAAGATTCTAGTACCATTACTGATTGTACTAACACAGGGGTTGTAGAAGCGCAAGGGAGTTTGTATGCAGTAGTAACATTCAATATCACAACGAATGTAGGGGTTATATTTAATGTGTATGATAGCGATAATAACTTTGTACAACAAGTGTTTGTAGATAAGGTCAAAAATAATGCTCAACAAACATTGACAATGCAGTTATTACAGGGGGCAATGTATACAATAAGAATAAGTGCGTTCTCTACTGCTAACATAACATTAGATACTGTTAATTCAATGTCTGGGGTAACAATCAGTGGTAGGACATTGACACTGGAAGTTGGTGAAAGTGGTAATACAATTACAATGACGATAACAGGCTTTAGCGGAGGAAATGGTATTGTTGTTTAGTAAGCGAGATTATTTAATTGTTGTTATTGATTAAATATTGTTATTATAAATAGGTATACACACCATAGGTGTTATTTATTATTTATTAAATAATTAATAAGGTATGCAATTATTTTTGATATTGCTTTATAAGCAAATATCATTGTATAATTGTCGCTACACTACATAATTAACAAGGGCAATTAGTGATTCACTAATTGTCTTTGTTTATGTGCCTGTTGTGTAAATTACTAAATGTGATTATTTCACATAAACAAAGATACAAAGCGTGATAAAGGAAGACTTTAGTTCTTTATATTGTATTGTTAGGGGGTAGAAATATGTACATATTTTTAAAAAATAAAAATAACAAAATAAATAAAAACGACAAAATGAACTAAATCACTATTATTGTAAAAAAGTCTTGCAATTTTTTTTGTTATGTGTTATAATTCAATGCGAAACAGAGATAATACTGTTTTCCTTGCCGAATGATATCGGCCATTAGACCATAAGGAGGTATAGAATGAATAAGTATGAGTTAATGTACATCATTGATGCAAGTTGTAGCGATGAAGAGAGAGAAGCATTTATCGACAAAGTGCAAAATATGGTTGTCAAAGCAGGCGGTACAATTGATACTCTTGACAAAATAGGACTCAAAAAGTTTGCTTATCCTATTAATTACAAGACTGAAGGATATTATGTTTTGATGAATTTTCAAGCAGAACCTAGTCTTCCTAATGAAATGGAAAGCAAAATGGCTATTATGGACCATTTCGTGAGAAGTCTATTTATAAAAAAATAAGGAGTAATATTTACAATGAACAAAATATTTTTGATAGGGAACTTGACTAGAGACCCTGAACTAAATGTCGTTTCTACTGGTGTATCAGTTTGCAGATTTAGTATTGCCGTTTCTCGTAAATATGCTAATAGCGAAGGAAATAGAGAGACAGATTTCATTAATATTGTCGCTTGGAGAGGACTTGCTGATAACTGCGCTAAATATCTTAAGAAGGGCAATAAGGTTGCCGTAAGTGGTAGTCTTCAAACTCGTTCTTATGAGAACAAAGAAGGCGTTAAGGTTAATGTCTTCGAAGTTGTGGCTGAAGATGTTGAATTTTTGACAAGTAAGGCACAAGCAGAGAGCGAAACAGTTAAGGATGACCAAGTAGCAGAATTGCAACCAGTCGAAGATGACGATTTACCATTTTAAAAAGGAGTGAATTATGGAGAACGAAGAAGTTGTAGTAGAGAAGACTCAAGAACAACAACCTGTAGAGAAAGAATTTAAGAAAGTTCGTCGTACTCAAAAACGCAAAGTTTGTGCTTTTTGTACAGACAAAGTCGCTATAGATTACAAAGATGTTGCTCGTTTGAGAAAGTACATTACTGAGAAAGGTAAGATTTTGCCTCGTCGTCAAACAGGTACTTGTGCTAAGCACCAAAGAGAACTTGCTAATGCAATCAAAAGAGCAAGATATATGGCACTTATTCCATATACAGGTGAATAATTATAGGTATTATAAGCAAATAACAAAAATGTTATTTGCTTTTTTGTATCTATAAGATAAATACGAAATATAGTAGTCAATGAATTAAAAACAAAAAGTTCTTTGTCAATAATGGGGGGCAAGAAAAAGAGTATAAACTCTCTAAAATATGTTATAGTATAGTAACAAACAAAATAAAACTTTGTAAATATGTGGTAATAACTTATAAAGAATATTTTGTATTAAATAATTTATAAAAAGATTTTAATAATCTAGAAAGAATTAAATAGTAATTATTTAAAGGCTTGTGTTTATCAAAAAACATCAATAATGAGTGAATAACATAAAATTATAGTAATAAATAAAGGCGATAAATAATTTATAAAAAAAGACAAAAAATACAATAAAATTGTTGACATTGTTAAAAATATTTGATATAATAAACTCGCATTAATTGAGAAATGAGTAAACGAGTAAATAATTTAGTAATTAATGCATAGAATAGAAAGAAGATTCCTCGATAGCTCAGCGGTGGAGCACTCGGCTGTTAACCGATAGGTCGTAGGTTCAAATCCTACTCGAGGAGCCAAA
>CALVIT010000015.1 GCA_944331845.1 uncultured Clostridia bacterium
GAAGCATACCATTCAAGCATTGTAAATTCTTGCAAATGCATTGCATCCATACCTTCATTTCTAAAGTTTTTACCCAATTCAAATACTCTATCAAACCCACATTCAATAACTTGTTTTAAGAATAATTCAGGCGCAATTCTCAAGAAATAATCTTTGTCTAGAGCGTTGTGATGAGTCATAAATGGTGCAGCAGCGGCCCCACTTGCTACATTTTGTAGAATTGGTGTCTCTACTTCGGTAAATTTGTTATCATCTAAGTATTTTCTAATATACTTAATCGCTTTAATACGAGTCTTAAGTGCTTCTCTAGATTCTTCATTAGCGATTAAATCAAGATATCTTTGTCTAAACTTTTTATCAGCATCAGTTAACCCGTGCCATTTCTCAGGTAGTGGTCTTAATGCCTTACTTAAGATAACATAGTCTCTAACTCGGACAGTTAACTCGCCCTTGTGTGTGTTGTATAATTCGCCTTCTATCCCTACATAGTCAGCGACATCAACATTATTCTTAAAAAATTCAAAAGTATCAGGGCATTCATTTAATGAAATGCTAAATTGAATTTGTGCCTCAATATCGTATAATTTAGCAAAAATTAATTTACCAAAACCTCTAATAGCAGTAATTCTTCCACAAAGTCGCACTTTGGTATCTAATGGAAGCTCTCTAGCTTCTTTGATAGTGTGAGTTCTATCATATCTATTTTTGTAGACAACTCCATCTCTTTCTTGAATTCTTTTTAATTTCTCTAACCTAATTTCATACTCATTGCTGGCATCAATATTGGTCATATCAATATTATTATCCATAGTTTTCTCCTTTAATTAACTCAAATATTATATAAGAAAATTTCTAATTTAGCAAGTATTTTTATAAATTATTTAGTTATAAGGCTCTCTTTACTGAAAGTTTTGACTGTAATAAACACAGAAAGCACCGCATAAACAACATTTATTGCAAGTGCGCCCCATAAATAAGCATAATTCATAACACCTGCTAGAAGTAACTTAATGCTTATGACAACATTATATATTGGTAAGCACATAGTCCACATAGATACATCTGCTACATCAGTGTACATTGTCGCAAACGCTATAATCATTGGTAAAAACATAACAATCGTAGACTTACTTTGTGCTTCCTTTAGAGTATTACTTGTGCTTGTCAATATTAGCAACAAACCGCTAAATAGTGCTGCTAACATAAGTAAGTTCAATATGACAAGTATTACCCCCGAGAATGGCAAATATAGTGATGAGAAGGCACTAGATGTAAATACATCTTTAGTCAGTAACATAGACAAGACTATTGACACAACTTCCGCTATTGCGCTCAAAAAACTAAATATTATTATAACAGTATATTTAGCAGATAGAATACTAAAACGACTTGCTCCCGTAGATAACAAAGGTTCAAATGTATTTCTTTCTTTCTCTCCAGCGACTAAATCAGTAGCGATTGATGCCCCGCCTATAGATATAAGCATTGTCAAAAGCATAGGTATAATTAAATGTAAAAGCGTACTATCCGTTCCATACCTTTTGATATCATCATACGCTTGAGATAATGACATTGAATTGCCTACTACAGGGTTCATAGAAATATTGGGGTCTAATTGCTCTACTCTATCCTGCAAGAGTTTATCACCATACATATTCAATAAATCAACTATAACACTTGCAGTTGTACTTCCACTTGTAGAACGGTCATCATAGATAACTTGTATATTTACACTTTTAGTTTCATCAACAATTTCAGTCAAAAAATTGTCATCAATGATTAATGCTAAATAAATATCTCCATTTATCATTGAGTCTTTAAAATTATCACATTCTACATAACTAATTTTTATGGTATCATTTAAACTAAATATATTATCTTCAAAGTATTTGTACTCTTGAGAATCTACTGATACGCTACTCTCAACATCTCCCTTTATAATGGTTAACTTTGGATTAATTGCCTTGTCTGTAATGCTATTTCCACTCATCCCAATGATTAGAAAAAATATTGGAAATAATATTAGTGGCAAAATAAAAGTTGCAAAAATGCTTTTTTTGTCCCTAAAGGCATCTTTGAGTTCTTTCTTCAAAACAATAGAATATTGTTTAAACATAGTATTTTTCATATTAATAATCCTTTTTTATTAATTTTATGAAAGATTCTTTGATTGAATTAGAATTTGTTTGTTTTAGTATTTGGTCCAAAGTCCCTGTGCATAATGTTTTCCCGTGGTCAATAATCAGTGCCCTGTCACACAATTCTTCTACTTCCTGCATATTGTGCGAAGATAATAAGATAGTCTTGCCCATTTTTTTACACTGTTTTATAAAGTTGAGAACTTCTTCACTTGCTAATATATCTAATCCAGAAGTTGGTTCATCGAATAACATTACTTGCGGATTATGAATAATAGCACGAGCAAAAGAGGTCTTTTGTTTCATGCCCCTAGAGAATCCGCCACATTTTCTATCTAAATAGTCTTGTAACCCAAAAACATTAGATAGGTAGTCCATTTGTTTATTAATAGCATCGTCATTTAACCCATTTAATCTACCAAAGTACTCAATATTCTCTCTAGCAGTCAACCTGTCATACAAGCCGGTATCTCCGCCATATAATACACCAATACACTTTCGAACATTAGCATCATCTTTAACACTATCATAGCCACAAACATTTATAGTCCCATAGGTAGGCTTAAGTGTAGTAGCAATCATTCTCATTGTAGTTGTCTTTCCCGCTCCATTAGTACCAATAAGTCCAAAAATTTCTCCCTTATTGATGGTAAATGACAAATCTTCTACAGCGATGAAATTTTTTTCATTCTTTTTAAAAACTTTAGTAACATTAGTTAAGGTTAACATATTCTTCTCCTTCCAATAATTTTTGATACTTAATCTTAATTTGACCATCGCTAATATAGTTATTTATTTTATTTTGATTTCGTTTATTGACATAGAAATCAGTTAGAATAGGATTATATAAAGATATGCCAATCTTAGACAATTTTTTATTGAGTTTGTCCATTATCCTATCAAAAATTATACTTTCTTTCATCAAAAAATATTCAATCTCATATTCTTCCTTATGAAATTCATAACTAATTCTTTTTGATACATAATTATTAACTTTTGACATAATATATGAGTTGCCTCGTAGATATTTTGCAATAAATTTTGCGAATAAATCAATGTCAACAATTTTAAAACTGTATCTTCCACCTATCTTGAATCTAAAATCATCCAGTCTATCAAACAACAAAATTTTCTTTGACAAGAAAGGTAAATTTTTGTAATCTTGTATATTTATAAATAGTATGCTTCCTTTAAAATTCTTTGCATAATACTTCTTTTTGGTAACACGACCTTTTCTAGGTTTATCAAGACGACAGGCCTTGTAGGTTTTAACCAAATACCCACCTTCTAGGTCAAAAGTTCCTTCAGGAAATTTATCTAACAATTTATTAGACACCACGATATAAGCAACTTGATTAGGTTGAACAATTAACTTTGACCCTAATTTTATATTTTGCACACGAATTTTGTCTTGGGTACATTTGCCTTCTTCAAAAGGCCATTCATATTTCTTTGTAAACATAATTATTTTAGTATAACATTTTTGAGCATTTTATGCAACAAACTTAGCATAATATATTTATTTTATTTTCGTATCATAATTTAATTTATAAAATCATAGAATAATTAAAACGGAGGAATATATGAACAAGCTCTCTAATATACTAGGCAAACCTGTAATATCTTTATACAACGGACAAGTTGAAGGTACTATATTAAATGCCGTATTTGATAAAAAATTAAAGAAAATAAAATACTTAAATATATTAAATGAGAATAATGTTGATGATACAATCAATGAAAATAGAATGCTTGACACAAAGAATATATATTGTGTTGGACAAGATGCAATAATTATCAAAAATAACAGTTATCTTGAGAATATAAGCACGCTAGAGCCCAAAATTGAACACATTAACCCTACTAATTCTCTTGTGTATACAACTCTGGGTAAATATTTGGGCAAAATCGTTGACATAAGTTTTGATGATAAATTTTATGTTATTGAGTGCAATCTAAATAATGGTTCAGCATTTAATGTTGATACTTTAGCAATTCTTGGTAATGGCATAACTATTATTCAAGATGACAATAAGAAGATAGATATCAGTAAATTAAACATAAAAAAACCTTCAATAAGGGAAACAAATGAAGTTGTCAAAATTCTAAGAATAGACAATGCACCAACTCTTAATTTAGTTGAAAGTAATGAAACAACCCCACCCACTCTACCTACTAAAATAACTACATCAGTAGACTTTCTTCTTGGTAGAGTGATTACAGAGAATTTGTATACCCAATCTAAAGAATTAATCGCAAAAAAAGGCAATATCATTTCTTTAAAAACAATCGAAAACGCAAAAAAATTTGGTAAGATTAAAGATTTATCTATATTTTCCGCTTAAAATAACTGCTAAATGTAGCAGTTATTTTAATAATTTTCTTTAAAAAATTTCATTTTATGAAAAAAAATTGAAAATTTTTGTCAAATTTAATGACAAAAATCTTTTTTTATGCTATTATATAGGTAAATACTAGGAGAGAAATAATGTTTTGGATTGATATTGTTTTTATCATTCTTATAATTTTGTTTGGATTATGGGGACTTAAACAAGGATTTTTGGCATCTGTAATTTCCTTAGTTGGTATAGCACTTTCAATTGTACTTGCAGTTTGGCTCGCCCCACCATTTTCAAGCTTTATAGACAATCTTTTTGGTAACTCTATTTCAGATATGTTCGCTAATATTATGAATGGTGTCGTTTCTGGTTTTGGGAATGTAGATTATGCTGTGTCTACTGCGACATCTGCTTCAGATTTGATTGAAACATTTGAAGTTAACGGCGTTCTAAAATCATTAATGGATATAATGCTTGGAAGTGAAGTTCTAGCAGAAGGAACGAATGTTCTAGCGTGGTTCTCAGTTAAATTAGGTGGACTCTTAACTACATTATGTGGTGCAGTATTACTATTCTTATTAATTAGAATTGCAATCGCATTGTTAAGCAAATTATTTGATAAGATTACGGAGAATAGAGCAGTTAATGGACTTGATAGAGTGTTAGGTTTTGTATTTGGCGCTCTTAAGGGCTTAATCTTTGTCGCAGTAGTTATCGCTATATTAAATATTTTGTGCGTAGTTCCAGCAGTAAATGATTTTGTAACAACTTGGTTAGACAAAACATCAATATTGAATGACTATGCTAATTGGATATTTGGTTTAATTGATGACTTCACTTCAAGATACAATATTGCCCTATTTGGATAATTAATATTTAATTAATAATTTAAAACACGGAATTATTCCGTGTTTTTTTATAGATTCAACAAAAAAAAACTTGCACTAGGCAAGTTGTAAATTATTAAAATTATTTAATATTAGAGAAATCAAAATAAAAATATAAATACTTTAGAATGTCATCTCTATTAACACTATTAGTCATCACATAAAATTTATTGAAATTAGTCATCTAGGTTAAAACTCTTCATTATATCCATTAAGTCTTCTTTAGGTTGCAAAGCTTCAAGCATATCGAATTTATCATCACTGTTATTATTTTGATTAGATTTGCTTAGGCTTTGTTCCAAAACTGTTAGATAACTTGATTTTTGGTCAGGTGAAATCTCCGCATCTTTATGAGTCTTTTTGTATTGAAAATTATCAAAATCATCAAATTCGCTTTTTAAAAATTTCTCAAAATCTCCTTCCCCATCTTGATTAATTTTGTCTTTAGATTGATTGTTCAAAAGATTGTTTGTTTGTTTTTCTTTTTTTCGATTGGAGTCAAGCCTTTTTACAGTTGCTATTTCGTTAGTTTCAACTTTATGTCCAGCATTATTTGAGTTATTACCCCACATACGAGAAAGCAAAGTTTTAGCATAAATTTTTTCTGCAGTTTTATTTACACTACTTGGCATTTTTGATAACTCGACTTCTTTAGATAAAATCTTATTAAGCGCATCTTCAAATTCATTAAACAATATAGATATACCACTCGCATTATTAATATTAGGATATAAGGCCTTAATCTCATTAAGAATGTTATTCCACTTCTTATAGAGAACTTTTACCCTTTTTATTTCCAATTCATAGATTGTTTTAGCACTTGACTCTATTTCTTTAGCAGTCTCAACTGCGACCACAAGCGCATTAGATATTTGGTCATCTTTGTTGTGATAAGAATCTAATTCAATTTTGCATTGCATCAATTCAGCTTGTGCCTGCATTGCTTCTTGTTTAGATTTATCTACCAAATCTTCGTATTGATTTTTTAAATTCTCAATATAAGTATCAACTTCTTTCTTATTATAACCTTTCCTTTCAATATCAAAACTCTTCATAATTTCTCCTTATCAAAACACAAAACCTATGCAACTTAAACCTACTAATATTAGTGAATATAAGAAACATTTTAAGTATAGTTTATTTTTAAAAAACGCATATACAATTATAAACCCTATTGTTAAACTCAACAAAATAAATGGTAAAATATGATAAAATGGTATAACATAAATATCTCGAATTAGAAATGTTACTCCAACCAATATTAATGATACACCGGCGAAAACTGATGAATCTAGGTAGAATAAAATTCCCCTAGTTAGCACCAAAACGCCCATAACCATTAGAAATATTGGAAACCAATATATCACTATAAAAGAGAACTGTTCAACGCCACAAAGGTTTAGTATGAAACACAATAAATATAGTGCAATAAAGGCAAAAAATATTATGTTATAAACTGCTATTTTCTTCATTTTTATTTACTTCCTTACTATCATTGCTAATGCTTTGTTTATTTGTATCCACTCTTTGAATCTTTTGTTTATTAACTTTTTTCTTCGCTATCTTACTATCATCATTCTCTATCACAATAGATTTTGATTCATTATCTTCACTTTGTAATAATGATTTCATTCTAGCCTGTCCTAGTTGCTTTTGAACCTTTTTCCTTTCCATAATTAAGACAGTCATCAAAAGAACTAATCCAGCGATAACAAATAATATGCTTACGACTTGTGAAACTGGTATATTAGAATTGCCAATAAATAGTATTTCACTTTCTTGTCGCATTCCTTCCAAGAAATATCTCTCGACACCATATAAAATTAAGTATATACTTGTTACAACCCCAAATAAATTTGTTCTTCTAAATACCAACATTAAGATTATAAATATGACAAGGCAAATCATACTTTCATAAAAAAATGTAGCGTAATGCCATTCACCTAATTTATCTATGTATACAGCGAATGGGAACCATTGTAAATCTGGGTTAGTAACAACTTGTCCATACACTTCTTGATTAGCAAAATTGCCCCAACGCCCTATAGATTGAGCGATAACAAGACTTGGTGCTACTAAATCAGTAATTTTAAGCAAATTTTGATTTTTTATAATAGCAAAAAGTATCAAGCCAATTAACCCACCAATTATACCGCCATATATTGCCATTCCGCCATGCCAAATAGCGATTGCTTCCATAAAGGTGTAAGATTGTCCAGAGAAAATAATATAATAAACTCTCGCTCCAACAATAGCTAATGGAAAACACCATAACAATATTTCATAGGGGAAATCTTGACTATAATTTTTTAATTTGTTGTTGTAGCAAGCAACCAAAACAGCGACAAGAACCCCTGTCGCTATTATAATACCATACCATTTTATTGACATTCCAAATATTTCGAATGCCACCCCAATTTCTAACAAATTAGTCATTGCCTTTCTCCATTGTTTTATTATACCACATAAAGTAGAAATATCAAATTATTTTATACTATTTTACAATACAAATGCATTTCCTTCGCTAGAATCGCTATCTAAAGTAGTTAAAGCGATTTTGCTAATTGATATTTCATAAGCGACTCTGTTCTCGACATTGTTATCATCTATTCGCTTCTGGTATTCTCTGCTTTGAATACGCCCTTGAAGAACAACCTTCTCCCCCACATTAATTGACTTAACAAATCTAGCATTTCTGCCCCAAGCAATACAAGGAATATAATCTGATTTGTTATATGCTCTATTGACTGCTATTAACACATCGCATATTTCCCTATTAAATGGTGTAGTCCTATAAATAGGTTCTTTACAAATATACCCCGATAATTCTATAATGTTGGTAGGAGCATTCTCAATTTTAGGAACAATCTCTCTAACAAAAATAGTTAAAGCGAGTTTGCTCTTGCCATCTACTTGTTTGTTATAACTTCGAAATTGCCCTTTCAGTGCGACCATATCTCCTACTTTGATTCCTTCTTCTCTCAAAATTCTCTCTGAGATTGTTATCGGTATGAAATCGCATTGACTAGATAATCTCTCAATTTTTATTGTCATATTGTAGAATCCTTCGCCGTATACTTCATGGCTAAATTCTGCGTTACTGACAATCTCTCCATATACATAAACTTTGTTGTTGTTCATTTGCTCGTAATTCATTTTCATTCCCTCCATCGTGCTTTATGAATTTTTGCTTTGAATACCTTGACTATTTATTGTGTAGTTATCTTGATAGATTAAGTTTCCAATATTTGTTATTGTGAACCCTTTCTTTTTTAAACGGTCAAGAACCATTGGTAGTGCATCAAGAATATGGTCGGAATTGTTATGACAAAGAATGATACTTCCATCTTTAACATTATTCAAAATACGCATTGTTATTTCTTCGCCTGATAAGCCCTTCCAATCTAGAGAATCGACATCCCATTGTACTGTCTTAAGATTAAGTTGTTCTGCCTGTTCAATCAAAGAGTTGTTGTACGCTCCGTATGGTGCCCTAAATAAATTTACTTCTTTGTTTGTTATGCTTTTGATTTTGTCGATTGAAGTTTGCAACTCAAGTTTTTGATTCTCAGCAGTTAATTTTGTCATATCGGGATGAGTGTTGCTATGAGTTCCTATCTCGAATCCGCATTCGTCAATTTTTTTGACCAATTCAGGATTTTCATCCACCCAGAAACCTACTAAGAAAAATGTCGCTTTAACATCGTACTCTTGACAAATGCTTAAAATCTTCTCAGTCTTATCTGCACCCCAAGCCGCATCAAATGATATTGCTACTTTAGGTTCTTGTGTCTCGACACAATATATAGGTACTTTCCTTATAGTTTGCCCTAAGAATACACCTGCCACCCTACCACCATCTAAGTTAATACATAATAAAGCGAGCAGTACAAACACAAAAAAAAGTTTCTTAATGTCATTTAACCTAAAAATAATAAATTTCATTTATGCACCTCAATTATATAAAGAAAAAATTTAAAAAAAATTGCAAGATTTGTCGATACTTATATTGTTATGTACAAATTTGACATTTTCTCTTTAATTTATAATATAGATATGATTTAGAAATTTTTTTTAGAACTTTATTATAAAAATTGGTACACTTTTATTAAAATTAGAATAGTATGTAATAGGTTCTTTGTTATCTTTTCCCTACTAACAAAGAGCCTGACTTTTGACCAGCAAGGATAGGATAAAATGAGTTTACTAAAATTAGAAGATGTAAGTCTTAATTATCACTCGCCCAAAGGAGAAACTATAGCATTACAAAATATTTCATTTGATGTCAATGATAATGAATTTATAGCGATAGTTGGTCCAAGCGGATGTGGTAAAACAACCATATTATCATTAATATCTGGTATATTGAAGCCAAGTAGCGGTCGCATTATTAGAAATGATAATAGCGAGAACTTCATAGGGTATATGTTCCAACGAGACCATCTATTCGAATGGCGAACAATATGGCAGAATGTTATTTTAGGACTTGAAATACAAAAGAAAAAGAATTCACAAAATTTTGAATATATAAATTCACTTTTACAAAAATATGGGTTATATGATTTTAAAGATAAGTTTCCTCGAGAATTATCTGGAGGAATGCGACAAAGAGTCGCTCTTATCCGTACGCTAGCACTTAATCCTAAGGTCTTATTGTTAGATGAACCCTTCTCTGCATTAGACTATCAAACGAGATTAAATGTTTGCGACGATGTTAATAACATTATTAAAAGTGAGAAAAAAACTGCAATTCTAGTAACTCACGACATTTCAGAGGCTATCTCTATGGCAGATAGAATCATCATTTTGACTCCCCGTCCTGCCAAAGTGAAGAAAATAGTTGAATTAGATTTACAAAAATACGGAACCCCTTTCCAAAGGCGAGAATGTAGTGAATTTTCAAAATTGTTTAATGAAGTTTGGAAGGATTTGGAGAATTAAATAATGAAACATTCAAAAGAAAACTACTCAAAAGAACATTTACTATATCTAAAAAAAAGAAAGAACAACAAAATAATTGTTCTCTCTAGTCAAATAGGTCTGCTAGTATTTTTTATATTTATGTGGGAACTGCTTGCTAAAATTGGAGCGATAAACTCCTTTATAACAAGTTCACCTTCTAAGATAATTAATACATTAGGCGAACTATGGACTAGTGGCGATTTATTCAAACACATGGGAGTTACACTATTTGAAACTCTTGCAGGATTTTTTATCACAACAATATTAGGTACACTCATAGCCATAATTTTATGGTGGAGTGAAATGACGCGAAAAATTTTAGAACCTTATATAGTTGTATTAAATAGTTTACCCAAAATTGCATTAGGTCCCTTAATTATAATATGGGTAGGGTCTGGAACAAGTGCAATAATAACAATATGCGTTTTAATTTGTATAATTATAACGATAATAACAATGCTTAATGCCTTCTTATCTTGTGATGAAGATAAAATTCTATTAATGAAGTCTATGGGCGCAAGTAAATTTACTATATTATTTAAACTTGTACTTCCGTACTCGGCACCAAATTTCATATCAATGTTAAAAATTAATGTAGGTATGAGTTGGGTAGGTTCAATTATGGGTGAATATTTATCAAGTAGTGCAGGTCTTGGATATCTAATTGTATATGGTTCACAAGTATTTAGACTCGACCTAGTTATGACAAGCACGGTCTTGTTGTGCATACTCGCTGGATTAATGTATTTTGCTGTCGCTTTACTTGAGAAATACTACAACAAAAAGCATAGATAATATATAAACTAATGACAAATAGTTACACAAAATAAGCGACATAATTCAAAAGTCTATTCTATAAATCCAAATAAATGGTGTTCAAAGAAGTCTTATAACATTACATTATAAGACTTCTTTTTTAGTAGATATGGTGTATTATAATAATAGAATACACTATATCTAGCGTATTCTATTATTTAATATTTATTTATTATCTTTGCAACCACAATGACAATGTTCATCGCCACAACTACAATGGTCTTCGCCACAATCGCAGTGGTCATCACCGCAACCGCAATCGCAGTGGTCATCTTCACAACCACAATCACAATGACTATGGCATCCACAATCACAGCCGTGATAATCATTTGGGTCAATTTCAACAACTGAGAATGCTTGAACAAATTGCGCTCTTGGCATCTTCTCTGTAGTTACATACCCAGCGTCTGCTTCCAAAACATCCAATAATCTATTAACTATTGTTGCACAAGTTAATTCTACAGTATTTGGTCTATCTATTGTTACAGTAGTACTAGGTTCCCCTTCTATAGTCCAAACATTACTATCAAATTCATCTTTTGCATAAACCATACCTATGCATTGAGTTTCTATTGTGATGCCTTCTTCAGTCTCAGTCGTAACCACTGCACTCATACCTCTAGCATCCCCAGCTTTGATAGTCATATTAAGAGTATCTGACTTTAAGTCCTTGTCGTATACTTGTGGTACACATTTTTGAGTTTGACTTTTTACAGTTAAACCAAGTTGAGAACATAACCAACCATTAGTGTTCCACATATATGAAGGTGCGAATTTGCCTTCTTGTATTAATTTCTCTCTTTCAGCAGTAGAAATGTTATCGTTTGATGCTACTTGCTCTTCAAATTCTTTTAAAGTAAGTCCTGCACCGTGTGCTCTAGCAAGTGCGATTCCATAATCTTCTACATTATAACTTGTACTACCTTTAATCTTTTTAATAGTTTGTGTAGCACCAGCTATTGTTGTGATGAGATTACCCCAGAATACATCTTGATAACCAGAACCGCATATTGTGCAACCATTTTCTTTCGCTAATGCATCAATTTCAGCAGTCAATTCAGGATTTGAATTCCAAGGATAGAATGCTTCTTCACAAGTTGTTATAGCATTTACTCCACATTCTGCACATACCATAAGTGCATCTTTCAAATCATTTATTAGGCTCATTGTCGCTACAATACATATATCTGGGTTAGTCTCAGCGAATACATCTTTCGCCTTGCTAGCATCTTCTATACTTACATTGTAAGTCTTGCCATCATTGATAATTTCGCCAATATCCTTGCCAAACTTGCTTTTATCAATATCTAAGGCACAAACGATTTCACCGCCCTTCTCATAAACGTAACGCATAATGTATTGGGACATTTTACCACAACCATACATTGCTACTCTTAATTTTCTTTCCATTATAACCTCCAAAGAATATTAATATTTTAACTAATAATAATATTTTTGTCAATTAAATTAAAACTATTCTAAAAAATTAATTAAAAGAAAGAAAACCAAACCCCTCACTATTCCTATCACGAACAATTGGAGTACAAAAATGTTCTAACATTGTTTTAATTTGGTTAGGCGTGATTTTTCTATTATATCTTTCAATTATTAAACAACAAACGCCAGCGACCAAAGGGGCGCTAACACTTGTACCGCTCATTTTTGTATATGTACTTTTGATTCCGCACGAAGTCAAATTAACTCCTGATACTACCATATCAGGTTTATAAAATTCAAACGCTGGTCCCCTTGATGAGAAATCAGCAATCTTAAAATTCTTTATTTCATATTCGCCTTTTTCATTTCTACAATCATCCATTGACCCAACGGTGATGATTTTTCTGCTTGTACCAGGAGATTTTATTGTGTTTTTATCAGGACCACTATTACCAGCAGCAGCGACTACAACTATTCCACTATCCCATAATTTCTCAGCACCTTTCATAAGCGGGTCTAATTTTGAAGTGGGCATAGCACCAAAACTCATACAAACAATGTCTATATTGTATTTCTCTTTGTTGTCAAATACCCACTGCATAGCTTCTAACATTTCAACAGATGATGATTGCCCATCTTTATCTAATGCCTTAAGTATAATAAGGTTACATTGTGGTGCAACGCCTGAGAATTGCTTTGCACCAGCCACCCCATTAGATGCGATTACACCTGCAATAAATGTTCCGTGCCCATTATCATCATACATATTTTGTTCACTATTTGAAGTAAAATCTTTAAAGTATATTACCCTATTTGTTGGGAATAAAAAATCAATATGATTAGTTATTCCTGTATCAATTATCGCTACATTAATACCTTTACCATAAAAATTGTTATCATAGAATGTTTTAACATTAATTATGCTTTTAGCGATGTTTACTTGTGCGAATACTTGTGCTTGAGATGATACAAAGTTTACATAATTTGACTTTGTAATCTTATCTAAATCTCTCATATCTAATTCAACGCATATAGCATTAATAAATTTATAAGTTTTTATAATCTTAAAGTTATGAGATTTAAAATATTCAATCGCTTTGTCAATATCTTTAACATACACAATAACGGATAAAACTTTTTGAGTAGATTGTTGAGCACGAACCATCTTGAATAATGAATTATCTAATTTATTTAACATACTAACTCTCTTTCAAAATATGGTGTATTCTTATTTTATAATACACCATATTTTGTTATTTTATTAAATTAATTAATTGTTCCATTTTCTTTTTTTGTTCTTCAGATAATAATGGTTTTATCATCTCAGCTAGTTTATCAATCTCGTTTGGGTCAAATGTCCCATTACGCTTTTTTTCGTTAATAATTTTAAAAACTTCAGTAATTAGTTCTGCTTCATTCATATTTTGAAATTTTCCTATCAAGTCTTCAATCTGTGAACCATACTTATCTTTTAAATCATTTAATGCATTCTCTTCTTCATTAGTCAAATTATTGTCTTGTGCTTTTTTTACAAAATCATTAACATTTGTATTATTATAATTTTTTATATCCATTAACTAACTCCTTTTCGCTATGCGAACATTATATAATATGCCAACATAAAATATTTTGACAAAAAAAGGAGTTAATAATGGATAATTTAGAGAATCTATATAATGTAATGAAAACATTTTTACCTATCGCAGATAAATATCTTGCTAATTCTCCATTAGAACCCTACATACCGCAACTACAAAATATGATGTCTATGATTGAATCATTTGGCGGAATTCAAACTATTAATTCTTTATTATCAACACTTAAAAGCCCAATGCTAAATACTTCTCAACTAAGTTCTTTAAATATTACAAATAATGCATCACCTACAAATGATTTTAATAATAAAAAACCACAAAAGTCTATCGATTCTTACAAAAAAATAGAAATTTAAAATCTTGTTTCAAATCGTGTATTGTATCTATCAATATTATTTAACACTTTTTCTGCGTATGCGTTTGTCTCTTTATATGGTGTAGTAATAAGGCTTACATTATCTTTTGAATAATTTTTATCATTTAACCAATTTCTAACTACACCTTCCCCAGCATTATAGGCACATAACATTGTGTATTCATCTTCAAATCTATCTAATAAATATCTAACATAGTATGTCCCCATATTGATATTAAATTGTGGTTCATATAATTTATTAATCGAATAATCGCTTATACCCATTCTAGTAGCCAACCATTGTGCTGTCTCTGGCATAAGTTGCATTAGTCCAATAGCCCCACTTCTTGATAAACATAGATTATCAAAACTACTTTCTTCATTTATAATACTTGCTATTAATGCAGGTTCAACATTGTATATATAACCTGCAGTATTTATTTCATCAACATATTTTAACGGATATAGAACATTAATATACGCTAAATATACAATAATAGTTATTGTCAAAACAAATACTGATAAAATTATTGATAGACCTTTGATTTTATTCATAATTTATTTTATGATATTTTGTCTTAATTATACTATACTCAATCAATATATAGAATATTAAACTAACTAAAATCATAAAATTATATATGATAAAAATGAAGGTTGGAATTAAAGGCTTTAGAACAATGATTTTTTGTTCTTTATTTCTTTTTATAGTAATTATATTTTTAGTTATAAACCCAAATAAATACATAAATTCTGCATTTAATGGCATTTTGATTTGGGCTAAAGCAGTTTTACCCGCCCTATTCCCATTTTTCTTTATAACAAAACTTTTGACAGAACTTGGCGGAATTAAAATTCTTGCAAACTCAATGCAAAAATTTATGCAAAAAACTTTTCATGTGAACGGTATGGGAAGTTATGTATTTTTGACAAGCATTATGAGTGGATATCCTGTAGGGGCGAAATTAACAAGCGAATTATATGAGAAACAACTAATATCATCACAAGAAGCAACAAGACTTATAACTTTCACTTCTACATCTGGTCCCCTATTCATAATCGGTACAGTTGGTGTCGGTATGTTTGGTAATACCGCAATGGGTTTTATCATACTTATTTCACATATGTTAGGAGCATTTGTAAACGGCCTATTATTTAGAAATTACAAATACGACAAAACATCAAACATTATAAATAATACAAGATTTCAATATAGTGGTATAAGTGAAAATATCCTTGAGAAATCGATGTTAAGTGCCATTAATTCTGTTTTAGTGGTTGGTGGGTATATTGCAATTTTTTTTATCCTTATAGATATTTTTAATGACATAGGCTTAATAGCAATACTAGATATAGTCATTAATCAAATTTTAACAATTTTTGGTATTTCATCAAACTATTCAATAGGCGTTGCCACAGGAATATTTGAAATGACAAGGGGTTGTTATGAAATATCTACAATATTCACTGATTATAGGATAGCAACGATTTTAGCTACTTTCATAATAACCTTCGGTGGACTATCTACCCACCTTCAAGCGATGACTTTTTTACAAAAATGTAATATTAAAATGTCATTTTTCTTCAAACAAAAAATAACACACGCAATAATTGCATGTGTTATAGCCACAATACTTTCATTTATATTTATGTAGAATTATAATTCATCCCACACTTCATACAAACGCTCGTAAATTCCCCTTAATGATTTTATTTTCTCAATTTCTTTAAGCAATACCTGAGAAAGTGCTATCATTAATGTTCTATTATTTAAGCCCACTGCTTCCTTAAGTGCTTTAACATAGAACTTAATCTCATCTTCCTTGTCTTCTTTAATCTTATAATCAGACTCAACTACTCTTATTATATCTAAACAGATTTCATTCAATTTTTCAACACAAGTTTGTTCTGCTTTTTCGTATTCAACATCATTTTGAGTTTTAGTGCTATCATCTCTTAAATCAATATTTTTAGCATTTTCAAGATATAACATTGCATTCCTAAAAGGCAAAATAAAATAATGACCAAAATTTTGATAAATATCGTTGATAGTACCATCATAAACAAAATGCTTGCTTGTAAATGCTTCATAATCAATTTTGTTTAGTGCGATTTGTTGCAAAATACAATAACATAATGCAACAATTTTCTCATTTTCTTTTGGCATTACAAAATCTTTAGGTTGATTTTGATTTGCAGAAATTGCTATTCCCAATTCGGTTGTAAAATCAAAATTATTTAAACACTTTTTTACTACTTCTCTTAAAGACTCATCATTATTTATACTTTCTAACAATTTAATAATGTTGTTCCCTATCATTATATATTTGGCATCTATAAAATTATTGCACAACGCAACAAATGCTCTTTGCTCATCAGTTTCCATTATTCACCTCAAACACGGATAGTATAACATAATTTTTATATAAAAACAAATATTTTTAATAAGTACTACACAAAACAGTTGGCAAATTTCAAAAATTATGGTAAACTATTCGTATTAAATCTATGAGGAGGCGATACACTTGAGTACACAATTTGTACCAGATGAGACCGAGAATAAACTTATTCTTTTGTTCATACTTGATAAGATGGAAATTCCTTTAACAGAGAATTCTATTATGGATATCGCCACAAGTAGAAATAGTTGGCTCTCCTATATGGACTGTAAAGACATTTTGTGGCAATTAGTGAAAGCAAAGTTCGTTTATTTTGAACAAAACCCTAACAATAAGGATGAAGGCTTATACTCTATTACTTCTGAAGGTAGAGATTGTCTATCACATTTCTTTGCTAAAATACCACAATCGATTCGAGAAGATATCGCTGATTTTTGCAAACAAAATCGAATAATCTTTAAAAGAGTCCAAGAATATGTTTCAGTATATCACAAAAACAATGATGGTTCTCACACCATTGTTTTGAGAATAAATAGTCCAAAAGGATTTCAACCTATACTGAAAATTCAACTGAAAGTAGATTCAAGAAGAAGCGCCATCAATGCTTGCAAAAAATGGCAAGATAAGGCGCCAATTATATATGAGAAAATTTTAGAAGATTTGCTTGATTAGGAGGAAACAAATGACAACAATAAATAAACAAAAATCATTCAAACCCCAAGGGATTTGTTATACACTATTTGTAATTAATTTTGACATTGACCAAGATAACGATTTGATTTGCCGTGAAGTAAGAACATTAGGCAATGGTTGCAAAGGTATGATTACTACCCTTAACTATATTATCAAAAATCGTAAAGCGAAAGAAGTTGCTAAAGAGTTAGAGACTTTTGATGTCTGCAAAAACAATACATCTTGTGCATTAGAATTAGCTAAAGCACTTAATGAAGCGGTTTTAATTCACAGTGGAGCCGATATTTCACAACTTCACTCAAAAAGAAAACCTCCTATTACAAATATAGGTTTATCTATACAAAAAAATTAAGTGGGTCTAACTCATTGAGTTAGTTCCCACTTTTTTATAATGTTTCATTTTATATATTATTTCATACTTCTAAAATAATACATTACATTCATAATTATTAATTACTAATGAGTAGTTTAATTACTAACTTATTTTGTAATTTAATTTTAACTAGCTTATTTAGTAACTTTGCTTTTCTATTTTAAAACATTATTTAATAATTAATTAAGCAAATTTTGCCATTACTTTAGTAGCGATAGTATTATCCACTACTTTATTAAATGGTACATCCTTAGTTAACTCGCCAGCATTTTGTATTATATTGAGTAAATTTTGATATGCACTTTCCTTCATAACAGGCGTATCAACCCACGCATCTATTGCCTTATAACTTACAATCGCATTTTTAATTGAAGTTCTTGTACTACCTGTGAATGATGGCATTAAAGCATCAGCGACATCTTCGACATCTGCAGTCATTAAGTATTCATAACCTTTGACTACCGCTGTCAAAAACTTCTCAGCCTTATCTTCATTTTTTTCTAACCAAGTAGATGTTGCCATAAATGCCGTATATGGTACTTCTCCGCTTTCTTGACCAATGGAAGCAACCATATACCCCTTACCTGCTGCTATATAATCACTTGCAGTAGGTTCAAACATTGTACAATAATCGCCTGTACCATTCTCAAAGGCACTAACCATCATATCAAATGCAACATCAAGGTTAACATTTGCAGTCTCACCTACTCCATTTTGGTCTAAGACATATTGTAGTGTCATAGCAGGCATTCCACCTCTTCGACCGCCTAATATTTCTTTGCCCGCTAAATCAGACCATTGGAAATTAGGTTCTTCATTACGCCCTATCAACAATGTACCATCTCTTTTTGTTAACTGACCAAAAATTATAGGTTGCTCTGTACTATCTTGTGCGGCGACATACACAGCGGTTTCAGGTCCCAATAATGCAATATCGGCCTGCCCAGATATAATAGAAATCATAGATTTATCCGAACCGCCACCATTAGTTAACTCTATTTCTAGCCCCTCTTCTTCAAAATATCCATTATTGATAGCTACATATAATGGAGCATAGAATATACTATGAGTAACTTCATTTAATTTGATTTTATTACTTGAATTTCCACATCCACTAAATGCTAGAACAATTGCTAATGCTATAGCGATTAGTAAACTTGTTGTTTTCATAATTCCTCCCTAATAATTATATAAGTATAAAACTTACATTTTATTATATTCGAATATTAGGTATTCTGTTAAAGTTAATTTTTTCGACATTTTTTCACAAAGTACGCTATTTAATTGTTTTTAATAAATAATTATGGTATAATTAACTCAAGGTGATTTATGAATATAAAAAATGTACCTAATATTTTAAGTTTCATTAGACTTATTTTAGTACCTATATTTGTAGTGTCTTTTTTTGTTATTAATCAATACCTTGCATTGGCAATATTTGTAATAGCATCAATAACTGACATTATAGATGGGTATATAGCTAGACATTATAACGCTATAACTGAATTTGGTAAAGTGCTAGACCCATTTGCTGACAAATTAATGAAAATGTCATCGCTTATTTCACTAGCTATTGCCAATTTAGTTCCGCTATGGGTTGCTATTTTGATGATAGTTTGTGATTTAGCTATGATTATAAGCGGTTTGTGTCTTTATAAGAAAAAAATCACAATTCAAAGCAATTGGATTGGTAAAGCAGGAACATTTGTAATTAGTCTAGGCGTAGTCTTAAGTTTCTTTACTCAATGGTTAGGTGATACTAATGTGTATGTTATATATGCAGGCATAACAATAGCCATCATAGCAGGACTTGACTATGTATATATTTTCTTTACAAATAAAATCAATAAAAAAAGAAATAAACAAAAAGAAGAACAAGTAATTGAAAGCGAAAATAATATAGAAAATATTAACAAAACTGATAACAAAAATGTGTAACAATTATTTACTTAATATAATGTCAACTTATTTTATAATTTTTATTGACAAACCCTATCGTGTATGATATAATAATGTTGAGGTAAATTATGATAAATTCTTTATTATTAGGTGTTACTTTTGGAGAATGGATATCAACTTGGTATCACATTATCGCAATAATTTTAATAGTTATTGGTATTGCACTTTATATTTTATCAAAAAGATTAACTATGGTCATAAAAAAGACCAGTACCGTAGAACCAAATGACAAGATGTTAGTTACAATAAGAGTTATAGGACTTGTGATTTTTGTCATTGGCATAATTCTATTTTGTCTACCACCTAAAGGGTTAGAATAATTGTACAATTATGTACAATATGCTCTCATCGTCTAGTGGCCTAGGACACCAGCCTCTCACGTTGGCAACACGGGTTCAAATCCCGTTGGGAGTACCATTTATAACATTATAAAAAATGACTTCAACCGTTAACTGTGAAGTCATTTTTTATTTACTTTTATGTGTTAATCATTGCCTACTAGCATAATAATATAAATAAAATATAATAATAAAATATGATTATTTTTTATTTATGTTATTGATTTAATAGTGTACGAAATGTATTTTGAATTTTCCATAACATTAGGTATAGAAAGCATTTCCTGATATAATTATCAAACCAACAGCAACAAGGTACATAAATGATATACACAAAATAGTAGCCACCAAATACCCCATTGTTTTAGATACAGTATAAACAAAATTACTTGTTCTAGAGTCTGCTAATGGTTCAATAACCGCCGAAGTTAATTTAAGACCTAGACTAAAAATAGCAATCTTTATGACAGGTATAATAACAGTTGCTAACAATAATAGTAAGCCAGCTACCCCTATCGCATTTTTTATCAAAATAGAACTTGACATAATTAAATTAAAGCCATCAGATAAGTATCCCCCTACTATTGGTATATAACTTTTGATAGCATATTTAGCAGTCTGTACTGATACTCCATCAAAACTACCAGCACTTATACCCTGAATAGTAAGGAAAGTAAAGAACAAAGTCATCACTGTACCTGTAACCCACTTAAATGAACTTTTAAAAAATGATATAAACTTGTCCAGTTTTATGTTATTACTTAAGTTGCCTACTATTGTAAAAACAAATGTACAAATAAATAACGGGAAAACAACATAATTAAAGATTTGCATTACGCCAGATACTAATACTGCTACAAGTGGTTGAAATACGCTAACAGAAATAATTCCACCTAAACTTGTCAATAGAGTTAATAATATCGGGAATAGAATTTGCATCTGAGCTTGTATAGAGACCAATAAATTTTTGGTAAGACTGACTAACGATAACACAGCTCCTGACAATATAACAATAATGACACCAAAACATACAAAATGTACAATATCAGCAATAGATTGGTCATTACTTTTTACTCTCAAATTTGAGATAAAACTACCTAGAATCGCTATCGCACAAATTGTAGCAAGTAACGGTATAAAGTTCAACACTTCATCTAAAATTATAGATAATATTTGTGAAAATAATGATTCACCTGTTGACAAATCACTAGACAATAATTTTGATACCTTATCAAAAAAATTATTTGAACCAAAAATATTTTGTTCTTGTTTGCTTAACCCATTTAAAATCTCTTGAAATTGTCCTAAGTCAATACCGCTTAGTTGTTCATCAATAGTCTCAGTTAACTCTTCTTCTACTTTATCTAAGTTCTCAGTATTTGATGCAGTTGTGAAAGTAATCGAATAATTAACCAATAGAATAATCAATATAGCGACAATGACAAGTACATACTCTTTAAGTGAGTTTTTTTTAGATGAATATAATCTAAAATTTTGATAAATAAAATTTGTCATATTAGACCTAATATAATATTTAATATTGAAGTAAATATTGGCATTGCTAAAACTAAAATTACAATTTTACCACCTAACATTATTTTGTCTGCAATTGAAGAATTACCACTATCAGCACATAGACTAGCACTAAACTCAGTCAAATACCCTACTCCAATAATTTTTAACAATACCGAAAACAATTCAGAAGAAACGCCTGTTTTAGTTACAATATTGTTAAACACCGCAAAGATTCCGCTCATCATATCAATTAACTCAAAGAAAATTAATAATGAACCGGCTAATCCAAGCAAAACAGCAATCTCAGGTTTTGTTTGTTTAACAACTAAAACTGAAATTGTGGTAATTATACCAATTGCAATAATTTTAAAAATTTCCATATTTACCTACAATTGAAATATAACTTTTACACTCTCAAATAATTCCCCAATCATATTTATTAACATTAATAATACTATAATCACACCTGCTAAAGTAGCTAAGGTAGCTATTTCATCCTTACCAGAATATTTTAAAATCTGGTTTACAACAGCGGTTAAAATTCCAATCGCTGCAATTTTAAAAATTATTTCTATACCCATACCATACTCCTATAATAAACAAATAACTAATGTCAAACCGAACAATGTACCAAGTTTTGTAGATATCTTACCGACTTTGTTATAATCATTCTCGCATTTTTCAATTATTTTTTTTATCGAAAATGAAGCATTGTTTAATTCAGCGATTTGGTTCTCACTATCACTCTTACCTAAATGCAAAAATAAATTTTTTATTACAGAATATTCTTCATTTTTTATTATTGATTCATTAATATATACCTGCCCTTCAACATAACTTGAAATGATATTCTCAAGTGATTTATTTGTTCTATGTTCCAACACAAAATTACTTAAAATTGTATTGATACTGTCCTTATAAAAGTTAATATTTTGCATTAAATAATTTGTTAAATCATTTAATTCTTTATAAAAAAGTATTCTTTTTTTGTAATAATTATCAATACCCCAACCTAAATATGTAGTTACGCAAACTATAACAAACCCTATAATATAATTTAACATTTACATACACAGACATTTGAAATTTTTGTCATAAACCCCTTCAATAGTTCCTGCTCCATTTCTTGTAGACAAAAGTATAAACCTTTCGAATATTTTTTTGTCTATTAATTCTTCAAAATCTTTTTTGTTTCTTAATAAATTAATGTCATCACAATGTGTAGTGGCAATAACCTTAACACCGCACCCTAAAGCATATTGAATAGCATTAACATCATTTTTGTTAGCTATTTCATCAGTCATAACTACATTAGGTTTCATACTTCTTATGCCATTTTCTAACCCAAACTGCTTTGTGCAGTTTGTAATAACATCACAAAATACGCCAAGATTAAATTGTGGTATGCCATTCACGGCATTAGCTATTTCATTTCGTTCGTCAACAATTAAAACATTTTGCAAATATCTTTGTGATATTTGAAATGCAATGTCACGCAATAATGTTGTTTTACCCGCACCAGGTGGAGAGATTAATAAAGTATTATGAATGTGTGGTTCAGTTATGAATTCAAGTAACTTAAGGCTACAATTTCGTACTTCGTGAGGTATTCTAATGTTAATAGATGATATATTTTTTATTGTCTTTATGGTCTCACCTTCTCTCACACAAGTACCGGCTATACCTATCCTAATTCCACCAATTATTGTTATGAACCCTTGTTTAATTTCATCATTATAAGCATATATTGAGTTTTCACACGACTTTGTGATAATATGGTCAATCACATCCTTCTTACAAATAATGGCCTTGGATATTACATCAGTTACCCCATCTTTTGATAAATAATATAATCCCCCATAATCTACAATTATTGGACAATTTACTCTCATTCTAATCTCAATAAGTTTAGTCATATTGAGTTTGCTTATTGCATTTGAAATATCGAAAGGCAAATAATCACAAATCATACAAAACCTCTTAAATATTTATATTAGACAAGCCTTGAATATATGATTAAATAACAAAAAAAACACGAGTTGTATCTCGTGAATTTTTATAATTAATATTAAATTTTTTATATAACTTTTTAGAAAATAAATTTAATATAACAAGATTATTTATTTTTATAGAAAATGTTTTTTAATTTTTTTGCATCCTGTGCCATTATATTTTTTGATTCACTAATAATAGTAGCATTATCAATCTTATAATTAATTAATAATTCAGCTAAGGGCTCAAATTCAGGGCCAAAATTATTGTCATCTAATGTCAAATGTCTAACTTCACCCTTCGAAGAAAACTCAATTTTAGAGAAATGAATATGCATATTTTTTGTTTTGAATTCACCCAACTTCTCAAATGAATATTCAATAATTTTTCTATATTCATCTTTATTTAGGTTCCCTTGTAAAATACAATTTATATGTCCAAAATCAAATGTAGGAATTAAGTTTTTGTGCATAGTACAAAGGTCAATTATTTCTTTATATGTTCCTATTTGTTGATATTTACCCATAGTCTCAGGGCACAAAAATATATTGTCATTATTGTATCGTTCATCAAAATATTCCATATAACTTTTTAAATTATTTGCAACATTACCTAGAGCTTGTTCCCTAGTCATTTTCATACAACTTCCTATATGTACAACACACTTATTCCCGCCCATCAAAAGTAATTTATCAATAGAATTATTGATATAAGCATAGGATTTTTGAATTGACAAGTCATCAGGGTTCGCTAAATTAATAAAATAAGGTGCGTGAACTGTGATTTGAATATCATTCTCTTTAGCTAGATTAGAAAACTCTACTGCGGTTTCATCCTTCAATAAAATTCCTCTACCAAACGAATATTCATACAAATCTAACCCATAGTTCTTTAACCATTCGAAAACTTCTTTTGTAGAACTATGTCCTTCTTCATAAAATAAATCATCATTACCTGATGGCCCAAATTTTACCATAATTCATTCCTTTTATAATACTATATAAAGCGTATTCTATTAACATAATACCCATTATCTAGTATTCCTTTTGATATAATATTATCTTTATACATGAGAACATAATCGCTAGTATCATCACTTATAATATGAACTCTTACTCTTCCAGTATTAATAAATTCATTATAAGATTGTTCATTATCAATAGTTATTTTTTTATGTTCTTTAAATATTTCATCTAATGTAAGTACACATTCACAATTTACATTATCTAATGTAACAGCATCTTCAATCCTAAATTCACCACACTTAATTCTTACTAAGTTACTCATATATGCAAAAGTATTTAATTTATATGCTAAATCCCTTGCAATACTTCTAATATATGTACCAGATGAACACGAAATCCTAAATTGAAAGGTTCTATCATTCACTTTTGACAAATAATCAAACTCATATATACTTATATTTTTAGGTATTAATTGAAAATCTAAGTTTGCTCTTGCTAAGTCATAGGCTCTCTTCCCATTAACTTTCTTTGCAGAGAATTTAGGCGGTAACTGACTTTGTTCACCTATCATTGATTTAGTAGTTAACATAAGTTCACCAATAGTTGGAATATACCCCCCTTCTCTTGTAATGTTACCTTCTTTGTCTAAAGTATCAGTCTCTATCCCAAATGTAAAATCGGCTATATAAGATTTATCTTTTTTGAGATAATAATCAAAAAGTTTTGTGCATTTACCCAAAGTTATTGGAAGTACGCCCTCAGCCATAGGGTCGAGAGTTCCTAAATGTCCTACTTTCTTCTCGCCTAATATTCTACCTACTTTCTTACAAGCTAAGTTACTAGAGATGCCAGCAGGTTTATTCAAAACAACAATGCCATTCATTATTTTATAAGCCTTTTTTCTATGGATTTCTTTATAGATGAAATTATATTTTCAATTTTACCATACATTTGACAACCAGAAGCCTTAGCGTGTCCACCACCACCAAAATCTTTAGCTATATCACTTACATCAACATCATACTTGCTACGAAAACTTATCTTATGAACATTATTTGAAGCTTCGGTAATTAATACAGCTATCTCGACTGAATCAATAGACAATATATGCGAAATTACCCCACCTGTATCGTCAACTTTAGCGTCGTATTGAGCTAAATCCTTCTTTGAAATTGATGAAATAGCTATTCTCTTATTTCCAAACAAATTTAGGTTATTCAAGGCGACCTTAAGAAGCATTGCATTTTTATAGGTTATTCTCATCATAAAGTGTCTATTAATGTTCTCAGCGTCAATGCCATATTCTAATAACTCCGCAGCAATTCTCAAAGTATGTGGAGTTGTACAACTATGCATAAAACCGCCGGTATCTCTCAAAATTCCCAAATACAAAAACTCAGCGACAGTTTTATTGATTTTGAACTTGCATTTCTCAAAAATATCATAAACTAATTCGCACGCACTCGAACTTTCACAATTAACAAAATTAAATGTTGCAAACGGACAAAATGTTTTATGATGGTCGATAGCAATTATATTATTAAATCCACCAGCTATT
>CALVIT010000016.1 GCA_944331845.1 uncultured Clostridia bacterium
TATAGTGAGATAATTTTATTAGATTCATCCCACAATAACAACGAGTGTATAAGACTTTCTTTTTTATAAAAATTTTATTTATATTATTTTTTATGATATAGTTTTGTGCCATATCAAATAAATTATAATGTATTTTATTTATATTATGTACATTATTTCTTACAATACCTTTTTTAACATATAACTTAGTATAACTAAAATTGCATTTACTATTTTTTGTAAATTTTATATTATAATTACAAATACTATTAAATTTTAATGTATTTAACACAACCCCATCAAATCCATCGCTACTACATAGTGTATTTGACCCATTCCCTAGTATGTAATATGGTAACCTATATTTATTAATAAAATTAAATACTTCTAAACATTGTTTAAAATCTGTTGGTTCAAAATAATATTTAGCGTTTCCACCAATACCTATAGTACTATGATTTTTTAATGGTTCGCTTAATCGAAATTTACAATTAAATTTATAACCTATCATATATTCACCTTAAAATATGATATGCAATAGTTAGTTTTTATGAAAATATAAGAATGTAAACATTGACATATTCATATTTTTTTTGATATAATCTATGAAAGGACAAATATATGAGAAATTTCTTTAATTTAATTCGTAACAAAACTTATAACAAAATAGATGATATTCAATCATTAAATGATTCGAAACAAAAAATATTGTCAAACATTAATACAAAGTTCAAAAAGTATAAACTTGATATTTTCAGCAATTCTTATGATACATTCACAAAAGATTTTTATATTAAAGATAAGCATTATTCAAAAAAATTTAGTAAAAATGTGGATGATTATAACTTAAATTATTATGAACAAAAAATAAAAGAAGAACAAAAAACAAACCCAACTATTCATACAACCAATTTTGAGTGCTACATATTAATGTATGAAGTTTATAAGGTTTATAAACCACAATGCTCTCTACCGATTGAGAAACACCGTTTTTGGTTCTATGATTTAGATAACAAAAGGATATTTTTTCACGATTTTAGCACTTGGCCTATTCCACTATTTAGGTTAGGAAATCTAATTAAAGTTGAAATAAATGACTATTATGAGTATTTACCTTTACAAATTCAAAATAGACAAAATCTTCCACTAAATGAAAGTATAAATAAACTAAAATCAATCATACAAGAACTTTCTAATCAAGAGTTAGATGAAGTAACTATAAGTGTATTAGAACAATCTAAACAACAAATGAAAGTCTATATCAATAGATATGTTGCAGGCAATTATCAATATGTGAATGCTATTACAACAATCAAAGATTTAAGAAATATAGTTGAAGACGAACAGAATTTGTCAGTGTTTGAATATTATAATAAATACAATAAACTTTTAGAAAAGAATAGAGATGAAATAGAGTATAATATAAAATCACAAAAAGAGAAAAAAGAGCTTGAAAGCATGCAACTAGAAGAGAATAGAAAAATAGAAGAACAAAAAAAGAAAGAAGAAGACCTTCAAAAACTAATAAAACGCAAAGAAGAATTGTTAAGATAAGAATACAAAAAAGCATTGTTTATATAACAATGCTTTTTTGTAGATAAATGAACAATTATAATAACATAAATAAATATTAAGCGGTGTATTATTTATTTAATACTATTTAATTTTATTAAATATATTTATTTATATATTTTATTATAATATATTAATTTTATTAATTAATATTATATTAATTTTACTTATTAATATTTACAACTTATTTGCTTGCGTAAAATCTAAAAGCATTGTTTGTATGACAATGCTTTTCTTAGTTTTTTTTATTTTATTAATTAACTCATATTATTAATTGCTTGAGCGTAAATTTTGCTCTTATTTTCTTCACTTTCAAATATCGAGAAACTATCTATATTCATATTAAGTTTATCTTCAAATAATCTATAATCTTCATCACTATATAATTTTAATTTATTAACAGAGAATAACCCTATATCACTCAAAGACTTTTGAACTTGAGTACTTACCATATACTCTATAAAACTCTCCGCTTGTAATTGATTCACACTATTTAGCACTCCCATATATTGTATAAGGTCAGTAAATTTTCCTAATGGTACATATTTACATTCAGCCATATTGCCAAGACTTACCCTATTTTTTATTCTATAGAAATCTCTCGCAGTGCCTAACAAAACTGCACCCTTATTCTCTACAAAATCACAATATGCTTGATAAGGTGTTTTATCAAATATCTCTTTATCACAAGAAGATAAATCGCATTTAGCATTAGTATTATAATTCATAGCGACCTGCGCATAACTTCCCTTCATTCCAACTAGATAGTTATATTGCCCACCATCATACGAATAAGCGGTATCATAGTCTAATGTTTGTAAGACTCGACTATCAACGGAAGCATTGCCTATAAGACAATAACCAGACATATTCCAAGGAACCGCATAAGTTTTATTGCCTTTTTGTCCATACTGCAAAATATCTTCTCTAACATCAACCTTAACATCTAACTCTTGTAAATACGCATTAAAGATATTCGCTGTATGATGAGAGAATGATATTATATCAGGTCTATCTCCGGCTTGAATTGCACTCTCTAATTCTTCCTCATTGAGCGTTTGAACAATGATAAAAATATTGCTATTATTCTTATGATAATCCATAGCAACTTTATTAATAAAGTCAGCACGATTGCCACTACCGCCTTCAAAACTATCTATGTGCCATACTTTCAAAAAAGTTGTATCTAATCTACTCTCGCTAAAATAATATATGCCTGCCTTCTCAAAAAAGAAAGGTGTAATAATAACAAAAATTATAAATATGATACCTAATACTAAATTTTTATTACACTTTAATTTTTTTGTCTTACCTTTTGACACATTATCTTGACTTAACTCATTGTAGATAGAGTCCTGATGTATAATTGTAGGTTTACCATCAACAAAACGAATTTGTTTGCTTGGCTTATTTTTTTTATTCTTAAACTTCATAGTTTATTTTATGATTAACTGCTACCTAATATAACTACTACAATATCTACAATTCAATATTTAAATATTAATAATTTACTTTATAAACTTATAATGTTATATTAAACTTATATATTGAACTTATATAATATATTAAACTTATATAATATACACTAATATGATATGTATTAAACAATATAATATGTATTAAACAATATAATATGTATTAAACAATATAATATGTATTAAACAATATAATATGTATTAATTTATTTATAATGAATTTATTTAACAATATTAAATATTTAATAAATTTATTTTTTATCAAAAAAAGTAAAAAAGGGACTTTTGCCCCTGAATAATTGTATTTAACAATAATCAAACTATTTTACTTAGAAATTTCATAAAAAACAAATTATCTATATTAAATTTTATAATTAAATATAATTCTCATATTTGTATGATAAAATAATTATAAATATTAATCATATGTAATTATATTTGTTGTAACTTAATTTAACTCCTAGAATATTAGCGGGGTATTTTTTTAAGTTTATTTCTTACAAATATGTAATAATTCATTTTAAATTTAATTTTTATACATATTTTGTCTCACTCTACACTACTATGGTAAGTATCATATATTGCTTTCGCTTGGTCTTTCCTAACAACTTTCTCTAATTCTTCTAGTGGAGCATTAGCGATATTATCAAGTGATTTAAAGTGTAACATAAGATTTCTTGCAGTCTTAGCACCAATCTTATCTATATTCTGTAGAACGCTTGTTATCTTCTGTCTTTTTGAACGATGAAATGTTATTGCGAAGCGGTGACTCTCATCTCTAACTCTTTGCAATAGTCTTAATGCAAAACTTGCCCTATCAAGAATTATACTCTCACTTGCACTCACCTTAAATACTTCTTCTTCTTTTTTTGCTAGACCAATCATATCTACATCATAACCATATTGACGCATTGCTTCATACGCTGATGACAACTGCCCCTTACCACCATCAATAACTATTAAGTCTGGTAGATTGTTAAAACTCTCATCATTTGTAGTAGTTACATTCTCAAAACGCCTGTGCAAAGTCTCAAGCATTGAAGCGAAGTCATTCGCACCTTCAACAGTCTTAATAATGAATTTCCTATAAAGATTCTTTCTCGGTGTCCCATCAATAAATACAACCATACTAGCGACCTTGTTAGTTCCGCTAATATTAGAAATGTCGTACCCTTCTATCTTGTGCGGTATTTTTTTGAGTCCCAATTTTTCCTTTAATTGCTCGCAAGCACCAAATGTAAAGTCTTTCTCGTATTTGTCTTTGTCAACTTGTTTCTCTAAATGCTCATAAGCATTCTGCCAATTATTTTTAAGTATTTGTGCTTTAACGCCAATGTGTGGAGCAGTAACAACAACTTTGTGTCCGCTAAAGTTTACTAACCACTCCTTAAGCAAGTCAATATCTTCAAATTCAGTAGGCACCAATATTTCATTAGGTACAAAATTATTCATAGAATAATATTGCACTGCAAAATTTGTAATCGCTTCACTCAATGTCAAATTGCTATCAAAAATTGTATGCGTTTCACAACCAACCATCTTGCCACCACGAATGACAGATATTGCAATAGCGGAATATTCGCCATTTGTTACAAAACTTATTGCATCGAACTCTTCTTCTCTATTTAACTGCATAATAACTTTGCTTTTTAGTTTCTCAACAATTTTGAGTCTATCTCTAAATACTATCGCACTCTCAAATTGTTCCATTTCGCTTGCTTTCAACATTTTTTGAGTAAGAATTTGCTCAACTTTGCTGTCTTTCCCCTTCAAAAAGTCAATGCAATCATCAACAACTTTGTGATATTCTTCTGGAGTTACCCTTCTTGTACATGGACCTAAACACAAGCCAAGTGAATAATTCAAACACTCACGCTTTTGTTTGCGCTTAAGGTTAATCTTACATTGTCTTAAAGGAAATGCCTGATGAATAATTTTAAGCAATTCACTTGCCTTGATACCTGCGAAATATGGACCAAAATATTTTGCACCATCCTTCTTAACTTTTCTCACAATTTCAATACTAGGATAGTCTTCCTTATATTTTATTTTAATATATGGATAAGCCTTGCCATCTTTTAGCAGTATGTTATAGAAAGGTTGATATTTTTTTATCAATGTACTTTCAAGTGCCAAAGCGTCAAGTTCGCTAGGAGTCAAAATATAGTCAAAATCATAAATATTTTCAACAAGGGCAGTTGTTTTAATTGTCTTCTCAGTATTCAAAAAATACGAACTAACCCTTCGTTTTAGATTTTTTGCCTTGCCAACATATATTATATGCCCATCAATATCTTTCATCAAATATACACCGCTTGTAATCGGCAATTTGTGTAACTTTTCCTTAATTCTTTCTAAAGTATTCATAAGAATATTATAACACAAATAAATTTATTTATCAATAATCACAAATAACTTAACTCTTTATACAAAAAAAGGTTTTGCACTGCAAACCTTTTTAATTCAATGTTACTTCTTTAGAAATCTCAGCAGAAGCATTTAATGTAAGAGTTTCCTTCATCCTAACATACACAGTATGGGTAGATTGAGTAGTCAAACCTGTAAATACATTTGAACTTACCCACTTTCCATCATCAAGTCTATACTCAGCGCCTTCTATTGCAGTTATTGTAATAGTTGTATCAGTAACGTTTACAATGAATGCTTCTTCACTTACTGCTTCTTGTTCGCCTTTAAGTGTTGTGAATGTACCACTCACTTCTATAGATGCATTGTGCGTAGCAGTCTCTTTAATTCTCACATATATTGTGTACTCAGTCGCATTCTCTAACCCACTAAATACATTGCTATCTTGCCATTGCCCTTCTTCGCCTAATCTATATTCAGCACCTTCTATAGCGTTAATTGTTATACTTGTAGCGGTTATTTCTTTTGTAGTTACACTCGCTGGAGCAGTTGACTCCGCCTTGTCCATAACTATAGTTTTTGTCGTTACCGCTGATGCGTTCTTTGTGTCAGTCTCTTTCATCCTTATTGACACATCATAAGTTTCGCCCGGTGTCATACCTTCGAAAATATTGCTATCTTGCCAAGTGCTTCCACCATTTATACTATACTCAGCACCTTCTACCGCTTCTATCTCTATTGATGTTGGAGATAATTTTGTGATTAAAAATGCACTTTCAGGAACCGCACTTTGAAGTTCTTTAGAAGTAGTAATACTTATACTTGTCTCAGGTGAAGCATAATTAGCGTCAGTTTCTTTGTACCTAACTGTAATAGTATAAGTTTGTCCAGGTCTTAAATCTCCAAATGTATTTGAATCTACGAAAATACCATCGTTAAGTTTATATTCAGCACCACTTAAAGAAGTAATTGTAATAGAGTTACTTGTTGTATAATATTTAATGTCTTCTACCTTAGGTGCTAACACGGTTTTCTTAAGCACAGTAATTTGTAATGTAGTGCTTTGTCCGCCATAACTAAATGTAATAGTAGTATCGTTTTGAGTTAATTGTACTTTGTACTTATCATAAGTATACCCATCATTATTAGGGTCATTATTGTCGGCAAATTTGATAGAATCTTTAGTCCCATCCTTGTATTCAGCAGTCAATACCATACCGCTTGTATCAAAATATTCGCCAACATAATATGTTGTTTTTGTTGGATTGCTAGTAACTTCAATATTAGTAACCTTCTTATCTCCACAACCAGCGAAAATCGCCATTGTCGCCAAAAATATTATTGCGACCATAACAAAATATATAGATTTATTTTTTAAAATATTCTGCATATTCATCTCCTAAATTAGTATACATTATTATATCAAAATTTATTAGAAATAACAAATATTTTAATAGATAAATATATTTTCGTTTGAATAAGTAATATAAAAATATAGCATTAAAAAAGACTAGAATATTAATCTAGTCTTATAATATTTATACAATATTGTTAGAGAAAAATCTATTTCTACAAGAATTAACACTGTTTATGCCGTATGCACCAAGCGCTAACAACAATAACAATATAAAGTTTGTATTAGTAAATAAATCTACATTTGAATTAGTTATGAATATTGACAAAAACAATGCTAATAGTATCAATAACTGATAATCCATAATACCCTCCACTTTGTAAGTATATATGCATTATTTAATCAAAATGTGTAAATTCCAATAAAATTATTCATAATTAAAACATTTTTAACTTCTCAATATATGCTATGTAAATTAGAATTTATTTAAGGTTCAACTATATAAACCTATAAATCATTTTTATGCTATAAACATTTACCGCCTTTCTAACAAATGCTCTATGCCTGATAACATCAAGTCATTAATGACATAATTAGAAGCACTATACAGAATAATCTTACCTTCTCTTCTACAATTAACAAGTTTTTGAGACTTTAACATTTTTAGTTGATGCGACAAAGTAGTTTGATTGATGCCCAAAATATTAGAGATATCACTCACACACATTTCAGACAACGCAAGAGCGGACAAAACTCTAATTCTGGTAGTATCAGCGAACACTGCGAAGAAGTCCGCTAATTGTTGTAATATTTTACCTTCAGGTAAGTATACGCTCAATTCATCTAGGGTTTGTTCATCGGCTTTCAATAACTTAAATTCAGCATCCATACAAGACCTCCTTTTTGTTAACAATATGATATAACAAAAAGTACAAATATGCATAAAAATAACATATATAGTTTTGACTTAATTTAACAACATTTGTCGAATGCTTAAATTTTATAAATTATTTATAATATGTTTATTAAAAAAGCAAATTATATTTATAATTAAATCAAATTAAATAAAAAAATATGTATGCTTAATAAGACATACCTTTCAAATATAAAATTTTAACTAATTACCAATATAACTATTATACATATGTCTAACTATAATTACTATCACAAAACTTATAAAAAAAATAATATAATGTAAAGAAATAGAATAATTAATCTATTTATACACAAACTTAAATTATGATTAGAAAGTACAAAAAAATTGTCAGCGAACGACAAAGTAATAATACAAAAAAATATTTAATATATTTAGGCATATTAACTTCATCTATAATAATCGCAATGTTATTAATATCTCCTATTTCATTTGTTCTAACAAGATTACTTATAGGTTTAGTGCCATTTTTTATAGCAATGTTGATAGTGTATGTATTAAAACAACCACGCAAAATATTAGCGGATAAATTATTCAAAAATTCGTTTAAAAATGCTAAAAACCCACATAAGATAGCGATGACATTATCACTTATAATAGTATTTATCCTTTTTTTAGCGATTGTAGTAGGAATATTCTGGCTTATAGTGCCTAAACTTATCAATGTCATTGAAGATATAATAACTAACTCAAATTCTTATATTGACAAAGTAAAAAGTGAACTTATATCTACATTAGATAGAATGCCCTTTTTACAAAACTTTATTACAGATAATAGCATTAATACCGCACTTGATAATTTACTCACTAAATTAAATTCATACCAAGGAGATTTGCCTTCAATTATTTCAAGCGTTGGTGGACAATTATTAAATGTCTTCAACCTAATTCTATTAGGAATAATCTTCGCTTTTTTGATACTGCTAAATATTGACAAATACAAAAATGCAATCAAAGAATATTACATTACTTTCAAAACGCCTAAAGTCGCCTACGCTAGAATTGATTTTGTACACAAGGTAGATAGAATATTTATTGATTATGGTTTTAGTAAATTAATAGAAGGTATTATAATTCTATTAACAGTTACAATAGGCTTAATCATAACAAAGTCTTCTATGCCATTTGAATTAGCAATATTTATGGCATTTTTGAATGTAATACCATACATTGGTCCTATTATAGCGCTTATACCTATTATAATAATCAATCTAGTGTTAACAAGTATGAATACAGCGTTAATATCGGCATTAGTCGCTATAGGCATTGTTATTTTTGTAACAACCTTCATAACGCCTTTGATAGTCGGTAAAAAGATAAAAATTGACATATTCACTGTATTATTATCGTTGACAATAGGTGGTGCGCTATTCGGTGCTATAGGTATGGTAATAGCCCCACCAATAACCGCTGTCATCTTATATGCCATAAAGAACGCAATTAACAATAGGAAAATACTAAATAATCAAAAAAATAAAAACACCTTATAGAATAATAAACATTATTTATGAAATATTTGTAATCATAATTAAAATATGATATAATTATTTATAGGATAAAAATTATGTTTGGTTATATTAATTGTGATGAGAGTCTACTAGATTCAAAACAAAGAGATATCATAGGGTCATTCTATTGTGGGCTATGTATGGCACTAAAAAAACATTTTGGAAATTCTGCAAGAATATTCACTAACATAGATTGCACATACGCCTATATGCTAATATCTAGTGCCTGTGAGACTGAAATAGATATCAAAAAGCAAAGGTGCTTTCTTCATCCATTAAGCAAAAGGAATATCGCCTATGTAGATGATGAATTATCTCAAAAGATTAGCAGTGCAACAATACTAATATCTTATTACAAGTTATTAGATGACTGTAAAGATGAGAAAAAGAATTTAACAAAGAAGACAATGCGAGCAATCTACAAAAAGACCGCTACTAAAGCAAGGAAAATACTTCCCGACTACGACCTAGCATTATCAAAATTATTAAATGCTACTCAAAAATTGGAACAAGACGGTGGTAATTCATTATTTGAATTAATGGACATATCAGGTGAGATTCTACAATCAATGGCGGTAGCGTGCGGTGCTTCTCCACTTCAAAACTTATTTTTTCATTTAGGAAGATTTGTTTATTTCATTGATGCACTAGATGATTACGAACAAGATATCAAAAAAAGAAGGTACAATGCCCTTCTTCATCACTTAGGTAATTTTCAAACAAAAAAAAGTTTGTTATTCAACAAAAATAAAGAAATTAATAACATATTCGAAGAACTATATTCTTCTTTGAATGAAGAATATAACAACTTAAAACCTCAAGAAGACTCCAACCCAATATTTGACAATTTATTCACTTATGGGTTAAAAAAGTGTTTTAATAATGTTATAAATAGAAAATAGTATTAATATATTCTTAAATTAGACATTAATACAAAACATAAACAAATAATTTTGTAATAACTAATAAATTAACTTTGTATAATATCTTTGTATTTCATAACTTGTTATATTATTAAAACTAATTTAATAATTTTAATTTAAACAAAATGCTTTATATTTAACACTTAAATTAATTTTACAAAAATATAATAATTTAAAAAGCAAATAACAAAACTTGTTATTTGCTTTTGTCTTTATAAATAATTTAATTTTATTATTCATATCATTAAATATGTTATTTTAAATATTCAAATTTATTTGATAATTGTATATACTCTATAAATAATTATTATTTATTTTTTAACTATTCTATAATTTACAAATTACACAAAATATTAACAATATATGCACATTTTCACAACATAACGACAATTATACACAATATAATGATTTTTTTGTTAAAATTAAATAAATTTACTTACACAAATATTATTTAACTTGTGAATGAAGTTGCTCTTCAATAGCAGTTTTAGTTAAACTATCTACAATTTCATCAATATTGCCTTCCATTACTTGTGGTAAATTATAAAGTGTTAAATTTATTCTATGGTCAGTAACTCTTGCTTGTGGGAAATTGTATGTTCTTATTCTCTCGCTTCTATCTCCAGTGCCTACTTGACACTTTCTCTTCTCAGCGTACTCTGCGTCCGCTTGTGCCTTATAAAAATCATACAATTTGCTCTTTAAGATTCTCAATGCCTTCTCTCTATTTTGTATTTGAGACCTTTCATCTTGACAAGCGACAACCATACCTGTTGGTAAATGCACTATACGCACTGCTGAGTCAGTTGTATTAACTGATTGACCACCTGCACCACTACTTCTACAAACATCTATTCTCAAGTCTTTCTCATCAATTGTAACATCTACATCTTCATTCTCAGGGAGAACTGCGACAGTAACAGTTGAAGTATGAACTCTACCACCTGACTCAGTCTCAGGCACTCTTTGAACTCTATGAACACCGCTCTCAAACTTAAATTTAGAATATACACCCTTACCACTTATAGTACATACTACTTCTTTAACTCCGCCTACACCTGTTTCGGAAATACTAACTATATTCATTTTGAAGCGATGTTTTTCGCAAAACTTTTGATACATTCTAAGTAATTCGCCAGCGAACAAACTTGCCTCATCACCGCCAGCACCACTTCTTATCTCCAAAATGACATTCTTCTCATCATCTTCATCTTTGTCAATTAATGCAATCTCAATCTCTTTTTGAAGTTGTTCTAACTCAGCCTTCTTATTTTGTAGTTCTTCATCAAATATCGCCCTAACATCTACATCTTGTTCAGTTTTGAGAACTTCTTTCGCTTCTTCTATCGCCTTATTGATTGCCTGTCTTCTATTATTTAATTCGACATACTCGCTTAATTTTGATTGTTCTTTAGCGAGTCGCTCATAATCTTTTCTATTCAAATTTGGGTTCATCAATTCATCATTTATCTCATTATAACGATTAACATAACTCTCTAATTTATCCATAACATTCCTCTTAATGTGTTATTATACCATATTTATAGCAAAAAAACAAGTATTGTTATTTTGTTTGCTTTAAGTCAGCGAATATTACTCTTTCTATCCCTTGATAATCAAGTCGCACACCTATATTATCAAAGTTTTCTTTGAGCATTTCCGCTACATCTTCATATTGTCCTTTACCTAATTCAAAATAAATTTTTCCACCCTTATTTAAGTGATTAGGGGCTTCTTGAATAATTTGTCTATAGAAGTCTAGCCCATCACTTCCCCCATCCAATGCAATATGCGGGTCATAGTGTGATACTTCTAGTTCATCCACTTCGCTAGATTTAATATATGGTGGATTAGAAACAATGATATCAAATTTTTGTTCACTTAGGTTATCAAACAAATTAGATTTAACAAATAATACTTTCGCATTTAATCTATCGGCATTAATTCTAGCCATAGATATTGCACTCTCGCTAATATCGACCCCCACTACTTGACAATCACTTAACTTTGATAAAGTAATCGCTATACAACCACTTCCTGTGCACATATCAAGTATTTTTTGTCCGCTAGCACCATTTTTGATATCTTTTAACACTTTCTCAACTAATATCTCTGTATCAAATCTAGGTATCAAAGTATCATCATTCAACTCAAATTCAAACCCATAGAAGTTTGAATGACCAAAAATTCTTTGTAGTGGTTCACCGCTAATTCTAATTTTAGCAAAATTTTTGACTTTGTCTAAATCAATAGGAGAAATGTATTTGATTGTTTTAAGTTCTGCCCTATTACAATTGAGTACTTCACAAAATATCCAATCTACATCACTTTCGCTTGTTATATTATTAGCCAAAAATTCTTCTCTTAATTTTTGCCATTCATATATAAGATTATGTTGAGTTTTAATATCATCTTTATCATTTATCATAAGAACCTCTTTGAGTGTAACAATAGCACACATAACACTTTTCTCATCAGTAGTTTGACTAAAAAATGACTGCACCCAATATGAAGGAGCATAAAGTATTTTAACAAATTTGTTGTCGTATTGATTCAAAAAAACAAATATTTCATACACTGTAGACAAAATTATAGCAAATAGCACTATTCTATAAATTACATTAAGCCAAAATATTTTCTCATAGAATAAAGGCAATACAAATATAGCAATGATTATAGTTATGAATACTATAGAGAAAGGATTAAAAAAGTATTTTGTTTTCTCATTTAGAACTATGTCTACATCCAAACTCTTCTTATTTCTCAAAGCATTCATCGCCTTATTAACTGCACTTTGATACGCAAAAAAATTATTTCCAAGTCGACAAAGAAGGTAAGTAACAAGAATTAACATAATTGTGGTTATCAATGAATTGACTAGATTAAATAATAAGGCATCAACAATAACATAATTAAATATGTTAAAAATATTTATCGTAACAGCATTAGGAGTAACTACTAACAATAGTTGTCCTATTATTGCCCCTACTATAAATCCCACAAAATAAACTGCGTACTTTGTCGCATTGACAAAAAATTTATAAATCGTTAATTTCTCTTTTTTGTTGTACAAAATTTTCTTTGATAACAAGTAACCCAAAATAGCATTTTTAATAGCCACAATTACAAATATTAATGCTCTAATAAAAGGGAATTTTCTTAAGCGGGCATCATTATTTGTCCTTAATAATCTCACTACTACTTGACCTTCTTTATCTACCCCAACTGCCAAATAATTATTATGTAAATAACATACTCCGCCAGCGACAGCAAAACCTGCCATATTCGTATTCTTGTCCATACTTAAACCACTCTAAATTAGTATTGACAAAAATATTGATAAATATAATGATATATAACTATCTTGTATGATAATCATTAATATGTATTGCATTTATTCATAATACTCTGCTAGGTATGAATTTTTGTTTCAAAAATAATAACTATAAATATCATATATTAGTGTAGTTGTAGTGAATAAAATATACATAATTAAATGTATTCAAAATGTATGTATATACAAATATATTTAATAAGAGTCTATCATTAAAAATTAATTAAGTCTAACAAATTATAGTTAGTTTAAAATAAGTCGGCATAGCCGACTTAAATTATTGCAAATTATATTTTTTCTTAAATTTCTCAACACGACCAGCAGTGTCAACAATCTTTTTATTACCAGTGTAGTATGGATGACATTCACTGCAGATATCAACTTTCATAACATCACCTTCGTATGTTGACCTTGTCTTAAATGTATGCCCGCAAGCACAAACAACAGTAACTTCGTGATAATTTGGTTGCCCATCTTTTTTCATAATATCTCTCCTTTATATAATTTAACATCAGTTTATAAATTTTAATACATTTTTATTTATTTGTCAAGAACTTTTGTACACTTTTTTATTTTTTAGGTAATTGTGGAGGTTTAGGTGGAAGTTTCTTAGGTGGTAAAGAATTGGATTTATTCATAATTTCTTCCAAATCCTTGTCACTAATTGTATCGCCCAAATCTTCAATATTATCTTCAATGACCTTGTCTTTGTTGCCTAATACAATATTGAAGTCATCTAATGAATTATCAACATTCTTTTTGCTATTATTTGCTAAATAATCTTTAGAGAATAACGCTTTATCTTCCGCTTTCTCACGCATCCTTTCTTCTTTCAAATTTTGTTTCTCTAGACGCTTCAATTCTTTTTGTTCTTTTTTGAGTTCTTTATCCTTAATCTTCTCATTGAATTTAAACATATTATCATTGTCCTTGTCGCTTTGATTTGGGTTATCTATTTTAGTGTCTACTTCCGTTGTAGCCTCATTAGTTGATTTTATTTGCTTTTTGTCATTGTTATTTTTTACTTTAGGCGATTTAGGCTCTTTTGTCTCTTTAGTCTTCTCATCTTTTGCCTTTTGTTTTTCTCTCTCTTTTAAGAGTTTCTCTCTTTCTTTGTCTAATTTTTGTTGTTCTTTTTCTTCTCTTAATCGTTCTTTCTCTGCTTTCTGCTGTTCTTTCTTTGCTAGTTTTTGCATCTTAGCGTTCTCTTGGTTTAACGCCTTTTGCTCTCGCTCCATTTCTTTTTGTTCTTGCAAATGCGCCTTATCAAGTAAAGCCTTATTTTTTCTTTCTTGTTTATCGAGTTTCTCACTCTCTTTAAATAATTTTCTATGTTCTCGCTCTGCTTGCTTAATTTCCTTTCTAGACAATGTTGTACTCATAGCAGTTGCACCGCCATCATCTACAAAGTCTTCGCCCAATAACCTTGCCTTCCTTCGTTTCTCTATCATAAATGATATGCCGACATAGATAAATATTAGCACTGCGACAGCAACAAATATTATCCAGATGAATTGCACAAAATCAAAAGTAGTTGTAACAGTGAAATATATTGGTAAGAATATTTCTTTCTCTTCATTTGTCATCTCAATGACATTTCCCCTATCATCAACCTTTTGATAAGTTATATAGTATGTACCCTTCTTTAGTTCCGTGAACTTGTCAACTAATAGTGGTGATTTTGAGAAGGTACTAAGCACTTCTTGAGTAAGACTTGCTTTAGAATAAATTTCAACACTATGATATATAACAACTTCTATATCAAGGTAATAAGGATTTAACCCGCCATAATATATTGTAGGTTCATAAGTGTACTCATTATTATCTATTACATTTTGTATACCTATGACAACAAATTGTCCGTAAATACTGCTTTGAATAGTTTGTAGAGCATCGCTTGAAGCGAAATCAATTCTATTATTATTAATGTTAATACGAGTTAATTTACTTGAAGTATTAAACATTGTTATAATATTCTCTGCATTAGTAATTCTATTATTAGACAAATCAATATCATTGAGCATTTTCATATTACTTATATTGATTGAACTAATATAGTTGTCATTTAGATTAATTTTTGTAAATGGTACATCAACAAGTGATACTGAACTCAAAACGCCATTTGATAAATTTAGTTCACTAATTCCAAAGTTTGCTTGTCCCAAATTTTGCAGTGAAAGATTTCTTAAGGTTTTAAGATTACTAGGTAAAGTGATTTGAGCATTCGTACCAATGTTCTCTATTCTAAGAATGCTTAGATTATTTAAGTTCTTAAGATTGAGATTTTGAACAAGTGGTTTGTTTGTAAGTTCAAAGTTATATATTGAAGAACATTCGCTAACATAAATATTTGTAATATCATTTAGACTATCAAAATTATTTATAGCATCACTACTAAGACTATTACACCCTAGTATTTCAACAGTTTTTAGTTTTGTACAGTCTTTAAAATTCAAGTTAACAAGGTTATCGCAGTCATATACATACAATTCTTCCAAATTGTCGCACAAGATATTGACATTATTTAAAACAATTTTGCCCGCTATCTCAAAAGTTCTTAAGCCAACATTCTCAATATCTATACTCTCCACATTATCGCAGTTATCAATATTAAAACTTTGTAAATTAATAATATCAACTAGACTAACATTTTTGAGATTACTTGAACTAGATATTTGTAATAATGACAGATTATTAAGATTATTTAATTGTAAGTCACCCAAATAATTTGAACCAAGCATTAATATTTGTAATGAACTCAAATCTTTGATGATAAACTCTTTAATGTTTGCCCCTTGCAAATTTAGATACTGCAAATTCAACATATTATTAAAATTATCAAAGTTGCTACTACTTAACAAACTACATTCTGCTAATGACAAAGTTTGTAGATTAATAGCAGGATTGATGTCTACACGCATTAAGTTATAGCAGTTAGATAAGTCTAATGTTTGCAAATATTCTAATTCATCTGCTAAACTTAAAGTTTTAAGATTAGAGCAGTTGTTAAATATAATGTTCTCAATATATGGACTCTCAGAAATATCAAATTCTTCTATCCAATCATTAGCACTTATGAATAATTTTTTAAGATTTGGAGCATACAATAAGGTTTTCTCAACAATGTACCCATCCTCTTCAAAACTCATAATATCTAATTCAATATTTTTTATGTTAGAAGCATTCGTCGTGTCGAATAGTTGTAAACCTGTTTGCCCTTGGAAAATCAAATTATTTAATGTACTAGAATTAATATAGAAGTTTAACAAATTAGTATTTTTTATAACACTGAGTTTTCTTAAACTATTAGCGACTAAGTTCACACTGTCTAGACTTAAATTATTCTCTAATATACATTCATTTAAGTTAGGCATTGTATAATCTAGGTTAAAACTTTGCCCTGCTATGTCTTTAAGAGTAAGAGTTACTAATGTTTGCATTGTATCATTATCTAATACTAAATTAATTTTGCTAGACAATGATATAGACAAATTAGTTAGATTAGTATTATTTGTAAAATCTAAAGTTGTTAAATTAGTACAATTCTCTATTATTATGGTGTTAAGTTTAGGAAATACCTTTTTACTATTATACAATCCAACTAAATTAAGAGATTGTAGATTTGACATATTTCTAATAGTTATACTAGTTAGATTATTAAAATTGAATTGCCACAAACCATCAATAGTTGTTATAGCATTACAACTATTTGATATCGCACCATCAAATACCAATTCTTGATAAGATATGAAACTATTTTCTTCTAAAGTCCCTTGTGTTAACTCTAATAAATATGCCTGTAAAGTACTATCAAGATTAATCTCATTAGACACTTCATCAGCGTTAACTTCTATATCTTCAGCACTGACAATATTAGTTTGAAGATTGCCTTTAATTAAACTACCAAAATTAAAAAATACAAATAAGAAAAGAAGACTAAACAATATAATAGTTAGTTTTTTTGTTTTTGTCATAATCTTCTCCTCCTTTGTATTATTTCTTTTTGTCGTTAGAATGTGTTTTGTTAACAAATATTGTATACGCGCATAGTAGTATGCCTAACAATATGAATACACTAAAAATGATAGACAACATTTTTAATATTCCATTCTCATTTGAACTCAATTTGATTGTGAAAGCGACAGAATTTGACTCATCGCCTATATCACTAACCGCCTTAACAGTAAAGGTATAAGTACCATTTTTATTTATCTCAATAGAATCTCCAACCACATAGCCCTTACCATTTATAGAATATTCTACAAAATAATTCTCATCATTGCTATCAAAATTAATTCTAACTGCACCCTTGATATCTTGAGACAAGTCAACAGGATTGCCTTCTTCATCTAATATTGTGTATGTAGGTGCTGATTTATAAATTTTGATAGTTATAGGTTCATAGTCTAGGTACCCACTATCATCTTTAAGATAGATTCTATAAGTTGAAGGTGTCAATGTACTTTCACTTGTTATATAGGTCGCTTGATTAGTATTAATATTTACGCATTCAAGCCAAAAATTTTGTTCTCCATATTTATACAATCTAATAATAGAATGCTCATCGTATTTAGTTAAATCGTATTCTTGTTGAAAACCTATTATAAAGTTATAGTTAGTGTAGTTATCTAAAGAGAAATTATTTAATTTATTCCCATACAAATCTATTTGTGCCCCTTGACCATCTAATTTTAGATTAAGCGAACTAAAGTCTTTAATATTATTGTAAGATAGATTGACTACCGCCTCGGGTAAAAGCGAAGACAAATCTATTGTAGATAAATTATTCGATTTTGCACTTATATTTTTTATACCAGTCAAAGTACTAATATCTAATATTTCAAGACTATTGCCGTACACAATTAATTCATCTAACTGAGTCATTCCAGCGAATGTCTCTTTAGGTATCTCAGTTAAATTATTATTAGATAAGTCTAATGTCCTTAAATTACTAAAATCAAAAAGCCCCAACCCGCTAGCATCAGTCATTGTTACACCATCAATTCTTAAGTCGCTTAAGTCTAAACTAACATAATCTACAAAATCTTTAGAATTAAGTTTTATATAATCTGTATCTGACTCTAAATCAGGATATACGCCATCACGAATGAACATAAGTTGCATATATAACACTAAATCCATTTCAACAAATGAAATATCCCTAGCCTCTATCGAATCACTACTAACAACGCTTTGTGCTTGTAGACAGTCTATATTATTATCATTTGATTTAACAAGCATAGTTGCCCCAATCATAAGCATCAAAATAGCAGTCATTGCATAGATAACAAGTGCCTTAGAATTAGTCAAAGCGCCCTCCTAATATATTTTGTCTTAAGTACAAAAAATTAAACACAATTTATGTAAAATTTATCAATTTACTAACCTACAAAATAACTAAACATCAACTAACATATAGTTATTTTAATTTTATTAAATTTCACAAAAAAAGTCAACTATTTTGCCCTTACACAAAATAAATAATACGAATTATTATGTTTATATTTACACAAAAAATACCCACATCTATTTGTGGGTATTAATTTACTAATTATTTTTTGTCCATTGCTCTTATTAATTCTACAGTTTTGTTAGAATACCCCCATTCATTGTCATACCAAGCAACCAACTTGAAGAATTTATCACTCATCTCGATTCCAGCCAAAGCGTCATATATACAAGTATGCGAATCGGTATAAAAATCGCTTGATACCACAGGCGCCTCGACATACTCGACAACGCCCTTTAGGTTGGTTTCGCTAGCCTTCTTGACCGCTTCATTGATTTGTTGTAAAGAAGTGGATTTCTTAGTCTTAACTGTCAAATCAACCACAGAGACATCTATCGTTGGCACTCTAAAACTCATACCCGTCAATCTACCATTTAAGTGTGGAATAACAACCCCCACCGCCTTAGCAGCACCTGTAGTAGAAGGTATAATGTTAGCACCTGCCGCCCTTCCGCCTCTCCAATCTTTTTTGCTTACGCCATCAACAGTTAACTGAGTAGCAGTCAAAGAATGAATTGTAGTCATCAATCCTTCATCAATACCAAAATTATCATCAATAATTTTAGCAAGTGGTGCTAGACAATTCGTTGTACAACTAGCATTAGATACCACATCTTGACCATCATAAGTGTCTTCATTAACTCCAAATACATACATTGGCATTTCTTTACCAGGAGCAGTAACAACTACTCTCTTAGCGCCCGCCTTAATATGTTTTACAGCCTTATCGTAACTTGTAAATTTACCTGACGCCTCACAAACATATTTCACTTGATACTTTGACCAATCCAAATTCTCAGGGTCTAATTCATTAGTAAAAATTATTTTGTTACCATTTACATACAAAGCGTTCTCATCACTTGCTAAATCGCCTTTAAATGTGCCGTGCACAGTGTCGTACTTAAATAAATATTCAGCATATTTTGCTTCAACGAATGGGTCATTGACTGCAACGACTTCGACATCATCAAAGTTCTCAACAACAGCCCTTAATATAAGTCTTCCTATTCTTCCAAATCCATTGATACCTATTCTTATTTTATCCATAATAACTCCTTTAGTAGATTATATAACAAAAAAATAATAATTCAAAGCAAATTAACTATATTGCAATAAAAGGTAATAAATATTCATTTAACATTTATTATTATTTTGATAACTATAGTTCAAAATAAATATTAAATAAAGTTAATATTATCTTCATACCACACATTATCAATAATATTTTATACTATTTTAACTTATCAATAGGCTTTAATTCATCCAAAGTGAACTTACCATCCTTTCTTATAAGCACATCATCGAACCAAATTTCACCACCGCCAAATGAAGGAGTTTGAATTAACACCAAATCCCAATGTACAGAACTGACATTTCCGTTGTTGGCATCACTATAGGCATTTCCAGGAGTAAAATGAATTGACCCTGCGATTTTCTCATCAAATAAAATATCTCCAACAGGTTCGTGTATCTTAGGATTTACTCCAATAGCGAACTCGCCAACATACCTTGCGCCATTATCAGTATTTAAAATTTTCTCAATCGCTTCATTATCATTGCATTGCGCTTTAACAATTCTACCATCTTTAAATTCAAGTTTGACATCGCTAAACTCCTTGCCTTCATATACTGATGGTGCATTATAAGATATTACGCCATTGACACTATCAATAATAGGAGCAGTGTACACTTCGCCATCAGGAATATTGCTTTCTCCTGCACAAATAATAGCGGGCATACCTTTTATACTAAAGGTTAATTCAGTACCTTTGCCCAAAATTTTGACCTTGTCAGTGGACTCCATTAGTTTCTTTAGCGGTTTAAGGCACTCGCCCATCTTAATATAGTCGATGCAACACACATCAAGTAAATATTCAGCGTACTCATCATAACTCATCTTAGCCCTTGATGCTAGACTCATACTAGGGTAATTACATATTAGCCACCTTGTATGATTAACTCTTTGTTTGAAGTGAACTTCTTTAGCATAAATAGTATTATAGTTTAGCATTTTATTAGCATCCAATGTCCTATAACCTTGCGTGTTAAGTGGCGAAGTAATACCCAGATAACAATCCATTTCTTTCATTTTTGCTAAGTCCAAATCTTTCTTAAGATTAAGAAAGTCTATATTGTCATAACACTCCATAATTTGACGATTAATTCTTTGAGTACTGTAATTTAAGAAAGGCATTCCACAAACATTTCTAACTTGCTTAAGTATCTCGCATACAAAATCTTCTGGAACATCCGTTGCATCAATCCAAATTTTCTCTCCCCTTTGCAATTTTAATGAATTATTGATAAGATTATTTGCATATTTTATTTCTTTGTTTGATACCATAACATACCTCTCAGTTATTTTTCCCCTAAATAAAATTTTAATTCAAAAAAAAGCGAATATAACTAATAAGTTATATCGCCTTATTTAATTTTTTATTATTCATCATTTTGAGATTTGGAGATTCTAGTTGCACTTCTTTTTTTAGAAGTAGTTTTAGGTCTAGAAATTGTAGTATCATCGCCTGAAATTTCTTTAGTACTCTCATCTGTAGTTTTTGTTTTTGATTGCTTTTTTGGTTTATTGACTACACTTTCATCTTTTACACTTTTTGTTTTTTTAGTATTTGTAGTATTTGATTTACCTTTAGTAGATTTCGTTGTAGCCACAGTACTTTCATCTTTTTTTGTAGTCGACTTTTTAGGTTTGTTAACCTTTAATTTATCACTTTCTACTGTAATTTCATTATCACTTACGCTAGTCTCTTTAGTAGATTTTGTAGTGCTATTCTTTGATTTAGCAGTACTACTTTTGGCTTTAGTAGTTTTTGAAGAATCTTTGTCCGCACTAACTGTTGATTTAGTAGATTTTTTCTTAGTAACTTTAAGTTTATCAACTGTTTGAGAACTTGTTGTGCTGTCTATTACATTCTCACTAGTAGTAGATATAACTTCTTCGCTTACACCGCCTAAAGTTGTCGTACTCTCTTTGTGTTGAACGGTCTTATTTACTCTGTGTTTAACTTCAGGGAAATACTCCTGTGCCAAATTGTAAATTTTACCATCGCCATCAACATTATGTAGTATTCCAATCTTAACCCTTGCAGTCGCATTTACTAACAATGCCACAAACAAAAACTCAAAGATAATGAAGAATACCACAAATAATGTCCACACCCATATAGGAGCCGCCAATGAAATACCTAAAGCAATGCAGGTAATAAAGGCAATAAATGTTATAAAAGCCCCAATAGCACCTAGCCAAAAATCAATTTGCGGAGTGCCTTTTGTCTCAAACTTCTCAATAGGGTGTTCAATGTCGTGTACAGAAGTGTTGTAATCAAGCGGAGCGTACATAGTTCTAAATCTGTGTGCCATATCTTGCTCTGCTTTCATTTTATCTACAATTTCCTTGTCAAGCAGTTGAGCATCTTTGAGTATTCCAATACTGAATATATCTCCAAAAAGGAACAAAAATAAGTTATAGATTCTCAATCTAATCTTAGTGATAAAATGACCAAATTTGCTATGCTTTCTTCTTAAGCAAACGATTTGACGACCATTCTTCCAATCGTGAATCATATCATCCATTAAGTCGACATCATATTCTGGTGTCATAATGATAGTAGCGTCGCCTTCCGCCCTATCTACCCCAGCCATAACAACTTGTTGATAATCATCAGTTAACTTGACAGCGACTAGATGAACATTTTTAGGTAACTTATTATGTAAAGATTCGACATAATCAAATTCTTGATTAGTTGTTATAATAATGTCGTAATTTTTTGTATAAGTTTTAAGTTTATTCTCAACACTTTCAACAAAAGTTACAACATCTTTCTCTTGATTAAATACAGGCACAACTACCGATAATCTCATCCATTCCCTTCCTTTCACATAAAATACCAAATATTTACAAAAAACATAAAATAATATTTTATTAATACAATTATATACTAAATTCTACAAAAAAGCAAACATCTATAAATATTATTCACATATTATTTTATTATAATATTTAACAAAAAATTAATAAATGACATAATTTTGTTTAAAATGCACATTATGTATACCAAAAAATGACACATTATAACAAAATTTTGTTACAATGTATCAATTTTTATAGATTACCATTTTTTACACTTTCTATATATCCACCGCCCAAACATAATTGATTGTCATACAATACGACATATTGACCTTCGTTTACAGCGCGTTGTGGAGTCAAAAATTTGACTTGTACTTTGCCATCTTGAAGTATTTTTACTTTAACATTGAATAGTGGTTGCCTATGTCTATATCTTGCTTGACATTCAAATTCATCAACATCGGGTTTTGTTGGTATGAAATTAAAATCGCTTGCCAATAACTCGCTACAAAGTAATAAATCTTCATTATGACTAACATATACAATATTATTCTTTATATCTTTGTTAACAACGAACCAACGCCCTTCTTCGCCTTTAACACCGCCTATGTTGAGTCCTTTTCTTTGTCCTATCGTGTAGTACATACTGCCTTCGTGCTCACCAACAACCTTTCCATCTAGTGTCATTAATTTCCCTTTTTGAGCAGGTATGAATCCCTTCAAAAATTCTCTAAATTTTCTTTCGCCAATAAAACATATACCCGTACTATCTTTCTTATTAGCATTGATAAGCCCATTCTGTTTAGCAATCTCTCGAACTTGAGATTTTAACAAATGCCCAACAGGAAATAATACATCTTTAAGTTGATTTTGTGATAATTGATTTAAGAAATAAGTTTGGTCTTTATTCTCATCAACTGCCCTAATTAAATAATGTTTATCTCCACAATGTTTTATCTGTGCATAATGGCCTGTAGCGATATAATCAGCACCTATTGATTTAGCGAAGTTTAAGAAAGGTTTGAACTTAACTTCTCTATTACATAGCACATCAGGATTTGGTGTCCTACCCTGTTCATAGTCCCTCAAAAAACAACTAAATACATTGTCCATATATTCTTGAGTGAAGTTCACTGTATAATAAGGAATACCAATCTTATCACATACTCTTCGCACATCTTCATAATCTTGTTCAGCAGTACAACTTCCCCTACTATCTTGCTCATCCCAATTCTTCATAAATAAGCCTACAACTTTGTATCCTTCTTGTTTTAACAATAGCGCTGTAACACTAGAATCAACGCCACCAGACATTCCTACAACAACTGTTTTCTCTTCCATATCTTTTTCCCTTAAACTACTTATATTATAACATATCTATATTATGAATACAAGTTTTATCTTACAAATTTGAATAATAAATTTTTTATATTAATTTTAAATATTAATTATAAATATATATCAAAGGTATTTAATTCTTTAATTTTTAATTTCAAATATACAATACTAATATAATACGAAAATATTTTTAGTTAACACATTATAGAATTAAACATTTGTTATAAGTTTATTCGCTATTTTATTTATAAACAAATAAAAAAAATACAAAAATTTACTTCTACATAATATAGATAATAAATTATGATATCTTTATTGAATTTAATCAATTTTATTCTATA
>CALVIT010000017.1 GCA_944331845.1 uncultured Clostridia bacterium
CAATGTGTATGATAATTTAGGTAACTTTGTACAACAAATATATGTCGCTAAAGGTAGTGGAGAGCAGACTATAAGCACACAATTATTGAAAGGTAAGACTTACACAATTAGAATGAGTGCATTCTCTACTGCTAATATAACATTAGATAGTATTAATTCAATGTCAGGGGTATCAATGAGTGGTAGGACATTGACTATCACAATTAATGAGAGTGGTAACACAATTACAATGAATGTCAGCGGTTACACTTTCGGTAATGGTATCATTGTATAGAATTATATTGAATTAATATTTTAAAAATAGATATTTTGCATTAAATTAATTTGTGTATTTTGTTAATAAAAATTTGCTTGTGTCAATGCGATTATTAATCAAATATTGTATTTTGACAATAAAAGTATAATATATAAAATTTATAATTTCTAATAAAAATAAATCAAAATGTATCATACTATAGAATTTCATTTCTATAAGGTATGGTGCATTTTTTATTTAACAATTAATAACAATTAGAGTATTAATGTTATAATTTTTGTGCTATTACAAATAATAAGTTAAGGTATTACTTATGATAAAATTAAATAGAAGTCATTTTATTATATATATAATTTGTGTTTGTAGTATTTGTTTTGTGTGTGCTTTGTTAGGGGATAACCTTAGCAGAGAATGCGAACTATCACTTAAAGCAGGAGTTGATAACTCATCCCCTGTGAAATATGTCAATAGTGAGAGTGTTGTTAGAAGTTATTCTTTTGTTTTAAACTATGAAGGCAAATCTTATCAATTAGACTTTGACTCACAAGTTAATCAAAGTCAAAACTTTATAATAAATGAGCAGTCGAAGAAATGGGGGCGAGATGGCAATCACAAAGAAGCACTTTTTGCCTTAAATTCTCTAATAAGTATGGGCGTTGCTCCTTCTATAGCATTTGAATTTGTTTTTCCAACCATTAACAAAAAGGTTGACAATATATTAGATAAAATAAATATTCAACCTAAAGACTCGGCGGTTATATTTACACCTAATTTTTTACAAAAATTTGTTATTACGCAAGATAAATGCGGATACATTATTGACAAAGAGAAATTATTTTTGCAAATGTTAGAAAAATTTAAAATTACCCCGCAGGTTGCGGTTGTTATGAATGCTGACAAGGTGTTACCTAAAGTTACCAAACAAGATAACATTGATAGAACGCAATTATTGTCTTCATTCTCGACGAGCATAGCGACTTCTACTACTGATAGGCGAAATAATGTTAAGTTGGCACTAAAGCAATTCAATGGTATGGTGGTTAAACCTAATCAAGTAGTCTCATTTAATAGCACGACAGGGCGTAGGACTGAAGACAAAGGTTATAGAAAGGCTAACATAATTTTGGATGGTTTATTTGTAGATGGCACAGGTGGTGGTGTATGTCAGTCAAGTACGACGCTTTATAATGCGTTACTGCTTGCTGATAACATTGAGATACTAGAAGCGAACAGACATTCAATGCCTGTTAGTTATGTTAAGTTAGGGTTTGATGCGATGGTCGCTTATGGTAGTAGTGATTTAAAGTTCAAAAATGTTGGCGAATATCCTATATACATTAGAACATACAGTAATGGGGACAATGTGTATGTTGAGATTTATGGCAAAAAACAAAATGAGCATATCAAGAAAGTTAGAAGAAGCGAGATTATAAAAAATATAAAGAGTAAGGGGGACATAATCAAGAAAGACACTAAAAATGAATTTAGCGAACAAATGGATGAGAACGGATATTATAGGCAGAAATATAGCAAGGATGGAGTAGAAGTACAGACATATCTAGATTATTATGTAGATAATAGATTAGTCGAAACGAAGAAAGTGCGACATACAACTTATCCTGCTCAAAGGGGTATTGTCTATAAGGGAACACCAAAAGTTGTAGAGAATGTTATAAATGAAGATGACATAATAAACTACGGGGCTATTTAGTACGCTCCTTTTTTATGTAAGGGGACTTCTTGTCTATTTATGTAAGGGAACTACCCGTTCCCTTACGAACCTTTAGGCAAGGGAAGTCTCCCTTGACCTGTGTACTATGGGTACATATAACTAACTTAGGTGCGAAGAACTTAAAGTATTTTGCTTTTTGCTAGTGCAAAAAGTAAATGACATAGAGTCTAACGCACGCAAGTTGAGTAGAGAGTGTAGGGGATTTTCCATCCCCTACGACCCCAGTACAAGAGCAGGACTCTTGACTTGTGTACTAAAGGTACATTGAATGTACTTGAGTACGCAAGACTCAAAGAACATTGCTTTTTGCAATACGCAAAAAGTAAATGATATATAGTCATATGCACTCATATATAGTTATAAGTATTAATATTTGGTTGTAAACACGCAAGTTGAGCAGAGTACCATACTAAATTATGCAGGTTAAGGACACTGTCCTACAACTTCGGGTGTGGGGGATGGGAAATCCCCTACACAACAAAGATAGTGTAATGGAACTACCCTACAAAAATAATAACAAAAATAAATAACAAAATTAAAGACTATTATTATTTACTTGAATATTAATATATTATTTGATATAATTAATAATTATAGAGGGTCAAATGAGAAAGATAGAGATTGATGACAATTTTTTTAACAAAAAATTAGTCATACCAAAGAGTTTAAATAATTTGAATAAGATATTTATGGATAATAATTTTGAGTTATTCATAGTTGGCGGATATATTAGAGATTGTATTCTTAATATTAAGAATGAAGACATTGATATTTGTTCTAGTGCTACACCTGATAAATTAGAAGAAATGCTTAAGGGTACGGAATTTTTGTTTACAATAGTCAACAAGCGTTTGGGTACATACAAGATATACACTAGAAGTGGCGAATGCAGTTTTGAGTACACTTGCTTTAGAAGTGAAAAATATGATTATGGGCACAGTCCTTCAAGCGTACAATTTGTCGAAGAGATAGCGGTTGATGCACAAAGAAGAGATTTTACTGTCGACTGCATATACTACAGCCTTAAAACAAGACAATGTTTTGACCCTTGCGGTGGGATTCAAGATTGTCAACATAGGACATTGAGAATAATTAATGACAAAGTCTTTGATAGCGATGGGTTGAGAATACTTAGAATGTTACGACTTGCTTACACTAAAGATTTGAAGATTGATGAAGACACCTACAAGAGAGCGGAGAAACAAAAATTCTTATTAAGTGAGATTTCTCACGAGCGAGTCGCTAAAGAGATTCGTGGTATATTATCATTCAACGAGACAAATAACAGAATACCTAAGTCAAAATACATTTCATCATTACAATTAATTCAAGATATCATTAATTTACAACTTTTGCAATACATATTTTTGGACCTTCCAAAATACATAGATTTAGAACAATATTATGAGTTAGTAGAGATAAACCCTAATCTATACGATTTGGCGGAAAACAAATTGGGTTATGCATTAATATATTTCTTAGTAACGAGCATTGAAGATTTGACTAAGACAGAGATTCCAGCCGAGTTTTATTTTGATATATTGGGAGTTAGGGGGTTGATGTTTCCTAAGAATACTGTTATCAAATATAGAATTGTAGTCGATGCTTTGGTTACGCTTGATAAAATGATTGACAAAAGTTTATTTATTAATTATGTTCAATTATTCTACGGATTTTTGGATGAGATTATACAATGTAGGGCACTGCTTACAAATGGCGAAAAGGATGAGACGCTCGCTAGATTAGTAACGACTGAAAGAATGATGTTAGCAAATGGCATACCTAGATATTATGGGGACTTAAATCTTAATGCTGAAGACATTATGAATAAGTGGCAGGACTTGCCTAGAAATCAAATTGGACAGTTACTTGACTGTGCGTTAATCATAGCGACAAGAACAAGAAGAAATGAAAAAGAATTTTTGCTGAGTGAGTTAGGTAAATTAATAAAGAAGGGTGGTAAATCAAGAGATGATAACTAATATTTGTAGCACGATTGCTATTGTGGATTGGGCGATTTTGATAGGTGTAATATTGGCTGTTGTGTTATTGCTTGTGCTAATTTTTAGGAAAGGCGGAGCAAGTGGACAGAATATTGACCTAGATGAAGTGCAGAAGATAAGTGATAGACAATTTAATCAAATTAAATTAATTTATGATAATCTAGACAAAAGAGTTAATCAACTTCCTATTATAATCGACAGTAATAATGACAGTCTATTAAAACAAATTAACGACCTAAGGCGTGAGAACAACGAGAACATCAGGTCATTTCAAAATGAGCAGGCGCAAAGCATACAAAGAGTTGAGCAAAGGTTGACTATGCTACTCAACTCTACTGAACAAAGGCTTCAAAAATTGGATGTAGGCGTTAGAGAGAGTCTCAATAGAATTAACCTTGATAACAATGAGAAGTTGGATAAAATGCGTGAAACTGTTGATGAGAAATTAAACGCTTCGCTTGAGAAAAGGTTAAATGACTCTTTCGCTATTATATCCGATAGACTAGAGAAAGTACATAAGGGGCTTGGCGAAATGCAGAGTTTGGCAACAGGTGTCGCTGACCTAAAACACACATTGAGTAATATCAAAGTGCGTGGCGTGTGGGGCGAAGTGCAGTTAGGAAACATTCTAGAGCAAATGCTCTCATCTTCACAATACGCAAGTCAGGTACAAATCAAAGCGGGTACAAGAGAAGCGGTCGATTTTGTTGTCAAATTGCCGGGCAAAAATGACAATGAGATAGTATTATTGCCTATTGATGCGAAGTTCCCACTAGAAGACTACCAACGCCTTGTGCAAGTTAGCGAGTACGGCGACAAGGATGAATTAGAGAAGGCGCAGAAGAACCTTGAGAAGAGAATCAAAGAAGAAGCGAAGAAAATTCACGAGAAATACATTTCTCCGCCAGCGACAACCGACTTTGCAGTTATGTATCTAGCACTAGAAGGACTATATGCGGAAGTTGTCAAAAATGCTGGGTTACTTGAAATGCTACAAAATGAATACCATATTATTGTGTGCGGACCAACTACTTTGTCAGCGTTAATAAATAGTTTACAAATGGGCTTTAAGAGCGTCGCTATAGAGAAAAGGTGAAGTGAAGTAAGGGCGTTGTTGTCAACTTTCAAAACAGAGTTTGTAAAATTCGTTGACTTATTGTCTAAGACTCAAAAGAAACTTGATGAAGCATCTACAACCATTGAAGATGCTACAAAGAAATCTAAGAAAATTCAAAAGAAACTTGACACCGTTACTGTGATTGATGGAACACAACTACTTGAGATAGAACAACCATCAATGTTTGATAGCGATAGCGAAGATAATGAATAATATTTGTTACAAGAATAAATATTGTTTAATTTAGATAGTAAGATAAATATACATTAATAGTTAAGTAAATCTATAATTATATTTGAAGACATAGTTAGTAGATTAACACTGATTGTATATTTGAAGACATAGTTAGTAGATTAACACTGATTGTATATTTGAAGACATAGTTAGTAAATTAATACTGATTGTAATATTTAAGTTAATTTAGATAACAAAAAATGAAGGTCAACGAGCCTTCATTTTTTTGTAGTAATATATAACATTATATTAATCTTTATTACATTATATTAGTTAATATTAGTCAATCTTAGTATATATGAATCTATATCAATCTATATTTATCTATATTAATCTATTTAATTCATAATAATTAATAATTCATATTATTGTTAATTATTTTTTAGTTTTTTTGATGCTTTTGTAATCATATAAATACTCAATGTAAATATTGATATACAAGCAATAAAACCTAAGATTATTGTAATTATTCGCATATCCCCTTTGAGCGTTCCAAATGTTGTTATTAAAGTATTAGTGAGTAATACTATTGAGATAATCGCTTCAACAAGGTTAATATTTCTTAATGTTTGCAGAATATTGTCTTTAATAATATTCGCTTTCCTTATATTGAATATTGCCAAAGTAATTTTATAAAAAGTATATGTCGCTATTGCTATTGCTAAAATAGTGCTTGTTGTAGAAGGGTTATATTTTGTAAAAAATATTGATATAATAATTGATAAAGTGATTGTGAGTGGAATAAAAAGTATTCCGTTCAAAAGATATATAATTAATTTCTTTCTTTCCAAAATAATTGTGTCTTTGTTGTATTTTTTGTAAATGTGTCTATAGAATATTAAGAGTAGAACTTTTTGCGTCGACAGAATGATATAATAGATTGCGAATATTCCGTACCAAATAGATTTGTATATGATTCCGTATGCACCATTAAATACGGCAAAACAAATTGTGATGAAAGCACCAAATATTGCATAAATTAGCGTTCTTATAATGTAGTCTTTCTTCGCTAATTGGTACCAACTATATTTGTAAAAATATTTATCAAGTACATTGTTGAATTTGTCATTAATGGTCATAGGTATCACGAGCATTTATACATTTTTCGATTAGATTAGCAATAAAATTTATGTCATCTTTGCAATCATTTTTTATCCATTCAATAATGATTGCGTGGATACCTGATAAATAAAATCTCATCATATATATTCTTTCTTCTTTAGGAATATTGAATCTAGTTTGTATTGGTTCAAAACATTTTTGAAATATTTCATTGAACATTTTGTTCACTCTAAAAAGATTAGGGTCTTTAACTGCTGCCATAAACGCCTTCTTGTTATCTTTTATAAATTCCAAATAAGGAATTGAGTACTTAGGTCTAAAATACATTAGGTCTTCAAGCGAAGATTGTTGAATATCTTTATCATTTATTAAGTTCTCATATTTTTTTTGTAATTGTGCGAACAATAGTTCAATGCTTTCAATGAGTAAATCATTCATACTCTCATAATGTAGATAGAAGGTAGAACGATTGACGCCTGCCTTCTCACATAATTCTTTGACCGTTATGTAGTCAAAGTCTTTTTTGTCAAGTAATATCAAAAGAGCTTGGTCCATTAAGCAAGCAGTATTGTAGTATTTACTTTGAGATTTGTTCATAACCAAACTCCTTTGTTTATTATTATTCTTCTTCGCTAATTTCTTTAGCAAGCGCTATAATGTCATTTGCATATTTTGACTTTCTAGTTGTTAACATTTTTGTGTAGATAAAATAGTTCGCTACTGCGCCTATTATTCCAATGACGCCGAGTACAATTCCTAATGTCATTGTCGCTACAGTACTTCCCAAAGTTAATGCTCCAAGTGCAAAGCACATTCCCGTACCCATAATAAGAGTTGAGATAATGCCTATAGTAAGAGCGATTATTAATGGTGTCTGTTTAACTTTTTTATCAAGTTTTTTTAGTTGTATAACCTTTGGTGCTTTTTTTATAGAATATTCGTTTGCGATTGCTTCCGCATAGATTTTGTCAGTGTTCATTTTGTGCTCCTTATTTTTTTGTATTCTATGTAATGATAGAATATAATAAATTATAATTCATTGATTACATAGTTTTTTTAATACTATTGCTTGCTATCTATTTCAATTCTTTAGATTGAACAAGATAATTATAATGCAATAAAAATAAAAACTGAACAACACAAAGCAATCAAAATGTTGATTTTAACAACTATTAATATTATTTTAGCATAAAAAAGTATTTAATGTATGAATTTTATTAAATATTTACAATATTATTTACATATAAAAAAGCGGCACTTAAGTACCTTTGAATTAAATTAAATGTAATAATGTAAAAATATTATTTTGTTAGATAAAACTTTTTGTAACTATGACTATTTTATAAAATGTAATTAATAATTTAGTAAATTATTTATTAATAGAATTTTTATCGCAATTATTATGTAAATTTATATAACATAGGTTTAATATTTTATTGTATATTAGTAAAAAGTGCTACGCTTAAAAAGTGCATATATTAAGTGTAATATAATAAATAGTTTTTTATCAATATTCGCCTAAAATCATTGGCGAACCTATGGTTATAGTGCTGTCTACTACTGCAATTTGAAGATTGACTGTCATATTATCAACTTTGATATTATTTCTTAATTTTGGTGCATACGCTAGGTATGTTTTAATTGAATTATCAATAGTTTCACACTTTAGTACAACTGCATCTACTTTGTCTAAGAATTCTTCAATGTCATTTTGACCGCCATTAAATTGGAAACTTATCCCCGCAATATTATTGAGTGTTTTAGCGACCTTAGGGGCGATACTACCAGAACATTCTATCATAGCACCTACGCCTATGTTTGTCTGCGTGAGATAATTAGGTACGCTTTTTAGCGGACTTGTGGTGTAAAATGTTGCTTCGCTATTAGGCATTATGTAGGATGCGAAAGAATAATTGTAATTAGGAATTAACACTATTAGACTTGTAAGTAGTACTACCATTGATAAAAAAATGTATTTTTTGTTATTCATAATCATATTGTTATGATAGCCAAAGTTATAATATTTTATACATTATTATATATTTTGCTGAAATATATTTACTTGACAAAATAAAGTTTTTTTGATATATTAACATAGGAGTAAAAAATTAATGTTTGATATAGACAAATGTAGAACTTTGTTGACTGCTATTTGTGATAAATTCACTAAGCGTGAGAAGTTCCTTGTAGATTTAAGCGATAAACTAAATGCGTTAGAATACACAAGCGAAAGCGATGAAAAAATAAATAAATCACTTAACAAAGAATTAAACAAAATAGAGAGTTACATAAATAAGCAAGATACAAAGATTATTGATAGACAAAATAAGTTGCTCAATTCAAATTATCTCGAAGACTTAGAGAAAGACATTATGAATACCGCTAAAATTTTGTCTCAAAGCGAAGACAATTTTTGTAAATCAATACAAGACATCGTCGATGAAGTGATGATTGAAGATAATGTTGATTATCTAAATTTTGCAAAAAAATATTTGAAAATTTTGATTAATTCTGCGCAACAAAATTTGGCAGTATATAATAAACAATTAGAATTTATAAATGAACTATTCAAAGGAGTTAATAATGAAAATTAGTGTATTAGGTTGTGGAAGATGGGGGACATTTTTGGCGTGGTATCTAGCGGATATGCACGAAGTAACATTGTGGGGGAGAGAGAATTCAAAACATTTGCAAACACTTATGGAGACAGGCAAAAATGAGTATTTGACTCTCAAAGATAATATAAATTTAACAAGTGATATCAATAAGGCTTTAGATAATGATATTATAGTTATCTCAATATTGACACAAGAGTTGTATAATTTGATGAATGACTTACAGAATTACGACTTATCTAATAAGAAATTTGTTTTGTGTATGAAGGGGATTGAATCAAATACGGGCAAAAGGGTTAGCGAGATAATGATTGAGCACGGCATACCAAAAAATAACATTGCCTTGTGGGTAGGTCCGGGACATGTACAAAATTTTGTAGCAGGTACTCCAAATTGTATGATAATACATTCATACAATGAAGAGTTATCAAGATTTTTAGTCGAAGAGTTTAAATCTCCATTGATTAGATTCTATATAGGCGATGACATAATAGGTGGAGAGATAGGCTCTGCGGGCAAGAATGTTTTAGGAATTGCAGCGGGTATGCTAGATGGCATAGGTATGTCTTGCCTTAAGGGTGCGTTAATGTCAAGGGGTACTTATGAGATAGCGAAATTAACACAAGCATTGGGCGGTAAGATTATGACTGCTTATGGGTTAAGTCACTTGGGCGACTTTGAAGCGACATTGTTCTCTCCATACTCACACAATCGTATGTGGGGAGAGCAGTATGTAAAAGGCGAAACTTTCGGCAAATCTGCTGAAGGGGTCGGCAATATCAAAGGTATAATGTATCTAGCGAAGAAATATAATATCAATATGCCTATAACGAATGCACTATACAATATAATCTTTGAGAATAAAGAATTGAAGAAAGAATTTGATGACTTATTTATAAGAGACACCAAAGGCGAATTTGAAGAATTCTAAAAAAATGCAGTATACCGCTAAATTTGTTAGCATAACTGCATTTTTTATATGATAATGTGATGTTTATATAAATTAGGATATAAACTTTGTAATTAATTATTAAGTATGGGAAATATTTAGTTATTTACTATTGTATAATTATTTTTATTAAAATTAATAAATTATAATCAATCTTAATAGGAGTAAAAAATGAAAATTATAACAATTCGTGGTGATATGTGCAATGTGCATATTATTATAAGTAATATTGTAGTTATTGTCGATGCTGGGGCGAGCATCAGTGAGATTAGTAAGGTTGTGAATAAAGATAGCGTGAAAGTTATTTTTTTGACACATAGTCATTATGACCACTTCGCTTATCTTAATGAATACCTTAAAGAATTTCAAAATGCGAAAGTGTATATGTCTCAGCAAGCGTACGACAAATTAGATAATATTGAGTCAACCGTTGCTAATATATTTGGGGTACGAGAACTAAAAAAGATTGACAAATCAAGAGTAAAAGAAATTAAAGAGAATGAGAGTATTGCTAACCTAGAAGATAAAAATTACTTTGTTAGGTTACAAGGGCATACCGATTGTAGTATGGGACTAGTTGCAGAAGATAATCTATTTTGTGGGGATGCTATATTTGAGAATGGGTTTGGTAGGTATGATTTACCGACAGGAAGTTTTGAAGAAACAACGCATACTTTAAATAAAATAAGAAACCTACACAATATTAGAATGTGCTACGCTGGACACGGCAAAAACTTTTATATTAAAGAATGGGACCAAAATTAGTTAGTGTTATTGAATGAATCTTTGTTAATGTTAAAGCATATTGGACAGCAACCTACAATAGTTAGAAATGGTACATTATCGCTATTTATAATATTATAACTAAGTGAAATGAAAGGGGCAATATTTACTCCGCTTGTGATACAAATAACTGCGTCTTCATCATTATATTGATTGACTATATCTTGTAGTATGTCTGTAACTCTATTTTGACAATCAACCCAACTCTCATTCATAACTTTATTACCTTCTATAGTTTTTGAAGACTCGAATTCATTTAACCTACAATCTTCAATGATGGGGACATTCAATGCTTTGTTAATTATTTGTGCAGTTTGTGTGCATCTTAAGTATGGAGAAGTATAGATTGCTTTAAAATTTATGTCTTTGTTGATTTCTTTAAATATTTTTGATATAACTTTGGCTTCTTCTTTGCCTAATTTAGAAATTGAATCATTTTGTGTAGGCGGATGCCCAAATTCTCTTTGTGCGTGGTGCATATAAAATATTCTCATATTGACTCCTTTATAACTATATTAAAACATAATATGGCTAATTAATCAATTAAATTATACTACTAACTAATAAATTATTAATGTTTTTTGCTTGTATGTTATTATTTATAAATTCTATAATATAAATGTAAATAAATGTATCAATGTAGTGTTAAGATTAATATGAGTTTTATATTTAATTATAAAGTTTATTATTAATAATGCCAAAATTAAATCTATTTAAGTCATATAGATTATTATTTGTAGGTTGTACAAATTTTATCATCAAAGAGTAATTTATATAGTTTAATTGCTTAAAATTGACACATTGTTATCAATTTGATATACTATAGTTCATAAAATGTAATTATTTAATACATAGGGGATAAATTATGCAAGAAGATAGGTATTTGAAATTCAATAAGTGGCTCAAAGATAAATTTGGCGAGAGAGTACTAAAAATTTGTGTTGACGGCGGTTTTACTTGTCCTAATCGTGATGGCAAATGCGGTTATGGTGGTTGTATATTTTGTAGCGAAAGGGGGAGCGGGGAACACATAAAAAGTTTAGATATACAAGAGCAAGTACTACAGCACTTGAATAGTTATAGGGGACAGCGGGCAAATAAATTTATTGTCTATTTTCAAAATTTTACTAATACATATGATAATGTCGAGAATTTGAGACACAAGTATGACCAAGCATTAATAAGTGATAGAATTGTCGCACTCGCTATAGCGACAAGACCTGACTGCATTAATCTAGACATTGTTAATCTTCTAAGAAGTTATCAAAGGAAGTATTATGTCTATGTTGAATTAGGGCTACAAACATCGAATGAAGAAGTGGCGAAATTTTGTAATCGTGGGTACAAGAATGAAGTATTCACTCAAGCGGTTAAATTATTAAATGATAACGGAATTGATGTGGTTGTACATATTATGGTGGGGTTACCGCAAGAGAGCGACAAAGATATTGCTGAGACTGTGCAGTTTATAAATAAGCATAATGTGCAAGGCATAAAAATTCATTCAACCTATGTTGTGAAGGGTACTAAATTACATAATTTATACATAAATAATCAATACACTCCGCTTGAGTTAAATGATTATATAAATAAGGTTATATACATATTAACTCATATAAGAAATGACATAGTTGTCCATAGAATTAGTGGAGATGCACCTAAAGATTTGTTAGTAGCGCCTGAGTGGAATAGGCACAAAAAATTAGTTCTAAATAATGTTGATAGGTTAATGCGAGAGAATAACCTATATCAAGGTTGTTTGTATAATAAATAAATTTATAACAAAAAACACTATGAAAGTAGTGTTTTTATTATGTAATATTAATATTCAAAAAAATATAGAAAATATACGGATGCAGTATTTATTGAATTTCAATAATTTTATTACTTAATTTTGTTATAATGAAATAGTTGTGAAAGTAAAAAATTATTAAAATGTGTAATTAATAAGATTTTGTATATAAATATTATGTTATTTTTAGTTTTTTAGGTATTGTATCAATGTAGGATAAGTACTATTGTCTATTTCGTAATATTCATCGCTTAACTTTTGAAGTTGCTTTTTTAGTAGGTGGCTTCTTTCAAACCTACTAACTATTTTGTCTTCAGGGACATTGTGTCCGCCTTCGCTTACTCGTATACCAACTCTTTGTAGATTAATTTGACTATCACTTGGAGATATGAATATAGATATAACCTTATAATTATTTTGTTTATATAGTTTAACTATTTCTAATTTGCTCTCGTGTGAAAGCACTGTCTCATAAACTATTGATTGATGAGTCATTGCTGTATCTTCGACTAATCTCATTGTTTTGTGCATTGCTAAATAATCTATATTAGTAGAATTTGGGTTGTCTAACAAATATAATTGTGCGATAATATCTGCGTTAATATATTTAACATTTTTGAGCATATTTTGTGCGTAAAAATTGGCAATTAGTGTAGACTTACCGCTACCATTTGGTCCTGCTACTATGTATAATGTGCCTTTGTCTCCGCTATTATTTATATTATTTAATAAAATTTTATTTGCTTGTGAATATGTGTAAATTTTAAAATTATCTAAAGTCTCTTTTATATTTAACATAATATTATTATACATATATTTATATTAATTTACAAATCATTTTTTTGTAAGGATAAAGAAATTAATTTTTGCTTTTATGTTTAATGATTTTGTATTTCAGCAGTTAATCATAATGTTTGTTAATTTTTTAAATATTAATTATATTATAGAAGTTTGACAATTTAAGTTCTTAAATATTTGATTATAAATGTTAAAATATGTTATACTAAAATATAGGAGATATATATTATGGCAAGTAATGTTTATTTTTGTAGGGAAGTTAGTCCTGATAGCGTTGTTAAGGTATTCAATGCACTTAATTTTGATGCTAAGGGTAAGGTGGCTATAAAGGTACATTCAGGGGAGAAGGGCAACCAAAACTTTTTGAAACCTATATTCTGGGAAAATATAGTTGACTTAGTCAAAGGCAAAATAGTTGAATGTAATACCGCATATCCTGGGGCAAGAAATAGTACTGAGAAGCATAAACAGTTATTGATTGAACACGGTTGGGTTGGCAAATTCAATATTGACTTAATGGACGAAGATGGAGACACTGAACTTAATATTCCTAATGGAAGAGTCATCCACAAAGATATTGTAGGCAGTCATCTATTGAATTATGACTCAATGGTGGTGTTGTCTCATTTCAAGGGGCATCCAATGGGTGGATATGGCGGAGCATTAAAACAGTTATCTATAGGTTGTGCTTCAACTAAGGGCAAAAGTTATATTCATACTGCTGGCAAACTCACTGACCAAACTAAAGTGTGGGACAATGTCGCTAAACAAGATGATTTCTTAACCGCGATGGCTGAGGCGGCAAGTGCTGTAGTCAATCTATTTAATAATAACATAGCGTTTATCAATGTTATGGCGAATATGTCTGTAGATTGTGATTGTTGCGCCGTGGCTGAAGACCCTTGTATGCAAGATATCGGCGTGCTTGCTTCGCTTGACCCTGTGGCTATAGATAAGGCTTGTCTTGATTTGGTGTACGCTAGCAAAGACAAAGGTAGAGACCACTTAGTCGAGAGAATAGAGAGCAGAAATGGTAAACTCATTGTTGATGTTGCTAAATCATTAGGCGTTGGCGATACAGAATACAATTTGATTGAGATTAAATAGTCTAAAATTAATTATATATAACTTGCTATATTGCACGCTTATTATTTAGGACCACTGTTATGATAAAATGCTTATAAACATTGGGGTGAAAATGAAAGTTTTTGTAGAGAACTTAAAAGAATTGATTTTTGAGACAGGTAAATCATTAAGACAATTAGCAGATGAAAGTGGTGTGTCTGCGATGCAATATAGTAGGTACCTAAAAGGTTCAATACCAACAATTAATGTAACTTTGAAGATAGCGGAGTATTTTGATTGCTCATTAGATTATTTATTTGGGGTAAGCGAGAATAAGAAGAATTGTAAATATAAAACTTACAATTATGATATAAATAAATTTCTTGCAAACTATAATAATTTACTAAGAGAAAACAACACTACTCATTATAAATTTATGAAAAATAGTGAATATGATGAGAGTATAATTAGGCATTGGAAATCTGGCTCTATACCTAGATTAGACATTATCTATTACATTGCAAAGAATCTTAATGGTTCAATAGATGATTTAATAGGTCGTTATTAATGTATGCAAAACTAAATCTTAACTAAAAAACTTTTATTATTATTTTTATTAAAAAAATGACAAATTATTATATTTGTGTTATACTTAAGACGCTAAGGATATTATTATGGAATTAGGAAAGTTAAAAGAAGTAAAATTAAGAGAAGTGTGGAAGCACGAGCAATATGATTTTTCTTCATGGTTAGCAGAGGAAGAAAATATTAATACATTAGGTAAAGAATTAGGACTGACATTAATAGATGTAGAAACAGAAAAATTTGTCGGTGGTTATAGGTGTGATTTAGTATGTAGAGATGAATTGTCTGGTAAAGTTGTTCTAGTGGAAAATCAACTCGAGCAAACTAACCATGAACATTTAGGTAAAATTATTACATATGCATCTAATATGGAAGCATCAGTTATTGTTTGGATTGTTGAATCTGCCAGAGAAGAACACAAAAGTGCTATTGAGTGGTTAAATAATCATACTGATGAAAATGTAGCGTTTTTCTTAATTGAAGTTCACGCCTATAGAATTGGAGACTCTTTGCCTGCTCCAAAATTTGAAATAATTGAAAAACCAAATGATTTTGCTAAACAAATTAAAAAAATTGTTCAAGACGGGTCAATGAATGAATCTATGGGGCATAGGCTTGAATTTTGGAACCTTTTTAACGAGAAATTAATTAACAATAAATATGGTTTGAATATTAGAAAAGCGACAACTGACCATTGGTATAATTTTGCTATAGGAAGTTCTAAATGTCATATTTCGGTAGAATTGGTAAATAAAAAAAATATAATTAGAATAAATATGTATATGGCAGATTCTAAGGAGCAATACGATAAATTTTTGGAAAATAAAGATGCGATAGAAGAAACCCTTGGGTATCATTTGAATTGGGATAGATTAAATGGTAAAAAAGCAAGCGTAATCTTTACTACAATTCAAGGTCTTAATTTTGAAGAAAAATCAAATTATGATTATTTAATGCGTGAAAGTATTAAAAGAGTTGTAGATTTTAAAAAGGCATTTAAACCTTATTTATTGTAAAAAATCTTAGTTGCAAAATTAGATGATAGATATAGATGTAATTTAATAGTAATTTTTTGTTGGTGTTAGTAATCATTACAATATTAATATTGTATTTCTTTAATTTCTATAATTTTTAAATATAATATAATATTTTGATAGTCATAATTTAATAATTATATATAGTCCCTATCTTGTTTTGTTGGGTCAAAACAGGGTAGGGGCTTTTTGTGTAAAATAAGTTTTTTGTAAAAAATTTTATTTTTTTTGTAAAAAGGGGTTGACAAATGGCTTTGTTTCTAATATAATGTTAATAACAAAATGTTAATAACACAAAATTTTGTTAAAAATTACACTAAAACAAAGGGGAAGGGAGACAAAATGCGAATTATGGATTATAAGAAGATTGAAAGATTGTATATCAATGTTGATATGGTGAATGGTTTTATAAACGAAGGCCCTATGCACGATATAAGCATTGGTAAGATTATAGGGGAGCAAGTTAGGATACTCAATAGTATTGACAGTGCTAAAGAAAGGTTAATTTTTGTTGTTGAATCACATAAAAAAGGTTGTAGCGAATTTAGAAAATTTCCTGAACATTGTGTGGAAGGAACAAGCGAAGCAAATATCGTACCGCAACTTCAAAAGTCTTTTGACAATGCTATGGTATATAAGAAGAATAGCACGAGTGCTATGTTCGCTCCTAACTTTATAAGAGATTTACAACAATATGACAATCTAAGAGAAGTTGTTGTAATGGGATGTTGTACTGATATTTGTGTGATGAATTTAGTTATACCTATGATAAATTATTTTGATGAACACAACAAGGAAGTAGTTGTAACTGTGCCTAAAAATGCTGTTCAAACTTATGATTCTCCAACTCATTCGCGACAAGAATACAATGAGATGGCATTTAAGTTTATGAGACAAGCGGGGGCAAACATAGTGGAAGAATATAGTAGATAAGGAGAAGAAAAAATGAAGAAGTTAATTGATTTTTATGAATTGACAATGGCGTATACTGACTTTAAGAATGGCAAAAAGGATGAGATATGTTATTTTGATGTGTATTTTAGGAAGAATTTAGACAATGGCGGGTATAACATTGTTGGTGGAATTAGTGAAATAATCGAATACATTAATAACTTAAAATTTAGTGAAGAAGATATTGAATATTTAAAGAGTACAAAACAATTTGATAATGATTTCCTTAAATATTTACGAGATTTTAAGTTCACAGGCGACATATACGCTATACCTGATGGGACGGCGGTATTTGCTGGAGAACCTATAATCACTGTAAGGGCGAAATCTATAGAAGCACAAATTCTTGAGACTGATTTATTAAACCGCTTTAACCACGCATCTATGATTACAACTAAGACTACAAGAATAGTTAATCAGGCGAAAGGGCGTGGCGTAATGGAATTTGGAGCGAGAAGGGCGCACGGCGGAGACTCTGCTTGTATTGGTGCTAAGTATGCGTACATTGGTGGGGCGATTGGCACTTCTTGCTACGAGACAGGTTATAGATATAAGGTACCATTATTGGGGACTATGGCACATAGTCATATTATGAAGTACGATGACGAGTATCAAGCCTTCCTAGCGTATGCTAAGACTTACCCTAATAATTGTATTCTACTTATTGACACTATAGATACACTAAGAAGCGGACTTATGAACGCTATTAAGGTGTCTAAAGATTATCTTGAACCTAATGGGTATAGACTTAAAGGGGTAAGGTTAGACAGTGGAGATTTGGCGTATTTGTCTAAATGCGTTAGGGAGATTTTGGACAAAAACGGAATGAATGATTGTCAAATATGTGTATCTAACTCACTTGATGAATATATAATTAAAGACTTATTAGAACAGGGGGCGCCTATTGATAGTTTTGGTGTGGGCGAGAATTTGATTACATCAAAAAGTTGTCCTGTATTCGGCGGAGTGTATAAACTTGTCGCAACAGAAAATAATGGAGAAATTATACCTAAAATAAAGATTAGCGAGAATGTAGAGAAGATAACTAACCCAACATATAAGAAGGTATATCGTTTCTATGACAAGAAAACTCTTATGGCACTAGCAGATTTAGTCGCATTAGCAAGCGAAGAGATACCAAAGGATGAGATAACAATTTTTGATGAGAAAGAACCTTGGAAACAAACGACACTAAAGAACTATTTTGTCAAAGAGTTACAAGTACCTATCTACAAAGATGGCGTACAAATATACAAAGAACCAACCATTGAAGAAGTGAGAGATAAGGTGAAGAGCGAACTTAACTCATTATGGGAAGAGATAAAAAGATTGAATAATCCGCATAAATATTATGTAGATTTGTCAAAAGAATTATTTAATCTAAAGCAAGATATGTTGTATGCTAAAAGAAATAATGAATTGGAAAAAATTTAAAATAACTAAAAATAATGTATTTCATCAAGAATAATCAAAAAAGTTAATGAAATTATAAATAAACAACATTTACATTGTTCTAGAGATACGGATATGTTAAAAGATGAAGATTAAAATTAATTAATCGAAAATAATGTATTTGTTGTAAATAATGTAAAAAAAAATAAAATTTAAAGAAACAATATAATTAACTTAATTATACATTATATTAGCATTAGGAGTTATAAAATGTTAAACAAAATGGGATATGTGAGAGTGGGAGCATTTGTACCGCAAATGAAGGTCGCAGATATTAAATATAACTGTCAAGAGATTGTGAAGGGAGTTATAGAAAGCGACAAGTTGGGCATACAAGTTTTGTGTTTTCCTGAATTGTGTATCACGGGTTACACTTGTCAAGATTTATTCTATAACACTGATTTATTGAAACAAGTCAAAGTCGCCATTCAAGACTTATGCGACAAGACAAGGAACTTAAATATAACATACATAGTTGGTGCACCTATTGCAGTTGACAACCGCTTGTATAATACTGCGGTAGTTATACAGGCGGGCAAGATTCTAGGTGTAGTACCAAAGAAATATATACCTAATTCTAATGAATTTTATGAGAGAAGGTGGTTCTCAACAATTGATGAGAACACCCCGACTCAAATATTATTAAATAATAATATCGTACCATTTGGGGATGATATAATCTTTATGGACAGCGAACAAGGCTTTAGGTTTGGTATAGAGATTTGTGAAGATTTATGGGGTGTCAAGCCACAGAGTGATGACTTAGCGCTAAACGGGGCACAAGTAATATTTAACCTATCTAGTAGTGATGATTATGTCTCGAAGAATGAGTATAGATATAATCTAGTCAAAATGCAGTCATCGAAATTAATGAGTGGTTATGTGTATGTTTCTTCTGGAGTAAACGAGTCTACAACTGATTTGATTTTTGGTGGAGACACAATGATATTTGAGAATGGTAAATTATTAATTAGAGATGATAATTATCAATTCAGTAGTAAAATAATTTATAATGATATTGACATAGACTACATTAATGCTACAAGAATCAAAAATAGTACATTTAGTTGTACAAAAATTGATAGAAAGTGTAGAAAAATTGCATTTAAGTTATCGAATTTGGAGAGTGAAGTACTAAGTAGGCAATATTCAAAAACACCATTTGTGCCTAACGAAAATGTTGAAAATATTTGTAATCAAATATTAAATATGCAATCATTCGCATTAGCAAAAAGGCTACTTGCGACTAATACAAAGTCGGTTGTCATAGGCGTATCAGGTGGACTTGACTCTACGCTTGCATTGATTGTAATCAACAAAACATTTGATATACTAAAGTTAGACAAAAGCAATATTATTGCTGTAACTATGGGCGGATTCGGGACAAGCAATAGAACTGCAAGTAATGCTACAAAACTCATTAATTTAATAGGTGCTACTTACAAAAATATTAGTATTGTATCTGCGTGCAAACAACACTTTGTAGATATAGGGTTGAGTGATGGGGATAGAAGTGTAACATTCGAGAACGCACAAGCAAGAGAAAGGACACAAATTCTTATGGATTTAGGTAATCTCTACAACGCTATTGTTGTTGGTACGGGCGATTTGTCTGAGTTAGCGCTTGGTTTCTGTACATACAATGGCGACCATATGAGCGGTTATTCAGTAAATGCTGGGGTACCAAAGACTTTGGTTAAGTACATTATTGACTATGTCGCAAATAGCGATGACAGACTCAAAGACACGCTTATTGATATTCTTCAATCTCCTATATCTCCTGAGTTGCTACCTTTGGACAACGGCAATGTCATTCAAAAGACTGAAGAAGTGGTGGGAGATTATGAGTTAAATGATTTCTTCTTATATCACTTTATCTCAAGACAAAGCACTGTACAAAAAATCATATTCATAGCGTGTCAAACATTTAATAAAGATGAGAAATTCATTAAGACAAGGTTAAGAGAATTTTTGAGAAGATTTTATAACAATCAGTTCAAGCGGTCTTGTATGCCTGATGGTATTAAAGTGGGTTCGGTCAGTTTATCTCCACGGGGCGACTTTAGGATGAGTAGCGATACTTCTTATAATTTGTGGACTGATTTAATATAGGTGATAAAATGAGAATAGGCATATATGGCGGTTGTTTCAATCCGCCACATTTGGGACATTTGGGGTTAATTGAGAAGTTATTGTCTAGTAAGATTGTAGACAAAGTAATTGTCGTTCCAACAGGAGATAATTATGACAAAAAAGGTTTAGCGTCATTTAAGGATAGATACACAATGCTACAAATTATGTTTAAAAATGTACAAAATGTTATCGTATCTAATTATGAGAACAAAAAGCGATTAGTGTATTCTTATGAGACGCTCGATTATTATCAAAATATTTATAAGGATGATGAAATATTTTTTGTCTGCGGAGTAGACAACATTATGACAATTCAAAGTTGGCAGAACTATGAGTACATACTTAATAAATACAAAGTGATAGTTGTCAATAGATTAGGTGTTGGGTATAACTTAAATATATTAGATAGATACAATGATTCAATACATTTTGTAGACTTTCATTTGCCCTTAATGTCATCTACATTTATTAGAGAAAATATAGCAAATATTGACAAAATTAATTACATTTTACCGCATAATGTGTTACAATATATAGTAAGCAACAATCTATATAATGGGAGTGATAACAAATGTTTAGTGATGTTATAAAGTTATGTAAGAATTTAGGCAAAAGCATATCAACTATGGAGTCTTGTACGGGTGGTGGCGTAGCAAATGCTATCACAAATGTACCCGGGTCGAGTGATGTATTTAGTTTCGGCGCTGTTACTTATTCTAATGAATACAAGATAAGATTCGGTGTGCCTAAAAAAATTATTGACAAATACACTGTGTATAGTGCTGAGACTGCTAGGGCGATGGCGAAAGCGATAGCTGAATATACAAACTCAAATTTTGGTATAGGTATCACAGGTAAGTTAAAGAGAGTTGATGACAAAAATAATTTTGGAGATGATGACCTAGTGTATATATGTGTGTATGATAGGAATATAGACAAGTATTATGACATACAACATAGGGTCATATATGATACACGAAGCGAAAACAAAAATGACATTATAAAGATTGTATCACAAATGTTAACTAATATATTAAGGGGCGAAAATGGAGTATAAGTCAGAGAGTGATTTTTTAGCACACTACAACAAGGATGCTTATGAGAAATTGTCAATGACAACTGACATTGTCATATTCAGTGTGTCGAACAAAAAAAGTGATAATTATAGAAAACTTAATGAGAAATTTTTTAGCGTACTACTTGTCAAAAGACATAATTATCCCTACAAAGACAAATGGTGTTTACCCGGTGGGTTTCTAGACCTTAAGTTAGAATTAGAAGACAATGCAAGAAATATCTTAAAAAAAGAGACTAACCTTCAAGACATTTATCTAGAGCAGTTATACACTTTTGGTGGGCTAGACAGAGACCCAAGATTGAGAGTTGTTGCGACATCTTATATGGCACTTATTGACAAAGAACGACTTAATCAACAGGTGTACGACAATGCTAAGTGGTTCAATATCTTTATAAACGAGAAAGATGACATAGTCGAAGTTGTACTTGAGAGCGAAGATGACAGATTGTCATTTAAGATAAAAAAGACTTTGAAAGAATTGACTACTGATAGATATAGATTTGATATCATAGAGAATGATTCTTTGGCATTCGACCACCCTAAAATAATTTTAGCAGGGCTTGAAAGATTAAAAAATAAGATAGAGTACACTGACATAGTATTCAATATGATGCCCCCATTATTTACATTAGGCGAATTAAAACAAGTGTATGAAGTCATACTTAACAAAAAATTATTAGACCCTGCATTTAGAAGAATAATAGCAACAAAAGTCGAGAAAACTGATGAGTTACAAGTAGGCGGAGGACATAGACCATCAGTATTATATAGGTACAAATCAAATGGAGATAAGAAGATTTAGGTTATTTATCAATGATGACACCAAAGCAAAATGTATAGCATTATTGCTTAAGGCGAAGTTATTAGAGAGCGGATTCGTAGAAGATGATAAAGATTATGATATCTGCATAGCGGTTGGTGGCGATGGCTCTTTTTTGAGAATGGTTAGGGCTTGTGAATTTGATACAAATAAATATTTTATAGGCGTTAATGCGGGTACACTAGGTTTCTTACAAGAGATAAAACCAAACCAAATACATAGTTTTGTGAGTAGACTAAAAAGCGGAGATTATACTGTTGAGAATGTAGGTATTCAAAGTACTCAAGTCATAGGCGACACTGTAGATGAATTCTATTCATTTAATGAAATTGTCGTTCGTGAGAAGGACTTAAATACAATTTATCTGCAAGTAAGTATAGACGGAGAGTTATTAGAGAATTTAGCGGGCGATGGACTACTGATATCTACTTCTAGCGGGTCGACTGCATATAACTTAAGTTTTGGCGGTTGTGTTGTTTATAACTCATTACATACGCTTCAACTGACACCTATTGCACCGCTTAATAACAAAGTCTACAAATCATTCCATAATTCAATTATCGTACCGGAGAATAGAATAATAGAATTATCTTTACAAGGTAGAAGTCATAATATTCTTATATCCATTGATGGCGAGAACAAAATATATAACAATGTTCAAAAAATTATCACAACAGTATCACAAAATAAACTACAATGTATTCGTATGTCAAAGTATGATTACACTAAGATTATAAGAACAAAATTTTTGAGTTAGCATAATTAATTATAATTATTAATAATAATTATTTGCTGTGTTGAAGTTACCTAATGCTAGGTAACTTTATTTGGAAAAATTAACCCCCAGCAGTGCTGGGGGTACTAAAAAGCTGAAGGCTTTACACAAAAAGTCCTCCTGTGTTAAAATAAAGAGAA
>CALVIT010000018.1 GCA_944331845.1 uncultured Clostridia bacterium
GAAGAAGTTTACAAAGTTGTAAAGAGTGCAGCAGCCAATGCGGAGAACAATATGGGGATGAATAGAGAGGATTTAATAATCAGCGAAGCGTATGCTAATGCTGGTCCTATCTTAAAAAGAATTTTACCACGCGGTCGTGGTAGTATGGATGTTATCGCTAAGAGAACAAGCCATATAACTGTTAAATTATCTACAATAGGAGGGGCGAAGTAACTATGGGACAAAAAGTAAGTCCACACGGACTCAGAGTTGGTGTCAACAAGAATTGGAGTTCAGTTTGGTATGCTGATAAAGCAGACTTTGCTGCAAACCTTCTTGAAGATAATAAAATTAGAAAATTTTTGAAGAAAAAGTATTATAACTGCAATATTTCAAGCATTGAAATCGAAAGAACAGATGCTAGAGTTATTGTAACAATTAACACCGGTAGACCTGGTATGATTATTGGTCAAAAGGGCGCTGGTATTGAACAAATAAGAAAAGAGTTAAGCAAATTGATTAACTCAAATAATATCATATTGAATGTCAAGGAAGTTAAAAAAGTCGACCTTGATGCACAACTTGTCGCAGAAGGCATTGCACTTCAATTAGAGAAGAGAGTTGCTTTCAAAAGAGCAGTTAAAGAAGCATTGCCAAGAGTTATGAAGGCAGGCGCTCAAGGAATTAAAATCGTTGTCGGCGGTCGTCTTAATGGCGCTGAAATCGCCCGCAGTGAAGAATTCCACTTGGGTTCACTTCCACTTCAAACTATTCGTGCTAACATCAGTTATGGTGTTGCTAGCGCTTACACAACTTATGGTGTTGTCGGCGTTAAAGTTTGGATTTATAAAGGCGACATTTTAGGTAAGAAATCTACTCCAAAATCTAACGATATGGGAGGAAACGAATAATGTTAATGCCTAAAAGAGTAAAACACAGAAAGCAATTTCGTGGCTCAATGAAAGGTAAAGCAACTACTAATAATGTAATTGCTTACGGTGAATACGCATTGGTTGCTCTTGAACCTGGTTGGATTACTACAAACCAACTTGAAGCAGTTCGTGTGGCAGCTAATCGTTATATGAAAAGACAAGGTAAGTTGTGGTTGAAGGTATTCCCACACAAGCCTATTACAAAGAAACCTCTCGGCGTTCGTATGGGTGGCGGTAAAGGTCAACCTGAACAATGGGTAGCAGTAGTTAGACCTGGTAATTTAATTGTCGAAATAGGCGGAGTCAGTGAAGATGTCGCTAAAGAAGCACTTAGATTAGCAAGTCATAAACTTCCTGTATTAACAAAATTTGTTAAGAAAGAAGAACAAAATATTGAAGAAGGTGGGAGAGCGTGATGAAAGCAAAAGATTTGAAAGAATTGACAAACGACGAACTAGAAGCCAAATTAAAAGCGCTCAAGAGCGAACTATTCAACTTAAGGTTCTCTCACGCTACAGGGCAACTAGCTAATCCCATGCAAATAAACAACACCAAAAAGGATATTGCAAGAGTTTTGACTATTATGAAACAAAGAGAAAGTCAAAATTCAAGCAATAACTAATGGGAGGGTCGAAGATGGAAAATGTACAACAAAGAAATAGTCGCAGAACATTAGTTGGAATGGTTGTTAGCGATAAAATGGATAAAACCATAGTTGTTGAAGTTGTTAACTACAAGCGTTCAAAGTTTAGAAAAGTTGTGAAAGTATCTAAGAGATACAAAGTTCACGATGAGAACAATGAATGTGAAATTGGCGATAGAGTCGAAATCGCTGAAACAAGACACTTGAGCAAGGATAAATTCTTTAGACTTGTTAGAATTGTCGAGAAGAAGAAGTAATCTATCAGGAGGAATGTATTATGATTCAAACAGAATCTAAGTTGAAAGTTGCTGACAATACAGGTGCTAAGATTGTTAAATGCATTCGTATTTTAGGCGGTTCATATGTTAGAAGTGGTAATATTGGCGATGTTATTATTGCTGCTGTTCAAACAGCTACTCCTGGTGGAGTTGTTAAGAAGGGCGACATAGTTAAATGTGTTATCGTTCGTTCTGTTAACGGCGTTCGTCGTGAAGATGGTTCTTATATCAAATTCGATGACAATGCTGTAGTTATTATCGACAAGGATAAACAACCAAAAGGGACTCGTATTTTTGGCCCTGTCGCAAGAGAAATCCGTGATAAAGGTTACTTAAAAATAAGCAGTCTTGCTCAAGAGGTACTATAAGGGAGGAAATGATGGCAAAATTGAATGTTAAAAAAGGCGATACTGTTGTAGTTCTCGCTGGCAAAGATAACGGCAAAACCGGTAAAATTTTGGTTTCCTACCCAAAAGAGAACCGTGTACTTGTCGAAGGCGTTAATATTATTACTAAGGCTAAGAAGCCAAAGAGTGCACAAGAGAAGGGCGGAATTTTTAAGGAAGAAGCGCCTATTGATGCATCAAATGTTATGGTTATTTGTCCTGTATGTGGTAAGGCAACTAGAGTTGCACACTCTGTTGTTGATGGTAAGAAAGTTCGTACTTGCAAAAAGTGCGGTGCTAGTCTTGACACTAAGGCAAAGAAAGTAACAAAGAAAGAAAAGTCGAAAGCAAAAGCTGAGAAGCAAGCTGAAGCAGTTAAAACTGAAGAGGCAACTCAAGAATAATAGGAATCAACCCTTAGGAGGAAATAATGGCAAAAGTTGAAAAGCCAAGACTTCAAGTTAAATATGAAGAATTAAAAAAGCAACTTATGACTGAACTTGGTTACAAGAATATTAACGAAGTTCCAAAACTTGAGAAAATAGTTTTGAATATGGGTCTAGGAGATGTTAAAGATAACTCAAAATCTTTCAACCTAGCAGTTGAAGAATTAGGACTTATCACTGGGCAAAAACCTATTGTAACAAAGGCTAAAAAATCTATCTCTAACTTCAAGTTGAGAGAAAACCAAAACATTGGTGCTAAGGTTACTCTTCGTGGTGGCATTATGTATGAATTCTTAGATAGATTCATATCTATAGTACTTCCTCGTGTTCGTGATTTTGATGGTATTTCACCAAAATCATTCGATGGCCGTGGAAACTACAATATAGGCATCAAAGAACAGTTGATTTTCCCTGAAATTAGTTATGAAAAAATTGACAAAGTAAGAGGACTTGATATCTGTTTTGTTACAACTGCAAAATCTAATGAAGAGGCAAAGGCATTGCTTTTAGCACTTGGTATGCCTTTCAAAAAGTAGGAGGAAATAATGGCAAGAAAAGCGATAGTTGTTAAACAACAAAGAAAACAAAAATATTCTACTAGAGAATATACTAGATGTGCTATTTGTGGCCGTCCTCACGCAGTTTTGAGAAAATATGGAATATGCAGAATTTGCTTCCGTGAACTCGCTTACAAAGGCGAAATCCCTGGAGTAAAGAAGGCAAGCTGGTAAGGAGGAAGATGAGAAATGACGACTAATGACCCAATAGCAGATATGCTCACTAGAATTCGTAATGCACTTATGGTTCGCCACGAGAATGTTACTATTCCTAGTTCTAATATGAAAAAGAGCATTGCTGAAATTTTGCTTTCAGAAGGCTTTATTAACGGTTATAAAGTTGAAGAAATCGAAGGCAAAGAGAATATCATTATTGATTTAAAATATAGTGACAATCGTCACAGCGTTATTAGTGGATTGAAGAAAATATCCAAGCCAGGTTTGCGTATTTACGCTGGTGTTGAAGACTTACCTAAAGTTCTCAACGGACTTGGAATCGCTATTGTATCAACTAATAAAGGTTTAATGACAGATAAGAAGGCAAGAGAAGCCAAACTTGGTGGCGAAATTATTGCCTATGTGTGGTAATGGGAGGAGAATATTATGTCAAGAATAGGTAGACATCCAATAGCTATCCCAGCAAACACACAAGTAGAAATCAAAGACAATAATGTAGTTTTGGTTTCTGGACCGCTGGGAAAATTGGAAAGAAAATTTAATAAAGAAGTTTCTTTTGAGAAAGACGGCGACCATATTATTGTAAAAAGATGCGATGATTCTAACAATGCTCGTGCTATGCACGGATTATCTAGAACTTTGCTAAGCAATATGATTGAAGGCGTTACAAAAGGATTTACAAAAAAATTAACTGTAAGTGGTGTAGGTTTCAAAGCACAAAAACAAGGAAATAAACTTGTCTTAGACTTAGGTTTCTCAAAACCTAAAGAAGTGCTTGATGAAGATGGCATTACTACAAGTTGCCCTAGCATAACTGAGATTGAAGTTAAGGGCATCGATAAAGAAAAAGTCGGACAATTCGCTGCTAAGATTCGTGAAATTAGAAAGGTTGAACCATATCACTTATATGGTATTCGCTATGTAGACGAAGTTGTTGTTAAGAAAGAAGGCAGCAAGACTGCTGGTAAGAAATAGGGAGAGTAGTAAATGATTAATAAAGATAACAAAAATAGTTTAAGAAAAAAGCGTCATTTGAGAGTAAGAAATAAGGTTAAGGGAACTGCTGAAGAACCTAGACTTAATGTTTACAGAAGTACTACTCACATCTATGCTCAAATTATTGATGACACTCGTGGTGTTACACTCGTTAGCGCATCAACTGTTGAGAAGGCTTTAGAGACACAACTCAAAGGCAAGAACAAAGTTGAACAAGCTAAGGTTATTGGCGAAGAAATCGCTAAGCGTGCAATCGCTAAAGGAATTAAAAAAGTCGTATTTGACCGTGGCGGATATTTGTACACTGGCCGTGTTAAAGAAGTCGCTGAAGGTGCAAGAAGTGGAGGGTTGGTATTATAATGGAAGAAGTTATGGAAAACATTGAAGAAGTTAAAGAAACTGTTAAACAACCTGCTGTTGAAAACACTGAGAAAGTTGAGAGCGACAACAAAGATAGACGCAGTGGCAATAAAAAGTTCGATAAGAAGAAATTCGGCAAGAAAGACGACAAAAAGCGTAGAGATGATAGACGCCCAAGAGATGAGATGGAGAGCCGTGTTATCTCTAGAAGAAGAGTTTCAAAATCTGTAAAGGGTGGAGATATTCAAACATATTCAGTGCTTGTTGTTGTTGGCGACAAAAAGGGTAAAGTTGGCGTTGGACACGGCAAGTCTCGTGAACAATCTGAAGCAGTAGAGAAGGCTATCAAGAATGCTAAGAAGCACCTTGTTACCATCGCTATGAAAGGAACAACAATACCTCACGCTACTGAAGGTAAGTTCTGTAGAAGTAAGATTATAATGTTACCTGCTAAAGATGGTAATGGTATCATCGCAGGTGGTGCTGCTCGTGCAGTTATCGAACTTGCTGGTATCCGTGATATTACAACAAAATTGCACGGAAGTTCTAACAAAGAAAACTGTGTTAAGGCAACATTGCAAGCATTGCTCAGTCTAAAGACTTATGAACAAGCAAACAAATTGCGTGGCATTGAAGAAACTAATGTGGAGGGCAACTAATTATGGAAAATACTGAAAATGTAGTTAAAGTTGAAGAAGTTGCAGAGAAGAAAACTAAAACTACCTCCAAATCAAAAAAAGCAAAAAAAGAAATCAAGATTACTTTAATAAGAAGTGCTTGTAGTTCAAAACCTAATCAACGCAAGACTTGTGATGCCTTGGGTTTGAGAAAACTTAATGCAAGCAAGGTAGTGGAAGACACTCCTGCAATTAGAGGAATGATTTTCACAATCAAACACCTTGTTAAAGTAGAAGAAATTTAAGGAAGGAGGGCGAAATTATGAATATACACGAATTAAGTCCTGCTCCAAATTCTACGAAGAAAGCAAGACGCGTTGGTCGTGGTATTGGTAGTGGACTTGGCAAAACTTCTGGCAGAGGACAAAAAGGTCAAAACTCAAGAAGTGGTGGTGGAGTTAGAATCGGTTTTGAAGGTGGTCAAATACCTTTGATTCGTAGACTTCCTCGTCGTGGGTTTAACAACTATGAATTCAGGAAACAATATACTATTGTCAATGTTTGTGATTTGGACAAACTTGAAGATGGTACTGTTGTTGACATTGCATTACTTAAAGATAAAGGAATTGTAAGCAAAATTGAGAAATTTGGTCTTAAAATTCTTGGCAATGGTGAATTGACAAAGAAATTAACTGTCAAAGCCGCTGTTTTCACCAAGACTGCTCAAGAGAAAATTGAGAAAGCTGGCGGCAAAATTGAGGTGCTATAATGTTTGAAAACTTGAGAGATGCCTTCAAAGCGAAAGATGTAAGAAAAAAGATTCTACTAACTTTGCTTATATTACTTGTATACAGAGTTGGTTGTTGGCTTCCTATACCTGGGATAGCATTTGACTATTTTAATGAAGGTGCTAATGACTTCTTGTCATTATTGAGTGCAATTACTGGTGGTGCTCTTGCTAATGGTGCTTTCTTAGCACTAGGTGTTATACCTTATATCAGTGCATCAATTATTATGCAGTTGTTGACTTTCGGTATTCCTGCTCTTGAGAGATTATCTAAGATGGGTGATACTGGTAGAAAGAAGATTGCATTATATACTAGAATTGTAACTTTGGTTTTGGCAACTGCACAAAGTATCGGTATCGTTTATAGTTTTGGCGTTAGCAACATTTTGAATGCTAGTGCTTTAGGCGGTGCTCCATTGTGGCTTGTTGGGACAGTCGTTGTATTGTTATTGGTCGCTGGTGCTATGTTTACTATGTGGCTCGGCGAGAAGATAACAGACTTAGGGATAGGTAATGGACTTTCACTTCTAGTCTTTATTGGTATTATCTCAAGTGCTGGTACCGCTTTAATAGCTAGTTTTGCTGGATTAGCAGAGAATATTGAATATCTTTGGGATATCTTAATATTTATTGCTTTGCTTATCATCATATTCTGGCTAATGACTTATGTCGATTTGTCAGTTCGTAAGATACCCGTTAATTATGCTAAACAAATTAAGGGTAGAAAAATGTATGGTGGGCAATCAACTAATATACCTATTAAGGTAAATAGTTTTGGTGTTATGCCTATAATCTTCGCAATGAGTTTTATAATGTTTCCACAATATATTATTCAAATATTCTGGCCAAATTCAAATGCGAATGTTTGGTATAGCGAATGGTTAGGTGCTGGTTCACCAATATACTTTGTTTTATCTGCAATACTTATCATATTCTTCTCATATTTCTATGGAAGTATGGTATTTAAGCCAGATGAAATAAGTAGACAATTACAACAAAATGGTGGGTTTATTCCTGGTATTAGAGCTGGACGACCTACTGCAGAATATATCAAAACAATATCTAATAGAATCACATTCTTTGGAGCAATGTATTTAGCACTTGTATTTATAGTTCCTACACTTGTATTCACATTTGTCTCAACTGCAGGACTTGTAAACGCATTTACTGCTACAGGTATGTTAATCGTAGTCAGCGTTGCACTTGAGTTTGATAAACAACTTGAAGGGCAATTAATGATGAAGAATTATAAAGGATTTTTGAAATAATGAATTTGGTAATTCTAGGCCCACCTGCTAGTGGTAAGGGTACTTGCTCAAATTATTTGAAAGAAAAATACAATTTTAACCATATATCTATGGGTGATTTGCTTCGTGATTACGCTAAGCAAGACACACCCATAGCGAAAATGGTAAATGACACAATTAGTAGCGGAAAAATTTTAGATGAAGATTTGACTGCTAAAATTTTATTTGACTATTTACAAAAAGAAAATTTATTTGACAACATTTTATTGGATGGATACCCTAGAGGGTTGAAGTCAGTAGAGTTAATGACTAAATTTCTTAAAATAGACAAAGTAATTATCTTAGAAGCAGATTTTGAAGTAATAAAATCTAGAGTACTAAATCGATTAAGTTGTAGCAAATGCGGTAAAGCATTCTCAAAGATTGATTATCACGACTCTATATGTGATGAATGCGGGGCAGAACTTATAAGAAGAAGTGATGATAATATTGATGTGCTTAATACAAGAATGCGAGAATACCGAGATTTGACTATACCTGTAATAAATTATTACGACAAATTAGGTTTAGTTTATAGAATTGATACTAACAAAAATTTTGCTGAACAATTAGACAAATTAATGGAAATGGTGAAATGAATATCCTATTAATTGGTGCCCCCGGAAGCGGGAAAGGGACACTATCACAAAAATTATCAAAAAAATATAACTTAAAACATTTATCAACAGGTGATTTATTTAGAGCGGAGATTGCAGAAGGAACTGAGCGTGGCGAAATTTTGAAAGAAGCAATGCAAAAAGGTTTACTCGCGCCTAGTGATATTTTGCTAGAAGTTATGCAAAAGCAATTATCACAAAAAGAATTTGCTGACAATGTTTTGTTAGATGGTTTTGGTAAGACTTTGGAAGAAGCGAAAGAACTTGATAGATTTTACAATATTGATAAAGTAATTTTTCTAGATGTAGATTTTGATACACTTCTAGATAGAATACTTAAAAGAAGAATTTGTAGCGAATGTGGATATGTTACCACAGTTGATGAATCTAGGGATGTTTGTGGTAAATGCGGAGGTACATTAGTTAACCGCATTGATGACAATGAAGAAACATTCAAAAAAAGATATCAAGTATTTCTAGAACAAACAATGCCAATAGTTGACTATTTTGAAAAGAAAAATATGTTATCTAGAATCGATGCTAATGATTCTATTGATAAAAATTTTGACAAAATATGCAAAATTATTGGAGGTTGTCCCAAAGAATTAGAAAGATAACTATTGAAATTATTATAAGTTTGTGTTATAATATAAAAAGAAGGAATATATGGAAGCACATATTAAAACACCAAGTGAGATTGAACATATGAGAGAAGCCTGTAAGATTACAGGTGATGCACTAAAAAAGGTTGAAGAGAAGATTCGTGCAGGAATGACAACTATGATGGTAGATAATATCGTTCGTGATTATATCCATTCTTGCAATGCTAAATGTTCTTTTAAGAACTACCAAGGATACCCTGGGAATGCTTGTGTATCAATTAATGATGAGATTGTTCACGGCATACCAAGTTCTCATAGAAGAATTGAAGAGGGCGACATTGTTTCAGTCGATGTTGGTGCGTACAAGAATGGCTTTCACGGTGATGCAGCACGAACATTCTTGATTGGCGATGTTAGCGAAGATAAGAAAAAGTTAGTGCAAGTTACTAAAGATTGTTTCTTTGAAGGAATTAAGGGGATTAAAGATGGCAGTTTTGTCGGCGATATCTCTTGTCAAGTCCAAGCATACGCTGAGAGTTTTGGTTTCAGCGTCGTTAGAATGTTAGAAGGGCACGGTGTAGGTAGAAATCTACACGAGTATCCATCTGTACCAAACTATGGTAGAGCGGGCAGTGGTGCAAAATTATTTGCTGGTATGACAATCGCTATTGAACCTATGATTAATATGGGCAAAAAAGAAATTGTTATGCTTGATGATGACTGGACCATTGTAACTAAGGATGGTTCGCCATCTGCGCATTACGAGAACACTGTACTTATTACAAAAGATGGTGTTGAGATTTTGACGCTATAGGTGTAATATGAATATTGGAGACATTGTTATATCTACAAAGGGACGAGATAAAGGCAGGGTGTATCTAGTCTATAGTAGTATTGATGAGAACTTCGTTCTTTTGGTAAATGGAGAAAGTAGAAAAATTGACAATCCTAAAAAAAAGCGAATAAAACACATTGTAGTTGTTGGGAAATTGTCGCCTGATTCTAAACACAATTTACTTGATTCTGACATTAAAAAAATTTGCAAATCTTATCAAATTGATGGAGGTCAAAATGCCTAAAGGTGAAGGTATTGAAGTTGAGGGAGTTGTCGTAGAAGTTATACGCAATTCTGTATACAAGGTTAAGTTACCTAATGGTCATATTATTGATGCTTACATTGCTGGGCGTTTGGTAGTTCAACATATAAGTGTCTTAGAAGGAGATAAAGTTACGGTGGAACTATCACCTTATGATGTCAATAGGGGTAGAATTGTTTATCGTGGCGAGAAGAAAAAACAACAATAAAAAGGAGCAAATAAAATGAAAGTAAGAGCATCAGTTAAGCCTATGTGCGATAAGTGCAAAGTTATTAAACGAGATGGCAAAGTTATGGTAATTTGCCCTAATAAAAAGCACAAACAAGTACAAGGCTAATACTATTATTTGTCTATACATAAATATAAACTATTTTTGCGTGCATATTTATGTATAGACAAAACATTACAAAATCCACAAACTAACGCGGCTACACATTATTATGTGATTTAGTTTGTGTCTTATATATAAAATAAATCGGAGGAAAATATGGCAAGAATTGCTGGTGTGGACCTACCTAAAGAGAAAAGAGTTGAAATCGGTTTAACTTATATTTATGGTATTGGTCGCACAACATCAAATAAAATTTTAAAAGAAACTGGTGTTAACCCCGATACTCGTGTCAAAGATTTGACAGAAGATGAGGTTGCACTTATTAGAAATTATATTGACAATAATTTTAAAGTCGAAGGCGAACTTAGAAGCGAAGTCTTGATGAACATTAAGAGACTTCAAGAAATCGGTTGCTACCGTGGTATCCGTCATAGAAAAGGATTACCTGTTCGTGGTCAAAGGACAAAAACCAATGCTCGTACGAGAAAGGGTCGCAAAAAGACTGTATCTCGTGGCAAAAAATAGGAGTTAATATATGGCAGTTACAAAGAAAAAGAGAGCTAATAAGAACTTAGACAAAGGTCAAGTTCATATCAAATCTACATTTAATAACTGTATTGTTACAGTTACTGATGATCAAGGTAATGTTATTTCTTGGTCTTCATCAGGTAGCTTAGGATTTAGATCATCAAAGAAGGATACCCCTTATGCTGCGGCTCAAGTTGCTGAGACAGCAGTTAAAGCAGCTAAAGACCAAGGTTTAAGGTCAGTCGATGTATTCGTTAAGGGTGCTGGTCGTGGTAGAGAAGCGGCTATTAGAGCACTTGGTAATGCGGAAATAGCAGTTACATCTATCAAAGATGTTTCATCTATACCATTTAATGGTTGTCGTCCGCCAAAGAAGAGAAGAATATAGGAGGAGAAACTAAATGGCTAAATATACTGATGCAGATTGTCGTCTTTGCAGAAGAGAAGGTTGCAAACTTTTTCTCAAAGGTGAGAGATGCACAAGTTCAAAATGTGCTTTAGAGAGAAGACCAACTGTTCCAGGTCAACACGGCGCTCAAAATGCCCGCAAGAAACAAAGTGAATATGGTCAACAATTAAGAGAGAAACAAAAAATTAAGAGATATTACGGACTCTTAGAGAAGCAATTCCATTTGACTTATGAGACTGCTTCTCGTATGAAAGGCAATACTGGTGAGAATTTACTAATGTTGCTTGAGAGAAGACTTGACAATGTTGTGTATCGTATGGGTATCGCAACAAGTAGAGCATTAAGTCGTCAAATTGTTAATCACGGTCTCATTACTGTTAATGGTAGAGTAGTTAACATACCTTCATATGTTGTTAGCGAAGGCGATGTCATCGCTGTCAAAGAAGGCAAAGGAGACAATGGTTTGTTCAAAGATTTAAGCAAAATGAAGATTACTACACCTAAATGGATGGAATTTGATGCTAAGACATTGACAGGTAGAATCAATGCTAAACCTCAAAGAGATGATATAGATATGAATTTTGCTGAACACTTAGTAGTTGAACTTTACAGTAAATAATAACTAATAAAATACTAACACAAAAATTTTTAGGAGGATTTGTAGTTTATGATGCAAATCGAGAAACCAAAAATCACAGTTGAAGAAAATGCTGACGGAAGTTTCGCTAAGGTCGTAATGGAACCTTTGGAAAGGGGTTTCGGTACTACTTTAGGAAATAGTTTTAGAAGAATTTTGTATGCTTCATTGCCAGGTATAGCACCTGTAGCGATAAGAATAGCAGGTATTGCTCACGAGTTCTCTAACATTAAAGGTGTTAAAGAAGATGTATCTGATATCATACTTAATCTTAAAGCAATCGCTTTGGCTACAACTAATACTGACCTTGACTTTAAGACAACATTGAGACTTAATAAGAAGGGCGCAGGTGTTGTATACGCTAAAGATATTGAATATCCTATTGATGTTGAATGTAAGACTCCAGACTTATATCTATGCACGCTAGATGATGATGCAGATTTAGAGATGGAAATAACTGTAGCAAGGGGTCGTGGCTATGTGCCTTCAGCACAAAATAAGAGTGAAATTGAGAGCATTGGCTATATCGCTATTGATTCAATTTTCTCACCTGTTAAAGCCGCAAACTTTTATGTTGAGGGTGCAAGAGTTGGACACAATATGGCTTATGACAAGCTTACTTTGGAAGTTACTACTAATGGTACAAAGAGAGCAGTTGAAGTCATAAGTTTGGCTGGTAAAATTCTACAAGACCACACACAATTATTTGTTGACCTTGTAGATGGTATGGCTAACACTGAGATTCTTGTTAGTCCAGAAGAAGATAAGAATTCTAAAATCTTGAGTATGAGTATTGATGATTTGGAACTTTCTGTTCGTAGTCATAATTGTCTCAAGAGAGCAAATATCAACACTGTTGAAGACTTGATTAAAAAATCAAGAGAAGATATGTTAAAAGTTAAAAATCTTGGGGCTAAGTCTTTAGAAGAAGTTATTGAGAAGATAAATAGTCTTGGACTTAAGTTAAGAGAAGATGAAGAATAATTAAGGAGGATAAAATGGCAATAAACAAATTAGGTAAGAGAACAGATTTGCGAATGGCTATTTTGCGTGGACAATTAACTGACTTTTTGTGGAAAGGGTCTATTGAGACAACACTTGATAGAGCACAATCTGTCGCTAGACTTGCTGAGAAAGTTTTGACACTCGCTGTTAAGACTTACAAAGACACTGTTGAAGTTGAGAAACCTTATGTTAATGAGAAAGGCGAGAAGTCTACAAGAAAGGTTCTTAACGATGGTGTTACAAAGTTAAATGCTCGTCGCAAGATAATTGGTATGGTAAATGATGTCCAAGAACAAAGAATTGAAGGCGAGAAGAAAGAAGATTTCAAAACTCGTACAGAAGATGTCGCTCATCCATTGCTTGAGAAAATATTTAATGTTTATGCTCCAAAATATGGTGCTAGAGCAGAAGAATTAGGGCAAATGGGCGGATATACTAGAATTATCAAACTTGGAAAACGCCGTGGCGATGCTGCTATGCTAGTTAAATTAGAATTAATATAATTTAATATAATATTATAAAAAATCTAACTAATATGTTAGATTTTTTTGTTATAATGTTTTTATCTTTATAAAAGAATATTTGCTTATTTATATTCTTTTTAATTTTAACTGATTCAATAAGATAAAAATTATGTTATAATAAAAAGTATGGAGTACTAAATGGAATTAAATGAATTTCATAAGTTGTTAGGGCAAACAATTATGTTTTGTCAAACAATTGAAAATGATATTAAAATTATTTATTCTGCAATGCTCAATGGAAGTTTTAGTCAAAACCTTGAGAGTGTTAGTCGTTGGCCACTAGGGGCAACAATTAAGCAATTAAAAAAATTAGATTTTAGCGATAAATATCACTATATAAATAGCAAGGATTATAAATTTTTGATGCAGATTACTGATAAAAGAAATTATTGGTGCCATAGTGCTTATCTTAAATTTATTTATAAAAATAATTTTGAATGCAGTGATATTTATATAAACGAATGCAATAAACTAATACAAGATAATGCTGAATTATTAAAAGTTGGTAAGGTTATAGAAAATGTTAGAATTAATGCTATGAAAGATTTTAATAGAATATAATGATGGTTTATTAATTATAAATTATGGACTATCTTTTTTGTAATATTTATTTTTTTTAATTATTGTTAGAAGAAGATAAATATTGTATTCATTATCGACTTGTAAAGTTAATTATATTATGATATAATATGATTTATGGGAGAAAATAAATGCGTAGTAAAAAAATCATACAATTAGGAGATGGGGCAATACTTTTGTATACAACTACAAAAAGAAAAGCATCTGCTTGGTATGTAGGCTTTTTGGGCGGTTCAATGGAAGATAAGAAAGAAGGTACTGCACATTTTCTTGAGCATATGCTTTTTAAGGGGACTAATAACCGTTCTTATGAAGATATTAACAGAGATAAATTTGAAATAGCATCACTAAATGCTTTGACGGGTCCTTATTATACTTTAGTTGAAGCGATTAGAACGAATAAATTGACTAATGAAACACTTGAGTTTATGAGTGATTTGTTGTTAAATAATAAATTATCTAATGATTATATTGATAAAGAAAAGGGCGTTATAATTGAAGAGTTAAAAAAAGAATTAGATTATCTAAAAACGAGTATAAATAAATATCATTATTCACAAATATATATTTCTAATTCAAATTATCCTAAGACTTTGGGTTCATATGAAAATATACAGTCAATGACTATAGAAGATTTGGAAGAATTTAAAAGTAGAAATTATGTAAAACAAAATTTTATTATGGCGGTAACAACAAGGTATCCTCTATATAAAGTTAAGAAACTTTATAAAAAGTATTTTGAACCTAAATTAGTGTATGCTAGCAATTATACGCCATTATTAGATTATTCTAAAGAACCATCAAAAGAAGAAAGTCTTAGTGTTGTATTAAATAAAGAAATGGAGCAGGTCGCTTGTAAAATTAGTATTGTTAACAATGTGGGTATTGATGATTATAAAAATAAAACTGTCAATGATTATTTAGGGACTTTATTGGGAAGCAATACTAGCCCATTATATATAGAATTGCGTTCAAAGGGATTAATTTATTCATTTAGTAGAATGAGTTCAATGAGATTTAATAATAGTACTATATATACTTTTGGATTTAATGCGTCTGCTAGCAACCTTAAGAATATTATTGATATTATTGGGAAATATTTTAGAGAAGTTTATGACAACGGGATGACGCAAGATATTTTTGATAAAAAATCAAGAAATCTTGAATACGAAGATGATGAGGCAGTTAGTACTGTTAATTTGTTAAATAGAACAAGAAATTTAATATATGATTATGTTGAAATGGGTAAATTCTTAAAACCTTTTAAATGGTTAAGAGAACATAAAAAATTGAAACTTGATTACTTAAATGAATATTACAAAAAAGTATTAAGTAAGGATAACAAAATATATGTTACATATCTAGGGAATTTAACTGAAGATGATGTATATTCACTTGAAGAAACAAAATCAAAATTGTTATTTTAATTGGAGAACATAATGAAAGATTATAAGATTATAAAATTTGATAATGGAGCAACTATTGTTGTAAAAAATAAAAAGAACATAAAATATACTGCTATTAGTATGGGGTTTAAAACAGGTGCAACCCTAGATGAGATTGCAGGGACTGCACATTTTCTTGAACACAATTTATTTTTGGGGACAGAAAAAAGGACAAGAGACCAAATAGACAAAGGAAATTCAAATATATGTTTTCTTAATGCTTTGACAGGTTTATATTATACTCTTATTAAGTTCAAAAGGGCGAATAGTGAACTTGAGAATGCTTTTGAGTTCGCTAGTGATATTCTTCTTAACACAAAATTTAATAATAATGAAATTAAGAAGGAAAGAGAAGTAGTTAGGAACGAAATTCTTATGGTTAAGGAGCGAGACAAGCGAAATGTTTTCGCTTATCACAATACCTTATGGAGTCCTTACTTGAATAAATTTTCGTGTCCTATTACAGGGGAAGATATTGACGCAATTACAAAGAAGGATTTAGTGAAATACCGTGATAAAAACTATGTCGCAAGCAATTTTGTAATGTATGTTATAAGTTCATTACCAATATCTAAAATTGTGAAATTGTACAAAAAATACATTGTGCCACAAATGAGAGTTGATGAAACAGCTGAACAAATTAATTATGATTTGACACCTAATAAACCAAGCAAAATGCAAGTTATACCACTTGACCAAGATAAGATTGATGTCGCTCTTACTATTAACATTCCTTTTGGTATCAATAACACAAAAAATAGATTTTGTAAGGAAATAGTTAGGTTATATCTTCTTATGGAAGAACCATATAACACTTTAAGAAAAAAAGGTTTGATATACACTGCGACAGTATCGATTACTGAGATGTCATTCAATTCTCTTCTAACAATACGATTTATTTGTGCTAAAGACAATGTCAATAAAATAATTGATGAGTACTCAAAAGAACTACAAAATTTGTATAAAAATGGAATGAATAAAAGTACTTTTGAGAATATTTGTAAACAATTAGGAATCGCTGAAGATGAGAAAGAAGATGACTATTCAGAAGATTTGTTGTCTGAAATCGCATATAGACATACAACTAATACTTTAGTAGATAATTTTGATGTCAAAAAAGAAATAAAGAAAATAACCTTGCAGGAAGTAAATAAATATATCGAACTATACAATAATCCAAACAATGAGATTTGGGTAACAGTATTAGGGAATATTAAAGATAAGGATGTATATAATATTTCTCAAATAAAAAAGAAGTTTTATATTGTAAATAAATAAATACTATATAAGTTTTCAACAAAATTAATAAGTTATAAAATTCGTATATATTGTAGTTCTAAGGTAAATATTAAATAGACATATTAAAGTTTTATGTTAAATATTAAACATACATATTAAAGTTCTAAATGGAAATAACATAAACTAATAAATAAATTTGACGAAATATAAATTAAGGTGAGAAATGATAAAAGATATTAATAGATACATTGACCATACATTATTGAAGGCTAATGCTAGGGAGATTGACATTGTACAACTATGTGAACAGGCAATCAAATACAATTTTTATGCTGTTTGTGTGAATCCATTTTATGTGGAACTAGCAAAAAAAATATTATCTAAATCTAATACTAAGGTGTGCACTGTCATAGGTTTTCCGCTTGGACAAAACACAACTGAAACAAAAGTCTTTGAAACTCATAATGCTATAAATAACGGCGCAGATGAAATAGATGTTGTTATTAATATTCCAAAATTGCTTGAAGGTGATTATAATTATTTAGTTAATGAGTTGAAGTGTATTCGAGAAGTATGTACTGATAATATTGTGCTAAAAGTCATTATTGAGACTTGCTACTTAGACAAGGATAAAATAATAGATGCGACTAAAATTTGTGAAGAAATAGGAGCAAATTTTGTTAAGACTAGCACAGGATTTGGAACTCGTGGGGCAAGCATCGAAGATATTGTTACAATAAAAAATGCTTTGAGTATTAATAGCAATGTGGGTATCAAAGCAAGCGGTGGAATTAAAGATAGAAATTTTGCTGAAGAACTAATAGAAGCAGGGGCTACAAGGTTAGGCACAAGTAGTGGCGTTATATTAATGAATTAAAATAAGGAGTAATAATATGTGTTTATTTAAGAAAAAGAAAAAAGAAACTTTCCAAGAGTGGAACAATTCTACTGATAACTTTGGATTCAATGAAAGGAACAAAAAATTATTAGGAAGTTTTCAAAAGCAATCTTCAAATATAACTAATGAATCAAAAGATGCAACTATCCCTACAAAAAGTGATAGCAATGAAGTTAAAAATGATAATAATAGCGTAAATAATGACAAAATTGACAAATAATCATTTAATGAATAATAAATATATAATAACAAAATTAATTTTTTGAAAAAAAGAAAATTCTTAACTTAAATGAAACATATGTAAATAGTTGATTTAGGTGTTGTATTTGTTATTATAATTATTAAAACATTTTATATTTTTTGCCACATTACGAAATTTATTATTTTTGTTTAATTTAATTATTTAAGCACACAATTTAATTGTTGTGCTTTTTTTGTTAATTATGACTTACAAAAGGTTGTTAATTTTGATAAATTGTGATATAATTCAATATACCATTTAGGAGAAAAATATGACAATAGTAGAAACATTAAGACAAGAATTTTCTATGAGTGAAAATCATGTCAACAACATTATAGGACTTATTGATGAAGGATGTACTATTCCTTTCATCTCAAGATATAGGAAAGAAATGACTGGGTCAGCAAATGATGAGACTTTGAGAGCATTCGCTGATAGGTTAAATTATTTGAGAAATTTACACCAAAGAAAAGAAGAAGTTCATAGGTTAATTAGTGAACAGGATAAGATGACCGAAGAAATTGAGAAAGCACTTAATGAAGCTAAGACAATGACTGAAGTCGAAGATATCTATAGACCATTTAAGCCAAAGAGAAAGACTCGTGCTTCTGTCGCAATCGCTAGAGGACTTCAACCATTGGCGGATTATATATTTAATCAAAAAGCTGATAAAGACCTTAACGAGTATGCAACTACATTTATAAATGACGAAGTACCTACTGCTACTGATGCTATCAACGGTGCAAAAGATATTATCGCTGAAATGATTAGTGATAATGCTGAAATGAGAAAGCAATTAAGAAAATTATTCGGCAAATACTCTAAGATTGCATCAAAACTCAATGACAATGAGAATGCTTATAAGTACGAAGTGTACAAAGACTTTAGCGAGAAAGTCGATGTTATACCTAGTCATAGAATTCTAGCGTTGAATCGTGGAGAGAAAGAAGATTGCCTTAAGGTCGACATTGTTATGGATGAGAAGATATCTTTGGACTTTCTTAAAGATTTATTCATTCATAAGAATGGAGATTATGCGGATATTATGGAAGAAGTTATAGCGGATGCATATTCTAGACTTATTGAACCTTCTATCGCTAGAGAAATCAGGAATATTTTAACAGATGATGCGAATGAGCAAGCGATAAAAATGTTTGAAGTAAATCTTCGCCCATTACTTATGCAACCGCCTTTGAAGGGTAAAACTGTATTAGGTTTCGACCCTGCTTATAGAACGGGTTGTAAACTAGCGGTTGTAGATGCTAATGGTAATTTGTTAGATTATGGAGTTATTTTCCCAACTCCACCACAGAACCAAATAGAAGAATCTAAAGCAAAACTCAAAGAACTCATCAATAAATACAACATTGATGTTGTCGCTATTGGTAATGGAACCGCTAGTAAAGAAAGCGAAATCTTTATAGCAAATTTGATTAAAGAACTTGATAGACGGCTTACTTATGCTATGGTTAATGAAGCGGGCGCATCAGTGTATAGTGCTTCAAAATTAGGAACTGAGGAATTCCCTGATTATGATGTTACTGTAAGAAGTGCTACAAGTATCGCTAGAAGACTTCAAGACCCGCTAGCAGAACTAATTAAGATTGACACGAAGTCTATAGGTGTTGGACAATATCAACACGATATGCCACAAGCAAGGCTTGGTCAAGTACTAGATGGCGTAGTAGAAAGTTGTGTTAACAGCGTAGGTGTAGATTTGAACACCGCTTCTTACGCTTTGTTGTCTAGAATCTCTGGGCTTAATATGGGAATAGCGAAGAAAATAGTTGATTACCGCAAGGAACACGGAGCATTCAAAACTCGTGCTGAACTTCTAAATGTGCCAAAATTAGGGGAGAAAGCATATACACAAAGTGCGGGCTTCTTGAGAATTGTTGGCGCTGACAACATATTAGATAATACAGCAGTGCACCCTGAGAGTTATGAATCGGCAGAGAAATTATTACACATACTTGGTTACAATGATGATGATGTCAAAAACAATGGCGTTGAATTATTGAGAAAGAAAGCAGAACATTACGGTATAGATAAACTCGCTAATGAATGTGGAGTAGGTGTACCTACTTGTGAAGATATCATTGAAGAACTTATGAAACCAGGCCGTGATGTTCGTGATTCGCTTCCACAACCAATATTGAGAAGCGATGTTATGGATATCAATGACCTTCAAAAGAATATGGTATTCGATGGTGTTGTTAGAAATGTAGTTGACTTTGGGGCATTTGTTGATATAGGAGTTCATCAAGATGGACTTGTTCATATTAGTGAAATATGCGATAGATACATTAAACACCCATCCGAAGAACTAACAGTAGGCGACCAAGTGAAAGTCAAAATTAAGGATGTCGATGTCGCAAAAAATAAAATATCATTATCAATGAAATTAGACAAAGAATTTTAGGAGTTAAATAAATGTTAGATATAAAAAAAATACTTGACAATATAGATGAGTACGCAGAGAAACTCGCTTACAAAAAATTTAATTTAGACAAAGAATATTTTCTTAACCTAAATGACAAAATTAGTAAGACAAGAACTGAATGTCAAACTCTTCAAAGTGAAAGAAATAAGGGTGCTGACAAGATAGGGCAACTAATGCGTGATAAAGAAAAAAATCAAATCGAAATAGATAATACAAAAAGGCAAATGACCGAAGTTAGCGACAAGGTCAAGGCATTAGAGACTGAACTATCAGCACTTGAAGAAGAATTAAGAAACTATATGATGCGTATGCCAAATATTCCTGTTGACAAAACACCTATCGGTAAGGATGAAGATGAGAATGTTGTACTAGAATATGTTGGAGAGAAACCAAAATTTGATTTTGAACCTAAAGAACACCATATCCTTGGCGAGAAAATGGACATAATAGATATGGAAAGGGCTGCAAAATTATCAGGCGCTAGATTCTCAGTATTGAAGGGTGCTGGTGCTAGACTCGAAATGGCAGTAAGAAACTTTCTTTTTGACTGTGCTATTGAGAATGGGTATACCCCTGTAAGTGTGCCTGTATTGGTCGGTAGAAATATTATGGAAGGAACAGGTCAACTTCCAAAGTTTGAAGAAGATATGTTCAAAACTGTATCTAATGGTAAAGAATTATTTTTAATACCAACCGCTGAAGTGCCTGTAACAAACCTTTTTAATGGCGAAATTTTGCAAGAAGACCAATTACCTATCAGATATAGTTGTTTGAGTAACTGCTTTAGAGTAGAAGCAGGGAGTGCTGGTAAGGATGTCAAAGGAATGTTCCGTCAACATCAATTCGATAAGGTTGAAATGGTTAGATTTGCTACACCAAAACAATCTTGGGAAGAATTTGCCAGTCTAGTTAATTGTGCAAAAATTATCCTTGATAAATTAAAATTACACTATAGAGTAGTAGCACTTTGTACAGGCGATTTGGGTTTCAGTGCGTGCTATTGCAATGACCTAGAAGTTTGGTTACCAGGTCAAAATAAGTATAGAGAGATATCAAGTTGTTCTAATATGCTTGATTTCCAAGCAAGAAGAGCGAATATGCGTTTCAAAAATAAAGAAACAGGTAAGAATGAATATATTCACACAATGAATGGGTCAGGAATGCCAATAGGTAGAACTATGATAGCAATTATGGAGAACTATCAACAAGAAGATGGTAGCATTCTTATACCTGAAGCATTGAAGAAATATTTACCTTATACAAAAATTGATGCTAATGGGCAATTAGTTTAATTTACAAAAAAGAATATTGGTCTAATATGTAGAACTAAAACTAACTAACATTAACAAATGAGAGAGTATATTGACGATTGTATTCAATATACTCTTTTTATTATGATATTATAGAATTTATAAAGTGATAATTACACAAGACTATTTATTTGTTTGTTGAGAATAAGCAATACGAAAGATATAAAATTCTAATTAAAATTAATTATTTTTACACTAAATTTAAACTTTTATTACAAGTAGAATTAAAGATTTGATGAGTTGAATTTTGTTAAAAATTTATCTATAATTGAGTATATTTTATCTAATGATGAAATTTTCATTTTTTCATTATTAGAATGTATGTTGTATAAATCAGCACCTAGAACAAAAGATTGAAGGGCAGGTATTTTGTTGCTAAAAATTCCGACTTCGACTCCTGCGTGTATAGTATTGCATTTACATTCATAACCTAATTCTTTGTAACTCTCAACACAAAGTTGTACAAATTTAGAATTTAGACTATTTGTAAAAAAAGGTGTTTTGCTAAGAATGGTAACTTTAAAATCAAATTTATCTGCTAGTGTTTGTAGTGTATTCATATAATATTTGTCTAATTTATAATCGTTGTATCGTAACATAGAATTAATATTGATATTAGCATTCTCTAAAGATATAATAGCCAAATTATTTGAACAATTTATTCCGCTATTTGTTTGTTCTAAAATTCCATTAGGGAATAATTCAATAAAATTTATTATATCGTTTGCTTTAACAAATATGTTATTTATTGTATTAATTGTCTCTATTTTGATGCAAATATTTTCTTCTGGAAATTGTTGTTGTATTTTAAATAAATTTGTATTAATTTTTTGTATAGTATTTTTGTCGCTTGTTGCAAAAATTATTTCACTATTTGTAGGAATGACATTTTCTTTTTCGCCACATATTATGTTACCAAAATATAAGTCATCAATATTATGTAATAATGACATAGCACATTTTATCGCATTAGCACGTTTCTTATTGATGTCTTCTCCGCTATGTCCGCCAATTAAATTTGAAATGCTTAAATAATATGTTGGTATACTGTCTAATTTAATTTTTTTTAATTTTTTGTTAAAACTTAATCTAGTACTTCCTGCACAACTAATGATGATTTCATCACTACTTGTGCCGTCTAATCCAATCATATATTTGCTTTTAATTTGAGTGCAATCAAAATATTTTGCTCCATTCATTCCAACTTCTTCTTGCACTGTAAATATGGCTTCTATATTAGGGTAGTTATCATTATTTTTGTCCAAAATACTCATAATTAAAGCAATACCAAAACCATCATCAGCACCAAGTGAAGTATTATGTGCTGAAATATAATCATCATTAATAATGTAATCAATTTTTTGTTTTTTAAAATCAAAATCATAATCGGTTGTTTTAGCACAAACCATATCTAAATGTGCCTGTACTATAATATTATTTTTGCTTTTATTATCTTTGTAGAGATAAACATTGTGCATATCATCCATCTTACACACTAAATTTTTTGATTTGCCCCATTCAAAAACAAATTGTGCTATTTCTTTTTCGTTATACGATCCCCTTGGAATTGTAGTTATTTTTTTAAAATAATCAAATGCATTCATAATTAACTCCTAGTTTATGGTATAAATAAATTTATCATTTTTTGCTAAAAAAATCAATTGTTTTATATTTTATAAATAATATAAGTTATGAGTTTTATAATTTTAAATTTAAAAATTTAATTTAGTTTATATAAAAATTATTTGACTAAAAAATAAATAATGTGATATACTAGAGTTAACTAATTAAATAAGGAGTACTAGAGTTATGTTAAAAAATAAGAAAATGCTAGGGGGGGGGGGGGGAAGATAGTTTACTATCTACACAACAAAATAATAAAAAAAAATTT
>CALVIT010000019.1 GCA_944331845.1 uncultured Clostridia bacterium
ACTTATTGACCGTATCGAAACTTATGATGAATATATCTCAAAAAATAATTAGTAAAAAATCACGGAACTTTTCCGTGGTTTTCTGTATAAAAACTACAATGAATGTCATTGTAGTTTTTTTGTTTTTATTATGCACCTATAATATTTGGTCTATCATTTATAACATTAAGTCAATTATTTACCTATAGAATTTGCTTATTAACTAACTTCATAACAATTATATAGTATTTGCTAACTTAAATTCAATAATTAATATATTTTACCTTAATTATAATATTTAATAATTTAAACTAAGAATAAATAACTTTTATATTAAAGATATGAAATTATTTTTGTCTAACTGCCCTATTAGTTTATATAATTTAGTACATAAATATAGTCTTATAATCTCAACACAACTTATTAATATTTTATTAAATATACTACTATTAATACTAAAAATAATACATAGACAACTTAAATTAAAAATCACGAATTAAATCTAAATGCTTTATTAATATTAATGTATTAATTATATTTTTTTAGTAAGCACATTATCTTGAGAAGCAACAACTATATTAAGTTCCTTGTCAGTGTCTGCGCCTAAATTATTCAGTGCTTGCGTTGTCGTAGATTTAGCAAGCGAAGCAGTATTATTCTGTTGTGATAAGTGCGCTAGAATAAAATTCTTTGTCCCATTCTGTGCTAACTTTGTTATAGCACAAGCACAATCTACATTTGACAAATGCCCACACTTACCCGCTATTCGATTTTTTAGCGTTTGCGGATAGTTAGGATTATGTTTAAGCATATTTATATCGTGATTACTCTCAATAACTATTGTATCACTTCCGCTTAAACTATCTATAATATTGTCATCTATGTAACCTAAATCTGTCGCCAAACTGACCTTCTGCCCTTGACAATACACGCTATAACCATTACAATGCTTTGAATCGTGCGACACTTCAAAAGGCGAAATAGTCAGTTCTCTAAAATAAAAGTCTTGTGTAGCAATGTCGTTGAGTTCTATGTACTTTTTGATACCACTTCTCTCGAATTCGGTAAGGGTCAGTGCGTGTGCAAATATAGGTATATTAAATTTGCTTGCGAAATTCTCTAACCCCAAGGTATGGTCCTTGTGTTCGTGTGTCAAAAATATGCCATTAATCTCCATAGCACTTATGCCTAGTTGTTCTAATCTCCTAACCGTTTCTCTAGCAGAGAAACCACAATCAATCAAAATCTTAGATTCACTTGTCTCAATTAAAGTACAATTACCCTTACTTCCACTCCCTAATACGCTTACTCTAATGTTGTCCATATTTTCCCTTTGTTGTATTATATCACATTATTTAACTTTTACAATACAAAAAAAATAAAGAATAACATTATTCTTTATTAATTTACAAAAAATAACTTATTCATTTATTTATTGTTTTTTATGTAGGGGATTTCCCATCCCCCACACCCCTAGTGCAAGGACAGTGTCCTTGACCTGCCTAGTTTAGTATCGTACTCTACACAACTTGTGTGCGTAAGACTTCTATGCTATTTACTTTTTGCACGAGCAAAAAGCAAAATACTTAAAGTTCTTCGCACCAAAGTTCGGTATGTGCACTTATAGTACACAGGTCAAGGGGGGAGTCCCCTTGCCTAAGGGTTCGTAAGGGAACGGGTAGTTCGCTTACATACGTACATACAAACGCATAAATATATTATTTTGGTACAGCGATTAGGACTATTTCGGTTGGATACAGCGAACCACAATAATTTCGCATATAGAAGTTATAACTAGGGTTCAACTCATCCACCATTTTAGGTAGTTCCCATAGGTGCCTATTGTTGTGATATAATGATATCATTAATTTAGGACTATCGTTCTTGATATGATTACTTGCCCCCATTATAGCGTAAGGTTCATCGCCTTCAATATCCATTTTTATCATTGTTATAGGTTCTACAATATCTTTGTCTAATGTTACACACTCTATATCACTACCACTTGTTGTTCTATTTGACGACAAATCGCTCGTATTAGTATTGACACTGATACAACCTTCTTTGTCTTTAACTGCCTTGAGTCGACAATCTATATTTTTGAATGGTATTGTGTTAGCAATGAGTTTTTGATAAATATTAGAAGTTATTTCATAACAATATATTTTCTTATAACTATCAACGCCATAAGTTGATATGTAGTCTAGCACAGTATCTCCAACATACGCTCCCAAATCGACTATGACTTCATTTTGACAATTGGGTATCAAGTCTAGGTCAAAATAATGTTTATTTTGTTTATCAATAGTACTTGACAATAAATCGACATTGTAGTTGACCCAATTATCTAGTATCGCTAATAGAAGTCTTTTTGAACTATAATCATTGAGTCTATTATAGAGCCAAAGAATAGAATCTAAATTATTACTGATATCTTTCGCCTTCAACTCAAAGTATTCATAATTTTGGTTATCTAAATCTATTCGCCCCCAGAATTGAAATCTATCAAAATAATTTTTGTGAATCATCTGCATCTTAGTAGGCAAATATTTATACTGTTTTAGAATATGGTTAAATAATTCTTCTTCGCTTAAGTTACTCAAAAAGTCATATAATTCATTAAATTTGTTATCAATAATATTCATAAAAAAACCTCAAAATAGTATATGACTCTTTTATCTTAAAGTGAATTAATTATAATTAATTGTATTATTTATTAATAGATTATAATAGCAAATGCAATATAAAAAAATATAAATTTATAAATAATTTATTACAAATTTATATTTTTTACTACAAATTAATTAGATTTAATCGCTTTATTTATAATATAGTGTCTACAATTACAATCTATTTTATTATTAATATAATCTATATTATATAAATATAATTTATTAGAATTCACAATTAAGCAAGTAAAATATCATTTTTTGTAGTTAAACTACACAATTTAATACACATAACATACTAATTTTGAGTTTTATATATTTTTTTAAACTTATATTTTAAAAATGTTTTTTGTTTACAAAATAATATATAAGTTTTAAGTTGTTAGGGTCAATATAAGTTATTCATTTAATTATATATTCTCTGCTAAGAAAAGTTCTTTGAATGAATTGTCTTGTTTCATTAATTCATCGAATGTACCACTATTCGTGATTACGCCTTCTTGTAGATAGTATATCTTATCTACATTTATGATTGTTGACAATCTATGTGCGACAATGATAACTGTTCTACCTACGAAGTTATCAATGCTTTTTTGGATATGTGCTTGCGCTTCATTGTCAAGGGCACTTGTACTCTCATCAAATATTACTATTTGACTATCTCGAAGGAATGCTCTAGCGATTGCTAGTCTTTGTTTTTGACCGCCTGACAACTTGATACCATTCTCCCCTATATTAGTGTCTAGTCCCTTATCTAATCCGCTCACAAATTCATCGAAGTATGCCTTCTTACAAGCAGACCACAACTCTTCTTCGCTAGCATTAGGTTTAACTAATTGAAGATTATACCTTATTGTGCCATTGAAGATATATGTATTCTGCGATACCATACAAATATTATTTCTTATTGTGTCTTGGGTTAAATCATTGATATTGATTCCATCTAACAAAACTTGCCCGCTTTGACACTCGTCAAACTTTGCAATAAGGTTAAGGATAGTAGATTTACCGCTACCGCTTTGTCCTACAAATGCGATTTTTTGACCTGCATTGATTTTAAAATTTAAGTTACTAAAAACTTGCTTCGTGATATTAGATGAGTCTTCATCATTTTTTATAATGTCATAATATGTTTGTTTTTTTGACATACTCTCTTTGTATAATTTATCAAAGTCGTAGTTTATAGCATCGTTATAGTACTTGTATTTATAACTGAATGCTACATTTTTGAATTCTATGTCCCCCTTTAATGCTAAAATATTGACATTACCAAATGACTCAATTGGATAACTATCGGGAGAAGTGAATTTTTTTATATCATCTGCATATATTTTGATATCACAAGATAATCTATAAATATAGTTCATCTGCGCACCTAAATTCTCGGCATATTGAGCATTATTGAGAATAAAGATTGCTGATACAATGCTGAAGGCGTATTGCTGACATACTATGCCTAATATTATAGGTATTAGTCCTGCAAATATTCTCATCATTACGTCACTACCAAAATTCGTTTTGAATCTATACAAATCGTTTTGAGTTCTAGATTTGTCATAATTAGATATAATTGAGTCCATATTGTTATGTATAGAAGAAGCCGTGTGCAAAGATTTAATATCGTTGTGACTATTGATTATTTCAATATTCTGTGAAGTATACGCCTTGGATGTTTGTCTTAAAATCATACCCATTTTAATACTTTTTTTGATAGTTATGAAGACATAGGTTATATTAATTATGAAGAATACTAGCATAACAAGCCCGAATATATAATTGAGTATAAACATATATATTGTCAAAACTAGAGATATTATTATTTGCCCAATATTACTAAGAATCTCAGTTAATGCTAATAATACTGAATTAGGGTTAAAAATTATGTTCCAAAGTATCACTCCGCTTGTAGTCGATTCTATTGTAGAACTTTTTAGTCTAGTAGAATAATTTAATAATTGTTTAATTAACCTATATTTTAGTTTCTTTGAAATAAATTGTATAATTAGATTATTTATAAAGTACATTATAGTTCCAAACATAAAGAAACTAAATGACAATATTAAGAATTTTTTTGCATTATCCATAGTAGATTCAGTGGTTGAAGCAATCATTTTTGAAAAAAAGTCAATTTGTACAACATTGATAGCACTTAATAAGCCGAAGATTATCATTAATGTAACTATGTCCCATTTTATGAACTTTATTAAATCTTTAATAGTGAAAGTATTCATCTCTATCTCCTTAAAGTGTACAATTCAGCGAATTTCTTTGATTTTGACATCAATTCATCAAATTTGCCTTCCGCTTCGACTTTTCCATTATCTATAAATATAATTCTATCACAATTCATTATAGTTGATAATCTATGTGCAACGATTATAACTGTTCTACCTTCTATGGCATCAATGCTATTTTGTACTTTTTGTTGAACGAAATTATCCAATGAACTTGTGCTCTCATCGAATACCATAATCTTTGTTTCACGCAAAAATGCCCTTGCTATCGCTACTCTTTGTTTTTGTCCTCCTGACAATTTAACTCCGTTCTCGCCTAAGATAGTGTCTAGTCCATAAGGTAATTCTTTAATAAAGTCAGTCAAATACGCCTTATCGCACGCCTGCAAGATTTCTTCATCATTAGCACTTGGCTTCGCAATTTTAATATTATCTCTTAAGGTTGAGAAATAAATATAAGGAAATTGATTGACAACTGTTATATTGCCCCTTATAGCATCTTCGCTCAATTCATTGTATGGCACGCCATCGAGTAAGATTTCTCCACTTTTTGGTGCCATTGCCTTTGTTAGTAAACCGACAAGCGTAGACTTACCGCAACCGCTTTTGCCCACCAATGCGACCTTCTCTCCGGGGTTAATCGTTAGATTAAAATCATTTAATATAAGTTTAGGTTCTTCAAGATTATTGTCTTCTTTGTTGTCTTTGTTATGCTTCTTAGTTAACTTTTTTAATTCTCGTTTAGTCTTCAAGTCATCATTGAGCCTTTGATTTAATTTAGTATCTTCATAAAAGTATTTGACATTCCTAAATTCAATTTTGCCATTTAATTCTACAAGGTCTTTGTCTCCAAAGGTATCAATAGGCATCAAATCATCTCTTAAGACTTGATTAATTCGTTTTTTGTTAACATTGATTTGTGTTATTAATCTCAAAAAGGCTAAAACCTTATTGACGAATCTACTTATTCGTTCATAACTATTAATGATGAAAATTAAAGCAAAATATGTAATAAATAGATTCTCATACAGAATAATACCCACATACAACATAGCACAAGACAAAATACTTAAGACAATAGAATTTATGGCTTCTATAAAATAAAACCAAACTTCATACTTAAAATTCTTTTTGCAATATACTTTAAGTAGATTATCCATTTCAGCGTTCAAGGTATCATTCATAGACAGGCATTTTATGTCTTTATTTCCCTTTATAAATTCTATAGTTTTACCTTGCAGTTCTTCATAACTATTTTGTGAATCATTTGAATTCTTTCTATCATTTTTTTGTATGATAATTTTGAACACAAAAATTAATATAAGTGCAAGAACAACTAATCCTGCTAAAATAATGTTGCTTGAAGCAATGTATATTACTGCACACAACTGCATAATAACATTCGTACTTGTATCTAAGAACATTATAAGATAATTAAATAGTTGAGAAGGTGCCACATTTATTCTCGCTGTCAAAGCACCTAAATTTAAAGAATTATAAACATCATTCGATATTTTTAAAATTCTGTCAATAAATTTATTCTCAATCATATTGAGTGTTCTCAGTTTTAATCTAACAAAAAATAAATTTTTGACATAACCAATTATAGAATTAATCAAAAAAATTATTAATAATAAAATACCGCATTTTATTAAACTATCAAAATTCTCTAATGTTAGAAATTCAACTGCCTTTGCCGTAAGTATTAACACAAAAAAAGTTATAACAGACTGCAATATTGATAGTATTATATACAAACTGCTAATTAACTTATTTTGTCTTATAGCGCCAAAAATTGTCAGTAAATTGTTTTGCTTTTTTGCACTCTCCATAACTTTATTCCTTTGTTAAATCATATTTATCTATTTTAATTGTAAATATAATTCATTATGTATTAATTACTAATTTCAAATATCATAAAAATTTTTATCAAATATTTCATATTCACTCTATTATAGATGTTATACTTTCTAAAAAATATCGCTTCTCGAATCTTCCATTCGTTTTCGCCTTATTCTGTCGCACTAACTCTAAGTCTTGCATCTTAAGTCCTTCTGCATCCAAAATAGCGTATACTACTTCCATTATGTCCGCTAATTCTTCTAAATTTTGACTCTCGACATACTCCTTGACTTCTTCTTGTAATTTATCTACTAAAGCGCTCTTATATTCGCTGTCGCTTAACTGTCTAAACTGCGGACATCGCCCTTCATTTGTTATTAGATTAGGTATATTGTCTCTAACTAATTTATTTATATCTTTTGTCATAACTACCCCTTTAAACTAAAAGCAAAGTTCTTTGATATATTATTTGGTTTTAATATTTTATTTGGTTTTAATTATTTCATTATTATTGATTTTAGTTTTTGTAAGTTGTGAATAATGTTCTTTGTTAAATTCTATATCACTATATTGTCTAAGTAATTTGTCATAAGGGCGAACTAAGTCAATCGCATTATTTATCTTGTCGTATTCTTCATCTGTTAAATCATCTTTTATGTTATTTAACAACCTTTGTAAATCTTCTTTAGAATACTTGAATTTACCTTTAATAATATCATCATTAACTTGTAAATCAACTTTAGTAACATCAATATTGAATTGATTATTCAATAAAGTGATAGCATCTTCTTTCTTCTTCTCGTTCTCTCGCTGAATTTTAGCCATTCGCTCATTTTGTTCTACAATGTCATCAAAGAGAAGTTGTATTATTTTACGCCTGCCCAAAACATAATTTAATTCAGTTTCTTTCTCGCTCTGCGGTAAATCGCTATTTGAGATAATATTGTATTGATTAGATAAATCTAATAATTCTTGTCTTGTTATAGTATGGAAATCTTCAAAATATCTGCCATCTAATTTATTTGATAATTCAAATAATATTTCCGCAATGTCTGTTAACGCCTTGACATTAAAGTTATCTTTGTTAATATTGCTTAACTGCTTTTGATATATTAAGATAGGGTCATTCTCAACTAAAATATCTATGATATCAATAGGTTTTGAAGAGTCTACTTCAATATTTTTTTGTTGCCACATCGTATTTTGAATTTGCATTAACTCTTGATAACTTCTCTTTTGTCCATCTTCTTTGTACATAATATTAAGTAAAGGTATGTCTTTTAACAAAGTACAATCATTCTTCACTGCATAGTCGCAAATCAAAGAATATTTATATTGTGCGTAGAAATCTTTCTTTTCACTATCATTTCCATCTATCTCAATATCTTTTTGGATAATATCGGCGGTGTTATTCAGGGTTGACTTATCTTTGCTATAACTCTTATAGTTCTTATCAAAAAACTTCTTTGCCAACTCTTCATTGAACTGTAAAAGATTATTATATGTGTTTATAAATGCATTATAATTAGCATCAATCTCTATAACCATATTATCGTGATTAATGGTATATACATTTCCTTCAACATTATTGCCATAATCATTAGCAAAACTATCAAAAAAGTTTATCGCAATGAATTCTTTTACCATTAAGAGAATATTAGGAGATAGATAATAGAATTTTTGTTCATCATTTTTAAAATCACAAAACATTTCATCCGTTTGTTGTTTGTGTCTCAATTCGTGTTCTATCATAAAAGCAAATGAACAAATATTGTCAAATGACAAACGAGTTTGCTTGTTATTATTTAACTTGATGTCTTTCAATAGATTAGTATTGAATACTACATTATCATTCTCTAAACTATAAAATGCTAAAAAAGGAAAATCTGTCCTTTTACAAACTAAATCGCATTTTATATTCTTTAAGTAACAAGAATATTTATAATATAGATTTACAAATCGTATTAATTCATTCTTATCGAAAGTGCTATCATTTTGAAAATAATTTCTTAGTTCATTCTCAGCAATTTCTCTATCTTTCTCATTATCCAAATTTAATTCCACAATTTTGTATAAATCCATTATGCCACCTTAGTATGATTATAACACATACACAAAAAAAAGTAAAGAGTGAAATTTCACTATTTACCTTAACTCTGCTTACACAAAGATTAGTTATACAATTCTTTGTCTTTATTTATTACCTTATTATTGTTGTTGTCTTTACCTTCGAACATCTTATCGACTTCTTCAGCAGTCTTATAAGTGTTGTTGAATTCTTGTAATTGAATACCATATATATCATCAGGAGCATTGACAACCAAATAACCGCCCTTCTCAATGTTCATCTTCTCGCCCCAAGGTGCCATAAATGATATGTTATCTTCTATTTGAATTGCTTTGACAGGCCCGCCCTTAGGTCTATGATACCCTTCAGCATCAACTTCCAATTCATACTTTTTTCTAAAAGTCTTGTCTGGTACACAATATTTTTCGCCATCAGGATTTGTTATAATCCAATCAGGTTCGCCAGTCTCTGGGTCTTCTTTGACAACATTCTTTGTCTCCACAAGTCCATTCTTCATCACCGTAACAATCTCTTGTCCTACCTTGCCTTGTTCTGCATGAACTCTAGCAAATTTTTTGTATTCTTTAAGTTCTACACCTTCACTAACTAGGTCATTGACATAGTTTTGAACATTAACATCTGTAAACTCCATATATATCTCTCTCCTTATAATTGAAATACTACCATATTTAAGTAATTTTGTCAAGTTTTTGCGAATGTATTTGCCCATTCTCAATTCGATAAACTTTATCACAAGTTGACTTTATAAAATTTATGTCGTGAGAGATAATAAGCACAGTACCAACAAAATTTGACAATACTTTTTGCATAAAATTTTTGTTAGCAATATCAAGATGATTAGTAGGTTCATCTAGAATGATAAAATTTGCATCACTCAATATAATGTTATTTAGTTTAATTCTCATTCTTTCCCCCATTGACAAATTCTTAATACTTGTGTCAAATCGAGATTTATCAATGTTCATATTGATTAAATTAGTTATATACACTCGCCTATACTCGCTATCTCCACCTAAAGACAAATCATTTATTGTCTTGTCTCCATCTAAATCATAAATATCTTGTTCCATATTACTAATCTTAAGACTTCCTGCTCGCCTAATTATACCGCTCGTACAATTTTCTTTACCTATAATTAATTTAACAAGCGTGCTCTTACCTACTCCGTTGTCACCAATTATGCCGACTTTATCTCCTGATGAAATCTCAAAATCTACATTTTTAAATATTTCCTTACCACCTTTGTAGTTAAAACTAATACCTTCAAATTTGATTGCTGTTTTTGCTAGCAATGGGTCAAATTGTAATTTGTATTTGATTTCCTTATCTTCTTTAGGTTTAGGTGGAGCGTTATCTAATTTTTGTTCTAACTTAGATATTCTACTTGCGACTGTCTTGTTAAGTTTTTTTGCGTGCACCATTGCTTTAGATTTTGTTGTCATAAGTCTAGCATCAGATTTTGAACCGCCTTGATTTCCTACATTTTTCTCAGCGATATAAGCAAATCTTTTTATAAATTCTATGTTCTCTTGTATCTCTTTAACTTTTTTGTTATGTGCCTCGTATTCTCTCTCTTGTGCTAAATGTTGTTTTCTCTTCTCTTCTAGATAACAATCGTAATTACCGACAAAGTCGTTAATTTTAGCATCTTCAATCTCTAGTATTCTATTGACCGTATTATTTAGAAAGTCTATGTCGTGAGAAACGACAATCACAGTGCCACCAAAGTCTTTAATTAATTGAGTTATAACTTGTCTACCTAACAAATCAATGTGATTAGTTGGTTCATCTAACAAAAGTATTTGCGGGTTATTAATGTAAGATAAAGCGAAAGCAAGTTTTGTCTTCTCTCCGCACGACAAAGTTTCTAGGTCTCCTAAGTCTCCATCGAATTGCATTTTCTTTAACTCACAGAATAAAGCAGTGCATTTATCTTTGTCGCACATAACTTCTATCAATGTCTCAAAATTTGTAAAAGAAGATTGCTTCAAATATTCGACATTGCCACAGACTTTGCATACTCCACTATAATTCTTGTCAGCACCTGCAATAATATTTAATAAGGTAGTTTTGCCAACACCATTGTCGCCAATTATACCGACTTTTTGTCCTTTAAATATATTTAGGTCAACATTTTGAAATATAATTTTGTCGCCAAATTCTTTGTGTATCTTAGATAAATATATCATATTGTCCTCCTTTGTGGGAATGACACTCTAACCTACTCTCCCATAAATAGATTCTCAACCTTATATCTCAAATATTTTTAAATTAATTTTTATTCATTCATTTTGTTATGTCTTTATTCACTTTAACTTACAACATTATATAAGACTTACAAATGTACTATTGTATCTAAATAAAAAGTGTAAATCAGTTTTATATTATAGTAAGTGTGCCTATTATAATCTATCTTATAATAAACGCACAAATTATAATTAATCGAGTATAAAAACTACATAAGTGCTATTTAATTGTGATTATACCTAAAAATGAATTATCTAAATAGCGAATATTACATCCTGTAATCTCATAGATTAATGTAATCAAATATGTAATGAAATAATATAACTTATGATATAACTAAAATAAGGTTGAACAAATACCTTGTCCTACCTTATTAAAATACCATTAAATAAAATTTACCTAATATTAAAATGAAAGTATGACAAAGTATATTAATAACTTAATATAATCATTATCATTCTTCCACCTCCAACTTTTATTACCCAAAGTATACATTATTAATAAAACTTTGTCAATACCTTTTTTTAAAAAAATTATCAAACAATTATAATTATCAAAACATTGACTTATAATTAAATATTTGTTATAATAGCATAAAGGAGAATTGTTATGGATACACCACAAAACTACCAAAATGAAAATGATATACAAAAGCACAAAAGAATAAAAAAGTGTTTGCGAATCATAGGTATCATATTATTAGTATTAGGAGCAGGGTTAACGATAACAGGTTTTGTTAGTTTCTTCACAGCAATGGGTTCTTATGGTATGCCTAAACTATTTTGGTGTGCATTTATAGGACTTCCTATGTTGGCATTTGGTGGAATGTTAACAGCGCTAGGATTCAAAAAAGAATTTGCTAGATATGTTAAGAATGAGACTACCCCTATCTTTAACGAATTAGGACAAGAAATAAAACCAGGTATCTCTGCAATTACACAAACAATAGCAGGCAGTATACAAAATGAGAAAATTACTTGTAAATGCGGACAAGAGAACGACATAGGAGATAAGTTCTGTTCTAGATGCGGAAGTCCACTCACAAAGACTTGTCCTAAATGTAACTGTGAAGTTAACGATTCGGATAAATTTTGCAATAACTGCGGAAATAAATTAGATTAAATATTATAATTTTTAGGTATTAAAATGGATAAATTAAGTATACTCAAAACAAAAAAATTTATATTGCCAAATAAAACAAATACTGCTGATTGTCATATTTGGTATGCCGACAACTCACAGGAATTTATGTTCAAATACAACAAAGAGAACATTAACTATTCAATTTTTATCAATGAAGTTTTAATATCTTGTATTGCCAAAGAAGCAAATATTGAGTGCCAACAAGCAACATTTGCTTCTTTTCATAAAGTAAACGGCGTTAAAATTAAGAGTTTTCTTGATAAAACAAAAGGCGAAAAAGAGATTAAAATCTATGATATTGTTAATGAGAAATACTTAGCGATGATAGATAATGTTCTCGGTAAAAGTTTTTTTAGCGAGATTGTACCTACATATATTAAGTCGACTTACAACAAAAATATTAAAGACAAAGAGAATAAAATAGATACAACGCTTATTATGAATGATGCTCAAGCACAACTAGATTATATAATAAAAATTCATCTTAATATAATAGAGTGTGATAACCGTATCAAAAAAATAATTAACGACAACTATCAAAAATTATTTGAAATAAGCACCTTATACAATAAAGAACTAACAGATGAAGATATCTATTCATATATTCAAGAATACTCAAAGAAATACAATTACAATTTAGATGAGAACATCGTAACAAATCTTTGTAAAATGGTAATACTTGATTATGTAACAATGCAAGAAGATAGGCACACTGAGAATATAAGTTTAATACTACAAAACAAAACATTGAGACTAGCCCCAATGTTTGATAATGGTCGTTGTTTGCTATTTAATAAATGTAGAATGCCAACATCTTATATGATTAGACCTACTGCCTTCACATATAAAAACCTAAATACAAACAAAGAATTAGCAACAACTGATATGAAACTAAAAAAACTACTATTCGAGAATGAGAGTACTTTCGTAGATAAATTTATCAAGAATAACCACGACGCATTAATTAATTTTGTTCCAAATAAGGTAGAGAACAAAGAAGAATGGATATCAAAAACATTGAACGCCAAATTCAAACTAATGAAACAAAATTACAATCTAATGTATGTTAATCTAAATAAAAATGTAGATAAACAACTTATATAGATTAGACATATTATTTTATAAATTTTATTAGCGAAATTAAAACAAAAAAAATAGATTGCCTACCATCTATTTGTACACATCTGTTAGCATAATAAATTAATAAAAGTTATTTTATTAATAATTACTAAATTATATTAATTTTAATAATTAATACTTACTAAAGTATTATTATGTTATTAGGAATTAATTACAAGATTAATGCCTTAGAGTGAAGGCCAATAAAATGTTAGTGTTAGATACAAAAAATAAATAAATTAAAATATTTAATTGTTTAAAATATTAAATTGATTAAATTTGTATAATATTACTATCTTATTTTAGTCTTCTATAGTCTAAGAAATTAAATCAAATTAATTCCTTTTTTTTTGCACTAAATTATAACTAATTTTATACTTATATAATTAAGTGAAGAAATTCTATTTGTAATTTTAGTTAATTTAATTTAAACAAATTTAACTAAAATTTAAAATTATATTATATAGTTATAATATTATAAAAATTTGTAAATTGCTGTATTCTTATTACAAAAAATCATATTATACATTTTGATTAAGTTTTGACTTAACTTTGTAGTTACCTGCTTCAACTGAACCAAACATATATAGACCGCTTGCATTTGTCTTTGTAGTAGCGACTAAAACTTCTTTGTCATCAACTATTTTGTATAATCCAACAAAAGCATTAGGCACAATCTTACCATTATTTGTTATAACACCGCTGATAGTACCTACATTCTCAATAGGATTAACTGCTAATTTAATATTTAAGTTAACGATAGAATTATTTGTAGCCTTAACTTCTATTTCGTTAGATTTAGCATAACCTAATTTTGTAGCAACTACTAAATAATCGCCTTCTGCAACATCATAAAATACATACTCACCATCACTAGCACTTATGGTTGTAGCGACTGTGTCTTTAGTTAGTGCATCAATCAAAAATACCGTTGCACCGCCTATAACCGCATTTGATAAACCGCTCTCCAAAACTAAACCGGCAATAGCACATAAATTCAAAGTAGGTTCAACATTGACTATAAAATTGTGAGTTTTAATTTCATTATTAGATAAATATATATCTTCAGGAACAGTCAATACAATATCATCTTTAACACAAGAGATAGAGTAACTGTTGCTTAATAAAGAATCAAATGAATATTGACCTAACGCATTTGTGATAGTGTGTAAATATGGTACACCTTTGCTATCAAATAATTTGATAGTAGCACCTTCTACAGGTTGTGATTGCCCATCTAATACAACACCTACAATAGAAGAAGTGCCTAAGTTTGAGTTCTCAAGACTAAGGTCCATTGTAATTTCTTCATTATTGCTGATAGAGAAATTTTTACTAAAATTCAAATTGTATAAATCTTTTTTGTTATCCATAATTATTTACTCCTTTTCCCTACCATTTCATAATATGAATAGAAGTAAAATAGAGTACCATATTATTCGCTAATATTTATAAATGATAAATATTGTAGATTTATTTTTTATGTAGGGGATTTCCCATCCCCCACACCCGAAGTTGAAGGACAGTGTCCTTGACCTACCTAGTGTAGTATAGTACTCTACACAAATTATGTGCGTAAGACTCTATGTCATTTACTTTTTGCACCTAGCAAAAAGTAAAAATACTTTAAGTCTTGTGTACTTAAGTACATTCAATGTACTCTAATACACAAGTCAAGAGCCCTGCTCTTGTACTAGGGTCGTAGGGGATGGAAAATCCCCTACACTCTCACTTCCTTGCATAAGGGTTCGTAAGGAAACGGGTATCCTTTACACTACAAAAAAAAGACTAGCCTTACTAGTCTTTTTGTATAATAATTTCACAATTTGTGCATTTGCATTTATTATTTATAGCGTTAGCGATTGTTTCTGCTTTGGTAATAATATCTTCGTTGTCATACTCTATCTCGACCACATAATCAAAATCACATTCATTGTAACTAATTCCGGTATTCTCCCTTTTGTCTAAATATTCTTTTGAAATATTATCTCTCAATCTAATCATCATAGTTCTTTGTTCTTCATCCTTGGCTTTTATCAGTATTTTGACGGTCGCCATATCAAAGTAACAAGTATTGTGAAGATTGAACCACTCTAATATAACGCATTTGGATTTAGTATTAGTAAGAATTGAATCAATTTTCTCTTTCATCAAACGCCACGAAATCTCGTTAAACATTTTGACTTCTTTACTTCCCCTATGACTAAAAACATACTCACCAATGATTTTTCTATCGACAATGCGACCATTATCATCAATGTAGTTAGACCCAAAAACATCATTTATAAAGTCAATAAATTCTTGATTGTCATATATGGAATGCGCTATCTCATCAACACTAATTTTTTGACAATCAAGATATTTAGTCAGCAGGTTAGAAAAAGTGGTTTTACCACTTCCCGATTTGCCAACAATCGCTATAATATTTGTCATACCCTTTCCTTTTGTACTTTCACTACCTTAAAGCACTACATTTTATCATATAAATAAATATAAGTCAAAGAAATTATACTCTTTGACTTAAAATTTATTCTTGTTATCAATAATTATATCAATTATTTTGACAACCGCTTGATACTCTTCTTCATCTAATTTGCTTAATTTATGAACGATATCATCATTATTTGAATTTTTTTCTTCAAAAAATTTCGCCATACTTATGTTGAAAGCATTACATATCTCTTGTAATGTCATAATAGATGGCATAGTCTTTCTTGTAAACATATTTGAAAGCGTCGATTGAGCGATGCCCGATTCTTCCGCTAATTTGTATATAGACCACGACCTCTCGTGTCTCAATTCATTTATTCTATCCAAAATATCCATAATATTATTATAATATACATTTGTAATAAAAATATACCCCAAATGTGTTGATAAATACTTCGATTATGTGTATTATATTAATATACATTTGTATACGAGAGAATAAGGAGAAAGAAATGAAAGTAATACGAATTAATGGAAATACAGTATATTTTGGGCTAGACGATGGGCAAGTGATGCAAATGGATAGGCAAGATTTGGACTTTGAACCTAAGGTTGGTATGGAAGTCGAGAAATACACATCTAATAATGAAATAATATTTGTACCCAAAATGTCGCAAGCAGATACTTTGACAGAGCATAGCAGTTTAAACAAGAATAATGAACAACAAGATAAATCAATCGTAGTCAATGTTAACAACTCTAGTAGCAATACATTTAATGGGACTCAATTAGGAGAACTTACGAGCGGAAGAGTTGTCAGTAAATTAGCATATATATTGTTAGCAATATTTTTGGGCGGAATTGGTGCACATAAGTTCTATGCTAACAAAGTCGGCACAGGATTCATTTATCTCATATTCTGCTGGACTATCATACCATCAATCATAGGTTTTATTGAAGGTATAGTCGCTTGCTTTAAACCTGCAGACAAAAACGGCAGAATTATTATAGATTGACAATAAAATCTTATCATTAATAGGGGTTATTATCCCCTATTTTTTATTGTAGGGGATTTCCCATCCCCTACTACCCTAGTGCAAGGACAATGTCCTTGACTTATGTAGTGTAGTATAGTACTTATACACAACTTGCGTGCGCTAGACTATATATTATTTACTTTTTGCACCTTGCAAAAAGCAAAATACTTAAGTACTCGCACTAAAGTTTGTTATACGCACCCATAGTACACGGGTCAAGGGGGAGTCCCCTTGCCTAAGGGTTCGTAAGGAAACGGGTGGTTCCCTTGCATTATGTTTATTTATGTAGGGGATTTCCCATCCCCTACTACCCTAGTGCAAGGACAATGTCCTTGACCTACATAGTTTAGTATGGTACTTATCACAACTTGCGTGCGCAAGACTCTATGTTATTTACTTTTTGCATTTAGCAAAAAGCAAAATACAATAAGTACTCGCACTAAAGTTCGTGATATGCAACCATAGTACACGGGTCAAGGGAGACTTCCCTTGCCTAAGGGTTCGTAAGGGAACGGGTAGTTCCCTTACATTTATGTACGAAAAAATGGGTAGTTGCTCTGCAAATAAAAAATTCACGATACGCTCGTGAATTTTTTATATATCATCGTCATTATTCAAATCTTTATTATTTGAATCATTGTCATCATTATCATCATCCAAATCAAGATTCAAGTCATCAACACTTAATGTTTTGTTCAAGAAATCATTGAGTTCTTCTGTTTGGTCGTGGTGTTCTTCTGTTTCTTCGACTTCACTGTCGCTATCTAAGTCTTCTTCTTCGTTCTCATCATCACTTGTGAAATCTTTAAGATTATCGTTGTCATCAACTTTCTCAAAACTTGCGTTCTCAACAACTTCACACTCGCTCTCAATAAATTTATCAGTTATAGCGACACTCGCTACTATGTTTTCACCCTTGACATTCATTATTTTAACACCATAAGTCATTCTACCAAATACGCCTATTTGCTCAGCGTGTACTCTTATGACTGTACCGCCTAATGATGCAATCATTATATCATTGTCAGCGGTTACCTTCTTTAGACAAACTAATTTACCTGTTTTAGTGTTAAATCTGCCCGCTTTGACGCCTTTACCGCCACGCTTTGTTGTACGAATGTCTCTAACTCTCATTCTCTTACCGATACCAAGTTCAGACACGACTATCACAGTATCATCATCTTCTACTATAGCCATATCAACAACTTTAGCGCCATTGATTAATTTCATACCCCTAACGCCCTTAGCAGTTCTACCCATAGAACGAACTTGTGTCTCAGCAAAATGTATACATCTACCGTTGTCGCTTGCTAATATAATTTTCTTACTACCATCAGTCAATGCGACACCTATTAACTCATCCCCATCAAGTAGATTAATAGCGAATTTACCATTCCTATTTATTCTCTCGAATTCAGCCATAGGTGTTTTCTTAATAAGTCCATTCCTTGTAGCCATTAATAGATAACCATTAGTTCTATCATTTACAGGAATGATAGTAGTTATTTTCTCATTTGGACTTAGGTTAAGCAAGTTGACCATTGCTCTACCTTTCGCTGTCTTTTGTGCTTCAGGCACTTCGTATGCTCTCAATGAGTATACTTTACCAAAGTTCGAAAAACAGAACAAGTGGTCGTGAGAATTTGTTATAAATAAATGCTCAACGAAATCTTCTTCTTTTGGTTTGTGTCCTATTACACCAACACCGCCACGATTTTGTGATTTGTATTCACTGACCGCCATTCTCTTAATATAACCTGCGTGAGTCAATGATATGACAACATCTTCTTTTGGTATCAAATCTTCAATGTCAATGTCGCCATAGTCAATACTAATTTGCGTACGCCTTGGTGTATTGTATTTGTCTTTAATCTCTAATATTTCTTTCTTTATAATAGCATCAATCTTCGCTGGACTATCAATGATACTTCTTAATTCTACTATAAGTGCTTTCAAGTCCGCTAATTCTTTCTTAAGTTTCTCAACTTCAAGACTTGTCAACCTTTGTAAACGCATTTCAAGTATAGCGGTAGTTTGTTTCTCACTCAACAAGAATTGTTCGCTTAATCTTCTACCCGCTTCGACTTTGTCAGCAGATGATTTTATTATAGCGATAACTTCATCAATATTAGCAAGCGCTATAACAAGACCTTCTATTATGTGCTCTTTCTCAAGTGCTTTGTCTAATTCAAATTGTGTTCTTCGTAGAATAACTTCTCTTTGGTGACGAAGATAATAGTATATCATTTGTTGTAAATTCAATATCTTAGGTTCTTTGTCCACCAAAGCAAGCATTATGATACCATCGCTCACTTGTAAATTACTATGCTTGTACAACATATTTAGCACTACTTGTGGATTTGCATCTTTTTTGATATCTATAACAACACGCATACCGCTTCTGTCGGACTCTTCTTTAATATCCGCTATACCGTCGATTCTCTTATTCTTGACTAAGTCGGCAATTTGCATAATCAATTTCGCCTTATTGACTTGATAAGGTATCTCGGTAACTACTATACGACTCTTGCCATTCTCTTCTTCAATCTCCGCCTTCGCTCTAACGACAATACCGCCACGACCTGTTCTATATGCTTGTCTAATAGCGTTACGCCCCATTATTATACCGCCGGTTGGAAAGTCAGGCGCAGGCATAATCTGTATCAATTCATCAACTGTAATATTAGGATTATCAATCATAGCGACAACACAATCAATCGCTTCGCCTAAATTGTGTGGTGGTATATTTGTCGCCATACCAACCGCTATACCATCCGAACCATTTACAAGCAAATTAGGAAATCTACTAGGAAGAACGCTAGGTTGCATCAAAGTACCATCGAAGTTTGGATAGAAATCAACACTATTCTTGTCCAAGTCTCTCAACATTTCACTAGCAATCTTTGACAATCTCGCTTCGGTGTATCTCATCGCAGCCGCTCCATCGCCATCGACTGACCCGAAGTTACCGTGTCCATCGACAAGTGGGCAACGAATAGAGAAATCTTGTGCTAACCTTACTAACGCATCATAGACAGCAGTATCGCCGTGTGGGTGGAATTTACCCAAAACATCACCGACGATACGAGCACATTTTCTATAAGGCTTGTCGTTATAAAGATTCAATTCGCTCATACCAAATAATATTCTTCTATGAACAGGTTTTAGTCCATCTCGAACATCAGGAATAGCACGACTGACATTAACTGCCATAGCGTAGGACATAAAAGACTTCTGCATCTCTTCTACAATAGGTTTGTCAACTACTCTTGGTTCCTTATTCTCATTATCAATTATATTATCCATAATTTATTACCCTTTTTATTACAATCTAAGAATTAAAATAATGTTGATATTTTTTCTCATTACTTTAATTCCGTTCTACAAATTCACAACTTAAGCAATTTTAATATTTATAAATTTAGTTAAAAATTGAAATTTACAATTATCTAGAATAACTACTATCATTTACTATTATGTTAACTCAATAATGAATTTAATTAATAAAACTAATAAATTCTCATATAAGCAACATAACTAAGTTTAGTTTATATTTAGATATGTCATCCTTAACTTACAATATGTAAGTCTCTAATATCTCAATCTCAACTAAACAATATTACTTCAATTAATCTACACATCTAAGTCTTCTACACTTGCGGCGTTGTCTTCAATGAACTTTCTTCTCAATTCAGGTTTCTCTCCCATCAATAAGTCGAATACTTCTTCAGCAGCCAAAGCATCTTCCATAGTTACTCTTAACATAATTCTACGCTCTGGGTCCATTGTTGTTTCCCATAGTTGGTCAGCGTTCATTTCGCCAAGACCTTTGTATCTTTGAATCTCAACACCCTTTTGGTCAATAGTTTTAAGGTACTCATCTAGTGCTTCATCGCTGTAGAAATATTTGTCTTCTTTACCCTTACTAACTTTATACAAAGGTGGTTGTGCTATATACACATGCCCTTGTGATATTAGCGGTCGCATAAAGCGGAAGAAGAATGTCAACAACAATATTCTAATATGACTACCATCGACATCAGCATCGGTCATACAAATGATTTTGTGATAACGAAGTTTGCTCTCATCATACGCTTCGTGTATACCACAACCGAAAGCGGTTATCATACTATTTATCTCGGCATTCTCAAGAATTTTGCTAACACTGCCGACTTTCTCGACATTCAAAATTTTACCCCTTAATGGTAAAATAGCCTGATAGCGTCTATCTCTACCTTGTTTTGCAGTACCGCCCGCACTGTCTCCCTCGACAATGTATATCTCACAATTTTTAGGGTCTTTGTCGGTACAATCGCTCAATTTGCCCGGCAATGTTGTATGTTCAAGGACACTCTTTCTTCTAGTTAAATCTCTCGCATTTCTAGCAGCATCCCTTGCCTTCTGTGCGGTCAAACATCTTGATATTAATTCTCTAGCGGTCGCTGGGTTCTCTTCCAAAAATGACCCAAAGCCATCAAACATAACTTTCTCAACATAACCACGCATTTGAGAGTTGCCTAACTTAGTCTTTGTTTGCCCTTCAAATTGTGGGTTAGTAAGTTTTACACTAATGACAGCATTCAAACCTTCTCTTACATCTTCGCCAGAAAGTTTGTCGCTCTCTTTAATCATTTTATTTTTAATAGCATAATCATTTATTATCTTGGTCAAACTATTTTTGAACCCTGTTAAGTGCGTACCGCCTTCAATGGTGTTAATGTTATTAGCGTAAGAATGGATATTCTCAGCGTATCCATCGTCATACTGCATACATATTTCTACTTCGTAATTATCCGCTACTTTCTGTAGATACAAGACATCGCCAAATAATGTTTGCTTCTTAGCGCAGAGTTGTTGAACATACTCTTTGATACCGCCTTCAAAACAAAAACTTACTTTTTGGTCATTTCTCTCGTCTATTAACTCGATTGTCAATCCACGATTCAAGAATGCTATCTCTCTAAATCTAACCTTAAGGAAATCGAAATTGAAGTCTATTGTCTCAAAAATTTCTTTATCAGGGTAGAAACTTATTTGCGTACCCCTATCTTGCGTATCTCCAACAACAGCAAGCGGTGCTAATGGCACACCCCTTCTATATTCTTGGAAATAATGTTTACCATTTTGATAAATGTCAGCCTTAAGCCATACAGACAAGGCGTTGACAACAGACAAACCTACGCCGTGCAAACCGCCACTAATTTTGTAACCATTACCGCCGAACTTACCACCAGCGTGTAACTTAGTCAAAACAACTTCGACAGCAGATTTCTTCTCCGTCTTGTGCATTCCTGTTGGAATACCACGCCCATTATCTTTGACGCTCACACTTCCATCTTTACAAAGAGTAACAACTACCTTGTTACAATACCCTGCTAGTGCCTCATCTATACTGTTATCAACAATCTCGATAATCAAATGGTGAAGTCCTCGCTCATCAGTAGAACCTATGTACATACCCGGACGCTTGCGCACAGGTTCAAGTCCTTCAAGAACCTGAATATCACTCTCATCGTATTTAGTAGAATGTTTCAACTTATTCTCAAGTTCTTCAACATTTTGCTCATCAAATTCACTATTCATAACAACCTCATTAATTCGTATTTTATATTCTATTTTTATTCAATAAAATTGTTTAATTTTAAATCAATAATATACAAATTTTATTAAGTAAATTATACCATAAAACACACCAAAACACAAGTAAAATACTCATTTTTTAGCGATTTTGTGGCGATAAAAAACACAAATTATGCATATTTTGTCAAATTAAAGAATATAGTTAAATATATTCATAATATTTTATAAATAGGAGTATTTTTTTATGGAAAATTTGAATGAAATTAACACATTAGATACGAATTATCAAAACCACAGAATCACTATTGACTCTAGAAATTCAACGGTAATAACGGGCATAACAAATGTTGAAAGTGCTAGCGAGAACGGACTTACACTTCATATCAATAATGCAGTTTTGAGCATTGAAGGCGACAAATTAAAAGTACAAAAAATAGATGTCGACACAGGCATAGTAGAAGTGTCAGGGCTTATTAAATCTCTAAAATATAGTGATAGTAAACCGCATAGAAGTATACTAAAAAAATTAACTAACAAACAATAACAATTAGTTATAATATAAATAAAATGCTAGGTATTTAATACTTAAGTTCTTATTGCATTTTCTAAATAAATATAATACTTAATAAATTATTATATATATTAGTCTATTGATTATAAAAACTGTATTATAGAGTATATAATTAAAGTATTATTTATTTTTATCAATAAAGATAGATATCATTATTAATTATAAATAAATATTACTACAAGTATTAGATATAAATATTACACCATATACAAAGATTATTAATTAATATTACACCATATACAAAGACTATTAATTAATATTACACCATATACAAAGA